>NZ_BCAG01000006.1:600000-868698 GCF_001293685.1 Desulfatitalea tepidiphila | reverse complement strand
GGCTCACGTGGCCCTGTCCACCTGCCCCACCCGGGCCTGCCATCTCCATTGATAGGCGAATTCTTTTATCCAACAACATCTGGAAAGGATGCTCTGCAGGTTGAATCACATTCAGTTAGAACTGCTCGCCGATGAGTTTTTGCGGGCATAGCCCATGGCCAGCAATTTTTGTTCGAGGGCGTCTCGCCGGACCGGCTTGACCAGGAAGTCGTCACACCCCTTGGCGCGCGCCTTGACGAGGTTCTCCCGGGTACCCGATGCGGTGATCATGATCTTTTTGGACGGAGGCACCTTGGCGCCGGATTCCAGCTCCATGATTTTCTCCAACAAGGTGTGCCCGCTGGCATTGCCCAACCGGATGTCGATGGTGATCAGGTCGAATGGGAAACCGCTCTGGATGGCCTTGGCACACAACTGCAGCGCCTGGTGGTTGTTGGTGGAGAGGGTGCAATCACCGTATGGCGAGAGCAGCACCTTCATTTTGCTCAAGGCGGCCATTTCATCATCTACGATCAAGATCTTCACGTCACTCTCCTGATTTTCGTTTTGCGTGCATCGTTAACCATGACCTTCGACATCGGGTCACCAAGCCACGGTATCCACGAACCCCTTCAGATGTTCGAAGGCCCGGACCAGGCGACCGATGGCCGGCGCCAGCTCCTCCTGCGCGGATCGCTGACAGAGCGATTCCAGGTCGGCGGCGGTATCCGCAAGGGGTCGCGCCTCCACGGTCAGCGCCCCGCCTTTGATGGCATGTGATTTGGCCTGGATGCCCGGCAGATCGCCATCGACCTCGGCCTGCCGGATTTGGGCGATCTGCTCGGCCACATTGCCGATCCATTCTTCGACCACATCGCGAACCATGTGGCGGTCGCCGAACTCGTAGGCAGCGGTGTCGATGTCGATGGGTGCCTCGGGTGGAACCTGGACCGGCAATTGAACCCGCTGGTCGTTTGGGCGATCCGTCGGCACGCCGGGCGCCGCCTCGTTCCGTTCCGGGATGACCTGGGAAGCGCTCTGGGACTTGGCGGACGCAGCCAGCCAGCGGTGAACCTCCACCAACAGGGCGGCCCGCCGGATTGGCTTGGTCAACACCATATCCATGCCTGCGGCTTCGCACTCCCGCCAGGTCTTGACATCCGCGTTGGCCGTCAGGGCCACCACGGGCGTGGGCGCATGGTCGGCGAATATGGATCGAATCTGCCGGGTGGCTTCCAGGCCGTCCATTTCAGGCATCTGAACATCCATGAGAATCAGATCGAAACGCTCCTCCCGGCAGGCTGCCACCGCATCCCGGCCGTTGCCCGCGATACGCACCGAATGACCCTGCTCTTCGAGATGCTTGCGCAGCACCATCTGGTTGACCGGGGTGTCTTCGGCCACCAGGATGCGTCCGGGCACCGGTGGAGCGACCCACGGTTCGTCGCTCCCGGCGACCTGGGCGGATTTGACATCGGCGGTCCGGCTGGTGTCGACGGCAGGCGGCAGATCGATGGCGAAGAAAAAATCGGCGCCCTTGCCGGGTTGGCTGCTAACTTCCAGCCGCCCCCCCATCAGTTGCACCAGTTGATAGGCGATGGTAGTGCCCAGCCCGGTGCCGCCAAACCGCCGGGTCGTGCTCTCGTCGGCCTGGACGAAGCGCTGAAAAATGGCTTTCTGGCGCTCCCGGGCAATACCGATACCCGTATCGATGACCGAAAAGCGCAGCGATTGACTGTCGGCTGGTCCCTGCAATGGCCGCCGTTCCACCCGGATGGTGACAGATCCCCTTTCGGTGAATTTGATGGCGTTATTGACCAGGTTGATCAACACCTGGCGCAGGCGCAGGGCATCGCCGACCACCCGGGGCTGCAGATCGCCCACATACTCGGTCTTTAGGGTCAGTCCCTTTGCGCCGGCCTGGCAGGCCATGCCGTCGGCGACGGAACGCACCAGGGCATCGAGATCGAAGGGGCGCTGTTCCAACTCGATTTTTCCGGCTTCGATCTTGGAATAGTCGAGCACATTGTTGATCAGGTTCAACAGGTGCTCCGACTCGTTGAGCGAGATACGCGCCAGATCGTGGCACTCATTCAGGTCGGTGGATTTGAGGGCGATTTCCGTGCATCCGATGATCCCGTTGAGCGGCGTCCGGATTTCGTGGCTCATATTGGCCAGGAAGAGGCTCTTGGCGCGGTTGGCCTGATCGGCGGCCTGGGCCAGGCGTTCCTGGCGCAGCATGGCCTCCTTCAATTTGGATTTGGAGGCGTTGAGTCTGCGGGTCCTTTCGGCCACCTTCTGTTCGAGCAAGGCGTTTTGATTCTTGACCATCCGGAACAGATCCATGCTCTCCATCAAAGTGGCCATGTTGAAAAGGGCAATGGAGAGCAGGGTCAGGGAGGTGTTGGCAATGGCGCTGCGCCCCTTTTCCAGCAAGCCGACGAACATCCCTTTGACTCTGGAGTTGTTGGCGATCACATGAAGGAGAAAGTGGGCCCTGTGGTCCTGGGAAGCCACGTAGAGGCCGCGGCGCTCCCGGATGGCCAGGGCGAAAAAGCCCTCCTCGATCATGAACTCTACCTGGGATTCGAAAAGAGCGGACAGGGAGTCCGGGTTACAATGGGCCGGCAAAAATTCGGCGCTCTCGTCATCGACCTGGTACATCATGCACCCCTGCAGCGGGATGGTCTCTTTGATGCGCTCGGCGGCGATGGAGAGAAGCTGGCCATTGCCCGCCGCGCTGATGTCGATGTTGAAATCGGCCATGGAAAGGACCATCTCCAGGGCATTCTGGATGAACCGGCGATTCTCCTCCAGATGATCGATACGCGCCTGCAGGCGCTGGATCGTTATCTCGGACTTGCCGGTCAGGGATCCGGTCATCGTTCAGCTCCGGCGCATCAGATCGCGGAAGGTTTCCACCTGGTGCGCGGCTTGGTGGACCAGGGCCTGAAATGCACTCACCGGAAGGTTGATCCGCTGCCAGGCCTTATCATCGAAGCAGGGCACCTTGTTTTCGCCGCTGTGGCCGATGCCCATGCCGTGAACGATCATGTCGGCCATCTGGAGCACGGCCGCCATTTCCGGGTCGGGCGAAGCCGACGGCTGATGGTGGTAGGCCACGCTGTTTTCCAGGGCATACGGCAGCTTCCACTTGCGCAGCAGATGCTTGCCCATCTGGACATGACTGCAGCCGAGCATGTTGCGTTCGATGGTCAACAGCGAATCGCCCGACTGCTCGGCCGAGGCAAAGGCATACCGGGCATTCTGGGGGAAATATTTGCACAATACGAGACGTCCGATGTCGTGCAGCATGCCCGAGACAAAAACCTGCTCGGTGTGAATCATGTTACCGTGGGCCGCCATGATACGGGCCACCATGCCGCAGGCCAGATTGTGTTCGAGAAGGGAGGCGACGTCGATCACCTCCCTGGGAATGGTCCTGAAGGTCTCCATGATGGTGATCCCCAGGGCCAGACTGGTCAACTCCTTGGAACCGATCAGCATGATGGCCCGGGAGATGCTGTCGATTTTGGAACGAAAGCCGAAAAAAGCGGAGTTGACGATCTTGAGCAGGGTGGCGGTGAGGCTGGGGCTCTTGTTCACCACCTGGGCAACGTCGCCGGCCGAGGACATGGGGTCGGCGATGATCTCGTTGAGCTCATAGACCAGTGAGGGCACCTCGGGCAGCTGGACGTCCAGCCGGTCGAGTTTGGCCAACATCTCGCGTCGGGACACCGTGGTCGGTCCCGCCATCGGCCGAAGCGCCGGTCGCGGCTGCGCCTGGGGATGCTTCATGCGATGCGCGATGGAAAGCCGCACCACTTCCTTGACCGCCGGATGGGAGATATCCACGGCACCGAAAATCTCTCCTACCTCACCGGCCACGACTGCCAGGCGTTCGCCGTCAATGGGTTCGGATCTGTTTTCGGAGGGGGCGTCCTCTCCCTGCACGTGCACTTCGAACACCCCCCACATCTTGAGAATGCGAAAATGCTTATCTTCCAAGGCCTGCCCCTTGGAGAGCAGCAACCTGTCGTTGGCATCCCGGACCTCATCGGCCAGAACCGCGCCGGGTGTCAGCTTGTCGACCTTGACCAGACCCATCGTCTCGCTCCCACGCAAGCGTGCGGTCGATTCGGACACCGCCGCATCGGATCAATTTCACATTACGCCGCCTGCGAGGGCGGTTTTTAGGTTTGCGGGTCCGACCTTTGACACCGGATACCTTCTCGAAACCGCAAACGGATATCTTTATCGGTTTTTCCGAGAAAATCTTTAGCTGGAGGCAGTCGGTAACTTCGTTCGGGCGGTACCGATCGAACTGAACGGCGTTCGGCTCCAGCGAATTCCCACGACCGTCAAAGAGCCCTTTACATTTCCCGTTTTTGTCTGATAGCATGCCCATCGCTCGAATTTTGCGACGCTGCATCACCTTGCGGCAACCGGCATCCCTGGCCCGAGGCAGCCCATGTCCATCTCGTCCCGCCCCCGAAGGAACAGACCTGCCGGTGATCGAAAGGTTAAAATGTTTCATTTATAATCAATTTGCCCATTTGGAAAAGGAGATCAACGAACATGGCCCAAGTCATTACCGATCGCAGAGACATCGACTTCATCCTTTATGAACAGCTCGATACCGAGGCGCTGCTCAAGGAAAAAAAGTATGGTGCGTTCACCCGCAAGACCCTCGATCTGATCATCAACGAAGCGCGCTCGTTCGCCCTGAAGGAGCTGTTGCCCATCTGCGCGGAAGGCGACCGCCAGGGCGTGACCTTCGACAATAACGAGGTGAAGGTACCGGCCTGCTTCCATCGTGCCCACAAGCTCTACCTGGAAGGGGAGTGGACCTCGCTGACCGAGCCGGTGGAGCTGGGCGGCCAGGGCCTTCCGCCGTCGGTGGCGCGAGCCGTGGCGGAGTACATGGTGGGCGCCAACTACACCTGTGTCAACTATGCCAACTTCGGCCACGGCACAGGCAAGATGATCGATCTGTTCGGCACCGAAGAGCAGAAACGGCTCTTCGTGAAAAAACTCTACACCGCCGAATGGACCGGCGGCATGCTGTTGACCGAGTCGGATGCCGGATCGGATGTCGGTGCGCTGACGACCGAGGCGGTGAAAAACGATGACGGCACCTATTCGATCACCGGATCCAAGATCTTCATCACCAACGGCGAACACGACCTGTCGGAAAACATCATCTCGCCGGTGCTGGCCCGGGTCAAGGGCGCTCCCGAGGGCACCAAGGGCATCTCGATCTTCATCGTCCCCAAGTACTGGGTCAACCCGGACGGCTCGCTGGGTGATCGCAACGACATTTACTGCACCGGCATCGAAGAAAAGATGGGTATTCACGGCAGCGCCTGCTGCACCATGACCATGGGCAGCAAGGGTCAATGCCGCGGCATGCTGCTCGGTGAAGAGAACCAGGGCATGAAAATCATGTTTCACATGATGAACGAGGCCCGCCTGGGTGTCGGCTTTCAAGCTTTCGTGCACGGATCCGTGGCCTATCAATACGCGCTCAATTACGCCCGCGAGCGTATCCAGGGCAAGGACATGACCGCCGGCAAGGATTCTCCGTCGGTGCCGATCATCCGTCATCCGGACGTGCGCCGCATGCTCATGTGGATGAAGTCCTACGTGGAGGGCATGCGCAGTTTCATCTATTATACCGAAAGCCTGTTTGCCAAAGCGAGCCTGGCCCCCACGGATGAAGAACGCAAGCGCCTTAAGGGGCTGATCGGGCTGTATACCCCCCTGATCAAGGCGTTTTCGGCCCAACGCGGCTTTGACATCACGGTCCAGGCCATGCAGGTTTACGGCGGCGCCGGCTACTGCAAGGAGTACCCGGTGGAACAGCAGTTGCGGGATTGCAAGATCGCCTCGATCTACGAGGGCACCGACGGCATCCAGGCCATGGACCTGTTGGGCCGCAAGATCGTCATGGACGGCGGCAAGGCGTTCGGCGATTTTCTCAAGGAGATTCAGGCGGTCGTCGATGCCGCCAAACAAAAAGAGGGGCTGGCCGATCTCGCCGGTCAGGTCGAGGCCGCGGCCGGACGTCTGGGCCAGGTGGCCATGGCCCTGGGCAAGACCATCATGAGCCCCAACGTGAAACAGGCCTTTGCCCACGCCTTCCCGTTCCTCGAAGCCATGGGAGATGTGATCATGGCCTGGATGCGCTTGTGGCGTGCCAATGTGGCCGTCGATGCCATCGCCAAGGGCGTCAAGGCCAAGGACGAAGCCTTCTATCGCGGGCAGATCAAAACCAGTGAGTTCTTCATCCAGACCGTTCTACCCTGCACCCTGGGTAAAATGGCCTCCATCGAGCAGATGAGCAACGCGGCCGTGGAAATGGACGAGGCCTGGTTCGGCAATTAGACAATCCGACCGAAAGCCGACGGCTGAGGGTCGAGTTCATCAATTTTAGAATGGAGGAAACATGGCTGGAAAATTCATCAGCATGCGCAACCTCAAATTCCTCATGTACGAGGTTTATGATGTGGTCGCGCTCACCAAAACAGAGTATTACCGTCAACACAACCAAAAGGCTTTCGACATGGTGCTGGATGCCGCCATGAAGCTGGCCCAGAAGCTGCTGTACCCTCTTTTCGAGGAGATGGACCGCAAGGCGCCTTACCTGGAGGACGGCAAGGTGCGGGTTCATCCCCAAGTTCGGGACATCATGAAAGAGTTCGGTGAAGGCGGTTGGATCGGAGCCTCCTTTCCCGAGGCATGGGACGGCGAACAACTGCCCGGACTGCTGCACTGTGCCTGCCACCTGATCACCGCATCGGCCAACTATTCGGCCGGCGTCTATTCAGAATTGACCTCTGGTGCGGCCCGCTTGATCTACTCATTTGCAAACGAGGAGCTGCAAACCACCTATCTGCCCAATATGATGGCCGGCAACTGGCAGGGCACCATGGCGCTGACCGAACCCCAGGCCGGCAGCTCGCTCAGCGATATCACCACCACCGCCTATCCCACCGATCAGGGGTATTACCGGCTGAAAGGGACCAAGGTGTTCATCTCGGCAGGGGATCATGATGGCGTGGACAACGTGGTGCACATGCTGCTGGCCCGCATCGACGGCGCACCGTCGGGGGTCAAGGGCATCTCCCTGTTCCTGGTGCCCAAGCTGCGGGTGGAAGGAAAAAACCTGGTTCCCAACGATGTCTCGGTTTCCCAGGTGTTTCACAAGATGGGCTACCGGGGAGCACCCATCACCGAGCTGAGTTTCGGCGACAAGGACGACTGCCGCGCCTTCCTGGTGGGCGAGCCCAATCGCGGTCTTTCGTATATGTTTCAAATGATGAATGGCGCCCGCATCGGCGTGGGATTGGGTGCCGCCGCCATCGCCTCGGCCGCCTATTATGCGGCCCTGGACTACTGCAAGACCCGTCCCCAGGGGCGCAAGTTGGGACAAAAGGATCCAGCGACACCCCAGGTGCCCATCGTGGAACATGCCGATGTGCGCCGCATGCTGCTTTTCCAGCGCGCCGTGGTCGAAGGCGCCGAGGGGTTGCTCATGCAGTGCGCCATGTACGAGGATTACCTGAACTGCAAACCCAAAGAGGAGCACGACCGTTACCACCTGCTGCTGGAGTTGCTCACTCCCATGGCCAAGACCTACCCGTCCGAAATGGGGATTCTCTCCACCAGCGCCGCCATCCAGTGTCTGGGCGGCTACGGCTACTGCGAGGATTTTCCGGTCGAACAGCACTTCCGGGATTGCCGCATCCATCCCATCCACGAAGGGACCACCGGCATCCAGGGCATGGATCTGCTCGGCCGCAAGGTGATCATGCAAGAGGGTAAGGCGTTTCTCCTCTTCCAGGAAGAGGTGCGAAAGGACCTCGATGCGGCCCGTGGGCTCGCCGCTCTCCAACCCCTGGTGCAAAAGCTCGAAGCCGCCATGCAGACCCTCGAGCAGACCACGCTGAAGTTAGGTGGACTGTTCGCACAAAAGGGCGTGGAGGTCTTCCTGGCCGATGCCACCCTCTATCTTGAAATGTTCGGCATCATCGCCGTGGCCTGGCAATGGTTGCGGCAGGCCACGGCCGCCCAGAACGCCCTGGACGGCAAACCCAAATCGGCGGACCTCAATTTCTACAAAGGCAAACTGGTCACCGCCCGTTACTTTTACGCCTACGAACTGTCCAAGATCCACAGCATCGTCCTGCGTCTCACCGACGGCGACCCATTGACCGTCGAAATGGACAGTGCCTTCTTCAACGATTAATTGACATCACCCGCCCGATGTGTTTTGTGACGCGGAACGGCACCTCCAAACGGGGGCGTCGTTCCGCGTTCTGACACAGACAGATAGTGTTCCCTTAAATCACATCACTTAACCGTGGAAACAGCGAGGCCACCATCGGCACCATCGTTGCCATATCGGCGCTCTTCTGGGTGGGTACCCTGATCGCGGTTCCCATGATCCTGATCTGGCTGCCCGCAGATTATCTCACGGCCCAAAGTTCTATGAGCGTGGTGCGTCGAAGGGGCGCGCTGTGGCGCTACCCCTATTGGATCCTCAAAAACCTGTTCGGCGCGATCTTCATCATCGCCGGTATCGCCATGCTGGTGCTGCCGGGCCAGGGCATCCTCACCATCGTTTTGGGCCTGGCCCTGATCAACTTTCCCGGCAAACGCCAGGTGATCCATCGCATTTTCGGCCATCCCCGCATATTTCACGCCGTCAACCGACTGCGCGTGCGGGCCGGAAAACCCCCCTTGGAAAATCCGCCAACCGGATCGCACGACCCCACCTGATTCCTAAAGCAGTAGTTCGAATTGAATGTGGTTTACCTTGATAGGCATGCATGACAGAAGGCGTTTAATAATATAATTCGCATGGCAACGGACATGGCAGGCGTGGGTGGAACAGGTGGCCAGGGCCACGTGAGCCAGCGGTCACTAGTGCCGGTTGAATGCAGACGGCGGACAAGCGGTCCAGACTGTTTGAGCGCAGCGAGTTTCTGGGCCGCCCGCCGTGCATTTTACCCGCACTTGACCGCTTGGCGTGTGGCATCGGCCACCTGTTCCACACACGCCTGGTTTATTGAATGGCATTCAGTTAGAATCCCAGCCCCCAAAGGAACGCTTTTCACACAGCACCTTGAACCTGGTCGGGCTGCTGACCGACCTCGATGCCTTGACGATTGAATTTGGATGGAAATTTTGGTTTGTAATGATTTATGATGCGTGACGCGTCGGGATGGCGGCATCTATGGCCCGCAATTAAAGAAAAGGAGCCAGAGGCCGATGAAACATGAACCAAGAGAGGAAATGATCCATCCATCATGTGCCAGAGCGCCGATACATACTTACCCCTGAACGGCAACGCCAAACGGCGAACCTGCCTGGCTTGCGGCCGGCCCCTTCCACCGCGCCACCGGCGATACTGCGCTCTATCCTGTCGGCAGCAACTTCTGGCCTCGCTCAACCGGCGCACGGGCTTGTTGCGCGCCCTCAACACGCGCTATGCCACCTTTTATTTCACCGATTTCGTCATCGTCATGGACCTGCTCACTTATGGCAACGAACAGATTTACAGCTATGTGCTGCCGCGCGGCTTTGGCCGTAAACCGGTGGATGATTTTTGCGACCTGTCCAACATGCTGGGCACCGAGTGGTGGAACGAGCGCAATCGCACCAAGAAGCGGTATGTGGCCTCCCAGCATGTGCTCGAACAGGCGCGAATGGCCGGGCAGGCGATCGGTAGCGTGATTCCCAGCACCCTGGCGGTTCCCGCCGTAGGGGCACGCCACCTGATCACCCTCGAATTGAGCACCGAAGAACTGACGCCGTCCAATATGCAACAGCGCATCAAGCAGGCTTACCGCCATCAGGTGAAGCGGCACCATCCCGATCTTGGGGGCAGCGCCCAGGCCTTTCTCAAAATCCAGGAGGCCTATGAACGCCTGATCGACTGGACCCGGAACCCTACTTACATCCGCAAGAGCGGCTTTCCTGACAAATGGCTCTATGAAGGGGCAAACAATCGCTGGCTGCAACCGATCGTGCCGCGCAAGGCCCGGTAGTGCCCGTCCACAAATGGCCAATTGGCCCGATATCGACGTTGCACGAAAAATTTAATCCTCGGAATATCGACCATATGCCTGCGGTTAAATTTTTCGCGCGCCTTGATCTCGACCCAATTTGCCTATTTGTGGACGGGCACTTAATGGTGACGGCCGGCCTTCAAAACCGCGAAGAGGCTTTTATCAAATAATCCGACATCTTTTCGTCCACCTGTTCGGTGTCGAAGCTGCCGGGGGTTTCAGGGAGGAGGACGAGATAGGGCCAGGGCGCCCTTTTGGCGAGCTGCGCCGGTATACCGGGCTTCTGGGCGTGCCCGACGCCGGCCAGGATGACCAGCACCGTGTCCGGATTGGCCCGCAGGTATCTATCCGCGTTCACCGCCATGGCCGTATCCCAGATCAGCTGGGCCTCGCAGAAGTTGTCGAATTTCATCTTCCCATGCACATGGGCATCGTACGCCTGGCGGATATAGTCACGGTAAGCCGGCGTCACATCGCAGGTCACCGCGCCCAGGGCCGCCTTCTGGTCCTCATTCAGGGACGTGAAACCGTGATAGGCCACCTGCCTGGTGAGACCGCGATCCACGTTGAGACCGATCATGGGCAAGCCCTGTTGCCGGGCATACCGGAATATGGGACGGTAGAGTACCCAGTCAAAGTTCCAGTTGTCCAGGTATATCGGCTTGAATTCCGCCTCATCGATGCGGCCGCTGATCCATCGATCCAGATCCTCCTGGCTCTCCCGTCGGAACATCTCCAGACCCACCGCCACCTTTTTGCCACCCTCGACGAGGGTGCGGATCACCTCCAGCTGCGCCCGGTGGTGCGCAGTCACCGCGTGATGCTCCCCCACCAGAATGACCCTGGCCTCGGCCAAGCGCTCCAGGGATGCAACGGGCTCGAGCTCCTGCTGATGTTTCAGGTCGTATAGACGCAGTGCCTCGCTGCCCAGCATGGCGTGGCAACCCAGAATCACCCCATAAACAGCGACGGTCAAGGCGATTAGCGGTTTTTTCATGCGCCCCCCTTTACGGTGATGCTGCTCGCTCAGTGTCTCTATCAAGCCGTGTCTCCATAGAACTGGACCAAATATAGCGCGCCGATGCCGTCTGTCAAAATTGAAAACCCTGCCAGTATTAGTGCATATCGTGCTATATAACTTTTGACGACACCGTAAGAAGTCCAATATCTGCGTTGCGCTCATCCCGTCGTCCTTGCGGCGTACCACAAGTTCGCCTCAGGACACGGGATTTCGCGCGCCTTGATCTTGAACTTCTTACGGCGCCGTCCGGCAACGACTTTTTACAAGTTCCATCAATTTTTTTATACCCCACTCGAAAAGAGGCCCACCCATGTTCAGCCACTTGTTTTCCGGCATCACCATCCAGGGAGTGACCCTGCCCAACCGCTTGACCATGGCGCCGCTCTACCTCGGCTATGCCGGCGAGGGCGGCACGGTCAGTCCGATGCTATTGGACCACTACCGCCTCATGGCCCAGAGCGGGGTAGCCATGGTCGTGGTGGAAAACGCCACCGTGGATCATCCCGGCGGCAGCGGTTCGAACCGCACGTTGCGGGCCGACACCGACGAGGGCCTCGATGGCCTGCGCACCCTGGCCCAAACTATCCATGAGGCGGGTGCCCGGGCCTGCCTGCAGATCAACCATGCGGGACGCTTTGCCCACGCTGCCCCCGAACCGCTGGCGCCATCCGCCGTGGAGACCTTCCGCCGAATGCCCAGGGCCCTGGACGAATCGACCATTCAGCACATCATCGGCTGCTATTCCCAGGCCGCGGCGCGGGCCAAGGCCGCTGGGTTCGACATGGTCGAACTGCACGGCGGTACCGGGTACCTGCTGGCCCAATTCCTCTCTCCGCACACCAACCGCCGCGACGACCGCTACGGCGGCAGTCTCGACAACCGCCAGCGCTTCGCCCTGGAAGTGCTGGGACAGGTGAAAGCGGCAGTGGGTCACCTTCCTGTGGGCTACCGCTTTCTGGCCGATGAATGGCTGCCCGGCGGTCTGCAATTGGAGGATTCGCGCCGATTCGCCAAAACCCTGGCGGATGCGGGCATCGCCTACATCTCCGTGATGGGGGGGACCTACGAATCCTTTTCGCGGCCCGAGATCGTGGAAAAATCAAAACAGACCGGCTACATGCTCGATCTGGCGGCGGCCATTCGCGAACAGGTCGATGTGCCGGTCATCGCCGCCGGCCGTCTGTCCACCGGCGCCATCGCCGAACAGGCCGTCGCCCAAGGCAATACCGACCTGATCGGCCTGGCCCGCGTCTTGTGGGCCGATCCCCAATGGCCGCTGAAGGTCCGCGACGGCCGGGAAGACGAGATCATTCACTGCGATCCGAGCTGCGGCGAGGCCTGCATGCAGATGGTTATGAAAGGGCGACCGGCCTTTTGCGTGCGCTGGCCGGCCGAAAAAATGAAAGCCTGGAAGGAAAAGTTCGTTTAGCGCCGTGGACCCTTTCTGGAAAAACAACACCCTGGACCAGCTCACGCCGGCGCAATGGGAAGCCCTGTGCGACGGCTGCGGGCGTTGCTGTCTGCAGAAACTCAAAAATCCCACCACCGGCAAGGTCTACTATACCTGGGTGGCGTGTCATCTGCTGAACATCGAAACCTGCCGCTGTGACCAATACGAGCTGCGCCACGTTCTCGTCCCGGATTGCCTGGAACTGACACCGGGCAATATCCCCAGACTCCACTGGCTGCCGCGAACCTGCGCCTATCGCCTGGTGGCCGCCGGAAAAGAGCTGCCCCCCTGGCATCCACTGGTCAGCGGCAAACCGGAAACGGTGCATACGGCCGGAATTTCCATCCGTCACCGTGCCATTTCAGAAGCATTCGTCCATCCCGACGACGTGGAAAATTTCATCCTGAAAAACCGCTTTTAGACCGCGGCGCCTACATCGTCGCCTGATAGGTGGTGATGTCTTCCGCAAGGTAGGCTCGGCTGCCATAGAGTTCGGGAGCCAGAGCCGGCCAGCGGGCCGGATACATGGCGGTGAAGACGCGCTGGAACATGGCGTCGAGCAACTGGTCGGCGGTGATGGTGGCACTGGGTGCCTTGAGGGTCGCCTCGGCCTGCTGGATCTTTTCCTGGCGCGCCTTGAGCCTTTCGAGGAGCTCAAAATAGAGCAACACTTCTTCCCGGTGCTGGGGTTTGTCCTCGCCGCTCTCCATCTCCTGGGTGAGCTTGCTTCTCATCTGGCCGATTTTTTCGGCGGGGGCCTCTTTAAGATAGCGGCGTTTATCACCGCTGCTGAAAAAGGATTGATCGCTGACCGCCTGGCCGACCATATTTTCGATCTCCCTCAGATCCGCCTTGAGCCCGTCTGCAATGTCTCCGACCAGCGCCTGGGGTATGGTGACATCCACGCGGGCGAACAGGTCGGCGTGCATGGCCATGTTGGTTTGAAACTCAGCCACGGCGCTGTTCCAGAAGAGCCGGTTGATGCGGATCACCTCGTCCATCAGGTCCGGTCCGGCCGGGTCGACCACCTTGAGCCGGTTGAGGATCTCTGGAAAAACGTGGGCGGTGGTGGCGAACAGGTTCTCGCCGCTGACCAGCTTGAAGATGATGGCGATGGTGGCGAACCAGTCCTGAAGATGCAGAATGGTGGGCAGGTCCTCGTAGGCTTCCAGTAGAATGGCATTGGACATGAGATGGGTCGGGGTGGCATACAGGGGGGTTCCGGCCAGTTGGGGCTGGGGTATCAGGATCGGATCTTCGGCATCGGTGAATACGGCTGTCTCCACGTCTATCAGGCCGATGGAGAATTTGTCGGGATGATTGAGAAAGACGGGATAGTCGTCCGGATTTCCGGCCACGAAGAGATTCTCCGGTTTCAAGTCGCGCAGGGCCAATCCACGTTGACCGATCCAGGCCAGCAGGTCCAACATATTGGTCGCCAGGCTCTCGAATTGCCGTCGATGTTGGGAAAATCGCGTTTCGCGAATGTAATCGGTCAGGTGGCGACGATACAAGTCGACTTGGAAGCGATGCGTACGGACCACCTCGGCCAGCAATCGGTTGAGTTGTTCGACCGTTTCGGCAGGCAGCGCAACCTCCTCTCGTCGCAGAGATTCCCCGGCCATGTGGGATAGAAACCACTGCTTGAGGTGGTAGGTGGGCACGGTTTTACTGGCGCCGACCTGTTCGAGCACGTCGCGCATCTGGCCTTCACACCGATAATAGGCATCCTGGAGGGCCTGACAGACCGGTCCGGCCGCCTCGCCATAGCGACAGATGAATCCGTGCTGGTCCCACAGCAATTCCGGATGCTGACGCGCCTCGGCCATGAGCTGGTGGTAACCGTTGTGAATCTCCTCGAGGGTGGCGCTGAGAAAACAGTGTTTGGCCAGATCCATGAAAAAGGCAAAGGAATCGTCGATTTTCAGGTGTTCCTGCAGCTCGCCGTCGGACTGCAACAGGCGAACATACCTTTCTTCCAGCACCTCTTCGGGAAGCTTTTCGCTGTCGGCCAACGGCTGGACCGCCTTCAGGATAACCGACACTCGCGGCACGATGCACGGTCTGGGCGCCAACCGATCGACGATGCGCCCCTCGGCTGCGATCTGGCGTTTGTAATCGCCGAACCGATTCATGGGCACTGGCGGGATTTTAATCACCATATGGGAATCATAGATCACATAAAAGCACCGACTGCGACTGCCGCCACCCTGGCCCAGCATGCCGATGGACATGCGGCGGGTCACCCATTCGTCGCTTTGAAGGATGCGCATCTCGTAGGTTTCATTGGGGCAGGTAAGACGCATCTCGGTGCGGACGAGCTGGGCGGGTGAATCCGGGTCAGCCCCCTGCTGCCGTTTGAACAGCTGAAGAAAAAAGCGCAGCACCTGTTGCTGGTCAGAGAGTTTCGCCGTCGGGCGGGAGGTTTTCCGCGGCAAAATGGTTTTGGGAACAGCAGTGCCCGTTCGCCGGGGTGCACTCAGCGGATGAGCGGCGTGCCTGGCGTCGGCTTCCGGCGTGCGACGGGGTCGCAACAGCATGGCAATCAGGATGGCAACCACCAGCACAGGCGCGCCGATAACCCATTTGGCGTAAAGCTTGAGGGCCTCCTTGTCCACCTCGATTGCGCCGAGCAATTTTCGGAGACCGTTTTCTCCGGCGGACCCATCCAAGCCGGACGGGTCGGACGGGGCTGGGCGCTCCAACCGAACCTGGGCTGCAAGGCGACCGCCGGCCGGCGACTCTCCTGATATTGCCGGGCAAACGCCACCCCACAAGAGCGCGGACAACACGAGCACAGTGATGAGACGCATGAATAGGATAAGGCGTTTGGGCATCGTCGTTTAAAATTTTATGCACACATGGCCGCTCAAGCCATGAAAGACAATCGGTTCGTTCCGGCGACGGGTCACGCGGCCACCCGCTCGCACAATTGCACCTCGAGTTTGATCGGCCCCACCTCCACCACATCCTCGTGGTTGAGTTTCACGGTGCCCTTGACGCGGGCGCCGTTCCGTTTGGGCTTGATCCATCCGCCGGCATATCTCAAAAAGTAGTCCCCCGCCTGTTTGGTAATTACCGCCGCCGGACCGCCCATCAGCACGGCCCACAAGCCACCGATGACGATATCCGCGTCCGGGTTGATACCGATGGCCAACTGCCGCTCTGGCAACGAACGGGTGCCTTCGCCGCCGGCCAGAAAAGCGAGGCGGTCGTTTTTGGGACGCACCGTTTTGGGTTTTGCGGATGCCGACCTGTTTTTCCCGCCTTTGGCATAGGCGTCCGTCATCAGGATCGTGCTTGCGGTGTCCAGATTCCCTGGAAGGGTGTCGAAGGCCTCGTCCGATCGCTCCACGACAATGGTATCGGACCAGTCGGCTTTCAGCACATGTTTACCGATAGTGACCTCGTCGTTGTTGTTGAGCACGATCTGGGTGATGCGCTGGCCGTTGCAGAATGTCCCGTTTTTACTGTCCAAATCAGTTAACAAAATACGATCGCCCTGATGATCGACCCGGGCGTGGTGACCGGATACCGCCAGGTTCTCGATGACCATATTGTTGTCGGTCCGCCGGCCGATGGTCAGCCGGTCCCCTGCACTCAAGGGGTAAGCCGACAGGATTTTGTCTTTGAACATTAGTATAAGTTTCGACATTGTCGGTTTTCCTCACGCTATCGTGTCCTGCCACCGGCGGTTCCGGGTCGCGCGGTGACAAAATTTGTCTCGCCGGTCGGTCGTCCTGCCAGTGGCCCGGCGTCCCGATTCCGATGGCCATCGCCATGATCGCCTGCCGATTCGGTGCCATAGCGGTTTGACAACCCATCGGACATGATTAATCTCTCATAGCTTTTATGCAAAAAACAGACCATTGATTTGGGGAGGAGATATGCGTTTCGACAAGTTTACCATTAAGTCCCAGGAGCTGATTCAAAGTGCCCAGAGTACGGCCAATCGCTTCAACCACCAGCAAATCGAACCCGAGCACCTGCTCGTGACCATGCTCGCCGAACGCGAGGGCGTGGCTAATGCGATTCTGCGCAAACTGGGCGTTAGTCCCGGCGCCATCGCCCAGGAGGCCACCGCGGCGCTGGAGCGTCTGCCCAAGATCACCGGTGCCGGCGATGTCTATTTGTCGCCCCGGGCCAAGGCCGTTTTGGAGCGGGCATTTGCCGAAGCCGACAAAATGAAGGACGAGTATGTCAGCATCGAGCACATCCTTCTGGCCGTGGTGGACGACAAGAGCGGCGATGCACGCAGGATCCTGCAGCGTTACGGAGTGGACCGGGATGCCATATTGAAAGTGCTCATGGAGATCCGCGGCAGCCAGCGCATCACCGACCCCAATCCCGAGGAAAAATACCAGGCCCTGGACAAGTTCAGCCGCGACTTGACCGAACTGGCCCGCCTGGGCAAGATCGACCCGGTCATCGGCCGCGACGACGAAATCCGGCGTATCGTGCAGGTGCTCTCCCGGCGCACCAAAAACAACCCGGTGCTCATCGGCGAGCCGGGCGTAGGCAAGACGGCCATCGTCGAAGGGCTCGCCCAGCGCATCGTGGCCGGGGACGTATCCGAGAGCCTCAAAAATCGGCGTCTGGTGGCGCTGGACATGGGCGCCCTGATCGCCGGCGCAAAATATCGCGGCGAGTTCGAGGACCGGCTCAAGGCCGTGCTCAAGGAGGTGGAAAAGGCCGAGGGCGAGGTGATCCTGTTCATCGACGAACTGCACACCCTGGTGGGCGCCGGCGCGGCCGAGGGGGCCATGGACGCCTCCAACATGCTCAAGCCGGCCCTGGCGCGCGGCACCCTGCGCTGCGTGGGCGCCACCACCATCAACGAATACCGCAAGCATATCGAAAAAGATGCGGCCCTGGAGCGGCGCTTCCAGCCGGTGCTGGTGACCGAACCCACGGTCGAAGACACCATCTCCATCCTGCGTGGCCTCAAGGAAAAGTACGAGGTGCACCACGGCGTGCGCATCAAGGATTCGGCCATCGTGGCCGCCGCTACCCTATCGGACCGCTACATCGCCGACCGCTTTTTACCGGACAAGGCCATCGATTTGATCGACGAATGCGCCTCCAAGCTGCGCATCGAGATCGATTCCATGCCGGTCGAAATCGACGAGGTGCAGCGCAAAATCACCCAGGCCGAAATCGAACGCCAGGCCCTGAAAAAGGAGACCGATGCGGCCTCCCGCGAACGGTTGGCCAAGCTGGAGAACGACCTTGAGGCCGCACGCGCCAACCTGGCCCAGATGAAGGCCCATTGGGATCGCGAAAAGAGGGCCATCGAAACCATCCGCAAGATCAAGGAGGAGCTGGAGCAGGTGGGCATCGCCCAGCAGAAGGCTGAACGGGAAGGGGATCTGGCCCGTGTGGCCGAACTGCGTTACGGCCGGGCCATCGAGCTGAACAAGCAGATGGAAACGGCCCGGGCCGAACTGGAAGCCCTGCAGGCCGAACGAAAAATGCTCAAGGAAGAGGTCGACGACGAAGACGTGGCCGAGGTGGTGGCCCGCTGGACCGGGATCCCGGTCAGCCGCATGCTCGAGAGCGAACGGGAAAAACTGGTGGGTATGGAGGATCGCCTGAGCCGGCGGGTCATCGGTCAGAAACGGGCCATCGAGGCGGTTTCCAACGCCGTGCGGCGGGCCCGTTCGGGGCTGCAGGACCCCAACCGGCCCATCGGTTCGTTCATCTTCATGGGACCTACCGGCGTGGGCAAGACCGAACTGGCCAAGGCCCTGGCCGAATTCATCTTCGACGACGAACAGGCCATCGTGCGGGTCGATATGTCCGAATACATGGAAAAGCATTCGGTGGCGCGGCTGATCGGCGCTCCCCCGGGCTATGTGGGCTATGAGGAGGGGGGGTATCTCACCGAGGCGGTGCGGCGGCGTCCCTATTCGGTGGTGCTCTTCGACGAGATCGAAAAGGCCCATCCCGAGGTGTTCAACGTACTCCTGCAGATCCTGGACGACGGCCGCATGACCGACGGCCACGGCAAGACTGTGGATTTCAAGAACACGATCATCATCATGACCTCCAACGTGGGCAGCCAGTACATCCAGGAGTTGGGCAGCAATCAGCGCAGCGAAATGGAAAGGCGCGTGACCGAGGCGCTGCGGGCTCAGTTCAAGCCGGAGTTTCTCAACCGCATCGACGAGACGATCATCTTCTTCAACCTGTCGGCCGATCAGATCGGGGCCATCGTGGAGATCCAGATCGGACGTCTGGCCAAACGGTTGGCGGATCGCAAGATCACACTGGAATTGGAAGATAGTGCCAAGCGACTGTTGATCGAGATCGGATACGATCCGGTGTACGGCGCCCGGCCGCTCAAGCGGGCCATCCAGCACCACATCGAGAACCCCCTGGCCATGGCCATCTTAAAGGGCGAGATTGCCGACGGCGCCTCGTTGCGCGTGGCGGCCGAGGGAGACCGGATGGTGTTTCGGCCAGCGGCGTGAATCAGTTGGGGGTTGGGTGTCTGGCATTCGTTGGCCGGGTGGAGGATTTCCGTTCAGCTCGACACTTTGGACAGTTAAGTGTCCGTCCACAAATAGGCAAATTGGGTCGAGATCAAGGCGCAAGAAAAATTTAACCGCAGGCATATGGTCGATATTCCGAGGATTAAATTTTTCGCGCAACACCGATATCGGGCCAATTGGCCATTTTTGGACGGACACGTTTAACAACAGCCGAGGCGCCTCGACTGAATCTCTTGGACGTAGGAGCCGATCTTATCTTTGGGAAAGATCCCCTCTTCTGTGATGAGAAAATCGACCATGTCCAGATCCAGCATGTCGTGGGAATAGGTGGTCAGCACATAGTTGGTGTTGTTCTGGACGGTGGCCACCCGCTTTTCGTGGATGCACTGATCCTCGCTCAACCCGTGGGAAAACTTGAGCGTGTTGGCAAAAAGGTAGACCGGAATCTTGTGAAAATGGCACAGGCTGGCGACGTTGGCCGTGCCCACGGCCGAAACCACCTTCATGTCATGGGTAATGGATAGGGCGCCGGTGAGCATTTTGTTGGCCTTGCCGATGTAGTGGCTCAACGAGAATTCGGGCACGGTTTCCAGCTCGACCTGCGCCTGCTTGAGAATA
Source organism: Desulfatitalea tepidiphila (assembly GCF_001293685.1). Classification (NCBI taxonomy): domain Bacteria; kingdom Pseudomonadati; phylum Thermodesulfobacteriota; class Desulfobacteria; order Desulfobacterales; family Desulfosarcinaceae; genus Desulfatitalea; species Desulfatitalea tepidiphila. The sequence continues at coordinate 849,060 of NZ_BCAG01000006.1, read as the reverse complement.
TCGATCAGCTTCTTGGTCTTGATGAAGTCCTGTTTGAGCACGATCACCTGGAGACGACGTTCCATCACCTCCTTGGCCAGCGCGATCATCCTGGTCACATCGGAGCTGGCCGTGTGCATGACGATCACGTCGCCGTCGTCGATACAATCGAGCCCGATCTGGATGATCCGGGCCACCTTCTCTTTTATACGATCATGCTTGGCCTGCAGGATCTCGCACGCCTTTTCCCGCAATTGATCCGCCTCCGCGCCGAAATGGGGGGCCATTTCGGTTTCGAACTCCTCGATGAGGTGAATCAGGGGAACGATCTTGGGCCGGGTGTTTTTGATGGCATCGACCAGGGCGGCATATTGGTTGGGGATCTCCTCCGGGGCGCACTTGAGCTCCTGGATGGAGGCCTTGAAGGCCTGAAGGGCCAGCATGGTGGCACGCGAGGAGCCCACCAGATCTTCGTGATCGCGGATCAGTCGACATAAAATGGTTTTGTCTGCTTCGTTCATAGTTCTCTCACAAACGTACCCTTGGTATTGTTCACGATTAAGGCAATGTCAGTCGCAGGAAGATCACCAGGTAGATCGAAGAAAGAATCAGGGTGATGATCGTAATGACGGCGCTGAACTTCATAAACTGGATAAAAGAGATATCGACCCGGAAACGCTTGGCCATGCCCACGGTGACGATGTTGGCCGATGCGCCGATCATGGTGAAGTTGCCGCCCAGGCAGGCGCCCAGGGCGAGAGCCCACCACAGGATATTGTGGGGGATCGGCGTGGTTTCCAGGATCAACCGGACGATGGGAATCATGGTGATGGTGAAGGGGATGTTGTCCAGAAATCCCGAAACGATGCCCGATACCCAAAGCACCATCAACACGATCACATAGGGATTGTCGCCCACTTGAAGGAAAATGTTGCGGGCGATCCATTCGATGACGCCCTTTTCCTCCAGCACCCCCACCAGGATGAAGAGGCCGGCGAAAAAGAGCAGGGTGCTCCACTCGATCTCTTCGAGCATGTGCTCGACGTTCACGCGGGTGATGACAAACAGCACCATGGCCATGAGCAGGGCCACCACACCGGGAGAGAGCTTGGTGATGGTCTGGGTCACGAAGAGCAGAATGGTGAGAATCAGGCAGCCGAGGCTTTTAAACAGAAAAACCCGGTCGATTTTGGTCGCCAGAAACTCGTAACGGATCTTTTCCAGGAGCAGCTGTACGGAAAAAAGCTTGCCAAGGTTGGTGTCGATGGGTTTGAACTTGGATCGATTGGCCACCCAGATATAAAAAAGCACCACCACAAAACAGACGATGATCGGCGGCGTGAGGTTGAAGAGGAACTGGTTGAATGTCAGGCCCACTTTGGAGCCGATGATGATGTTGGGCGGGTCGCCGATCAAGGTGGCCGTACCGCCCACGTTGGAGATGACCGCCTGACTGATGACATACACCTTGGGGTCCAGCCCCATGCCCCGGGTCAGCTCGATGACGATGGGCACAATGATCAGGACCGTGGTCACGTTGTCCAGAAAGGCGGACAGTGACGCCGTGACGATGGAAAACAGGACCAGGATCTTAATCGGGCTGCCCTTGGTCAACTCGGCGATCTTTACCGATAAAATAGTAAAAAAGCCTGATTTCCGGACGATGGCCACGATGGACATCATGCCCAGCAGCAGCATGATGGTCTCGAAATCGATGAATTCGACCGCCTTGTGCTCGGAAACCACGTGCAGCACCAGCAGCACCATGACGCCGAGCAGCGCGGCCACCGCCTTGTTGACCAGTTCGAACGAGATCAATGCGTAGACGATGACGAAAACTACAACCGGAATTAAGGCCCCTTCCATGATGGTTCAACCTTCCCTGTCGCGAGTGGAGATAATTTAGTACAAATATTCAGTGGCTTAAATAAAATTGGGTGATATATCCCCAAATGCGGCAGGTGTCAATGTTCGATTTTGTTCCATTAAACGGCCATAAGGTATGGACCGCCGACGTTTCTATAGGGGGGTTGTCAAGGCACGGTTAAGCTTATAGATTAAGGATAAAAAAAGACTCCAATTTCAGAAAAAGGCACGAGACACATGCCCCTTTCCGCCAAAGAGCGCCTGAGACGCTTCTATAGCCGGTTCAACGGGGATGATCATGTCTTGATTCCCATTGTGGCCGACCCGGATGCCATTGCCAGCGCCATGGCCGTCAAACGGTTATTGTGGCGCAAGGTGGCGAGCGTGACCATCTCCAATCTCAACGCGATCCAGCGCACCGACAATCTGGTGCTGATCCGCCTGGTGGGGGTCACCCTGGTACCGTTCGCACAAATCGACCTGGATCGTCACGAGCGCATTGTACTGGTCGACGGTCAGCTCGACCACCATGAGCTGTTGCTCGGTCTCAAGCCGGATGTGATCATCGATCACCATCCCCCGGGTGCCTCGGCCCAGGCCCCTTTCGTGGACATTCGACCCAAATACGGCGCCACGGCCACCATTATGATCGAATACCTGCGCGCAGCCAAAATCAAGCCGTCCGCCAAATTGGCCACCAGCCTCTATTACGCGATCAAAACCGATACCAGCAATTTCGAACGTCATACCGTGGCCGAGGACCTGCAGGCCTTTCAGTTCGTGTTTCATCTCTCCAATATCGCCTTGGCGCGCCGCATCGAGTGCGCCGAAATCCGGCTCGACTTCCTGAAATTTTTCCGAAAGGCACTGGAAGAGATGCATCTGCACAAGGGGCGCGCCTGTGTCTGTCTGGGCGTGGTCAACCATCCGGATGTGTGCGTGCAAATCGCCGATTTTTTCATGCGCATCGATTCGGTCAACTGGAGCATCGTGGCCGGAGTGCACCAGGGCAAGCTGGTGACGATTTTCCGAAACGACGGCATCCGCAAAGATGCCGGCAGCCTGGCCAAGAACAGTTTCGGTCGCTGGGGCCTTGCCGGCGGCCACAAAAGCGCAGCGAGGGCCGAAGTGCCCCTCGATGCCATCGCGTCGCTCGTCAATGTCACAGATTGGAAAGCGCTTTCCGACTGGATCCGCCTGCGCATCGAGCGGGGCATGCGGGCCGGGCGCCAGAAGCCCCCCCCATCTGAAACGGCGGGCCCGACACAAACCAAGCGGTTGAAATCAAAATGAAAATCACGATCCTGGGATCGGGCACCTGCGTGCCCCGTCTGACGCGCAGCGCCAGCAGCGTGCTGGTGGAGAGCGGCCGTGCCAAAATCCTGGTGGACCTCGGGCCGGGCACCATGCATCGCCTGTTGCAATACGGGTTGACCATCTTTGACCTGACCCACATTTTTTTGACCCATTTTCACCCGGATCACACCGCCGAATTGGTCCCGCTGCTTTTCGCCACCAAATATCCTGACGCCGAGGCGCGCACACACCGTCTGACCCTTGCCGCGGGTACCGGACTGAAACGGTTCTACCAGGGATTGCGGGCGGTCTATGACCATTGGATCGTCCTGCCCGAAGACCAGATGGCCTTGCAGGAAATCGACACCCTGGCCGGTGAGACGATCCGCTATTTCGAAGATTTTGTGCTGACTGCCCGGCCGGTGAACCATCGCCCTGAAAGCCTGGCCTACCGTATCAGCGATCCAGACGGTCGATCGATGGCCTGTTCGGGAGATACGGATGTATGCGATGCTTTGGTCGACGTGGCCCGGGAGGTTGACCTGTTCATTTGCGAGTCGGCCATGCCCGACAGCCACAAAGTGCCGGGACACCTCACCCCCTCTCTGGCCGGCCGCATCGCCGGCCGGGCCGACGCCCGGCACCTGGTGCTCACCCATCTCTATCCCGAGTGCGATGGACAGGATCTTGTCAAACAGGCCGCCGGCACGTATAAGGGGCCGGTGACCGTAGCAGAAGACTTGATGTCCTTCGTTTTGTGATGAAACGTCTTGACGTCTGACAGAAAGCTGTCGGCGAAGGTACGACGTGGCCAGACGCCCAGCCGATGCAAAGGAGGCTTATGAGATACTATCCGGTATCCCTGGACATACAGGGGCGCGCCTGCCTGGTGGTGGGCGGCGGTCAGGTCGGCTCACGCAAGGTGGGCGCGCTGCTGGCGTGCGGTGCCCGGGTCACGGTGGTCAGCCCCCAGGCCACCGAGACCATCGCCAATCTCGCCCAACAGGGTCGCATCACATGGAAGCAGCGCGCCTACCGCAGTACCGACCAGCAGGGCACCTTTCTGGTGATCGGCGCCACCAACGATGAGGCGCTGAACCAGCGCATTCATGACGATGCCGAACAAGCCGGCCGTCTTTGCAACATCGCCGATCAGCCCCAGCGGTGCAATTTCGTATTGCCGTCGGTGGTGCGCCAGGGGAACCTGACCATCGCCATCTCCACCTCCGGTCAGAGCCCGGCCTTTGCCAAATACATGCGTCGGCAGTTGCAGGCCCAATTCGGACCCGAATATGGCCGTTTCCTGGATCTTATGGGGGCGTTGCGCCGGCGACTGCTGGCCGAGGCACATGCCCCCGAAGCGCACAAGCCGATTTTCGAGCGGCTCATTGACGAGGGACTGCTGGCGTTGATTCGCCAGGACGATCACCCGAAAATCGATGCCCTGCTGGCCCGGGTGGTCGGGCCGGACGTGACCTATGCGGGTCTGATGGCGGACGATGCGGTGGATGACCGCCATCTTCCTCCAAAAGAATAAGGAAACCTTATGCAGATCGCCTTTATTGCGGCCATTCTTTTATACATGCTGAGCAGCGCCGCCTATTTCGCCTATCTGTTCATACAGCGCGATCGGCTGCAGCAGATCGGCGGCCTGTTGCTGATGGTCGGATTCGCCTGCCACACGGTCTCCATCGGCTGGGCGTTTGCGGACACCGGCCACGTGCCGGTGAACAATCTTCACGAAACGCTCTCCATGACGGCCTGGGCCGTGGTCGGCGCCTTTCTGGTGCTGAATCTGAAATTTCGAATTAAAATATTGGGGGTTTACGTGGCGCCGCTGGTGGTCTTCATTCTTCTGATCGCCACCCAGTTTCCCCGCGAACCCCTTCAGCCGCAAAATATGCTCAAGGGCATCTGGCTGCTGGTGCATATCATCACTATTTTTGCGGGTGACGCGGCCTTTGCCCTGGCCGCAGGAGTGGGCGGTCTCTATCTGCTCCAGGAACGCAACATCAAAGCCAAGACACGCGGTTTCTTTTTCAAGCGTCTGCCGTCCCTGGATTTGCTTGACACCACCGGATATGCATGTATTGTCTGCGGGTTTACCCTGCTGACCATCGGTTTGATCTCGGGTATGGTCTACGCCAAAATCCTGTGGGGGCGGTTCTGGAGCTGGGACCCCAAGGAGGTGTGGTCGGCCATCACCTGGATCTTCTATGCTGTCCATCTGCATGTCCGTCTGGCCATCGGATGGCGGGGTCGGCGCGCGGCAGTCATGGCCATCGTGGGGCTGGGCGTGTTGCTGTTCACCTTTTTGGGAGTAAACTTCCTGCTTTCCGGCCATCACGGCCAATTTACGCAGTATTAGTTGAATTTATGGACAAACTCATCCTCATTGGCCTGAATCACAAAACCGCACCCATCGAGATCCGGGAGTGCTTTGCCTTTTCCGATGAGGATGCCCGCGCCGCACTCGCCTTGCTGTGCGCGGACCCGGCCATAGAAGAGGCCGTGCTCCTGTCCACCTGCAACCGCGTGGAGCTCATCCTGGTCACCGGCCGGAACGCCAATGCCATCGAAAAAGCAAAACAGTTTCTGGCCCGGACCAAGCAGGTACCCCTGGAACATTTCGACGCCAGCCTCTATATTCATCGGGGTGAAGCGGCGGCCCGCCACCTGTTTCGTGTGGCCGCCAGCCTGGACAGCATGGTGCTGGGCGAACCCCAGATTCTCGGGCAGGTCAAGGCCGCCTATCGCATGGCCACCGAGCTGAGGAGCTCGGGTGTCATTCTCAACCGCCTCTTGCACCGGACCTTTTTCGTGGCCAAACGTATCCGCACCGAAACCGGCATCGGCGATCATGCCGTGTCGATCAGTTATGCCGCCGTCGAACTGGCGCGAAAAATTTTCGGCGAACTGGAAGGTAAAAAGGTCCTGTTGATCGGTGCCGGTGAGATGGCCGAGCTGGCCGTCGAACATCTGATCCACAACCGCACCGGCACTGTGTTTGTGGCCAACCGGACCTTTGAAAGGGGCATGGAGCTGGCCGACCGTTATCATGGCACGGCCATTCATCTTGAGGAGATCGTCCCCCATCTTCAAAAGGTGGACATCATCATCAGCTCTACCGGCTCCCAGGACTATATCCTGAGGACGCCGGACGTGAAAGGCATCATGCGCCACCGTCGTAATCGCCCCCTGTTTTTTATCGACATCGCCGTGCCGCGCAACATCGATCCGCGCATCAACCAGATCGACAACGCCTATGTCTACGACATCGACGACCTCACTCAGGTGGTGGATGACAACATCCAGGATCGCCAGAGGGAGGCCGTAAAAGCCGATCGAATCATCGACTCGGCCGTCATCCAGTTCCGGCAGTGGTATGAGCGTCTGGATGTGGTACCCACCATCAAGGCCCTGCACGCAAAAGTGAGGGGGCTGGCCCACTCCGAAGTGGCCAGGACGCTCGGTCAATTGCCCCATCTCACCCCCCACGATCGGGCGGCGATTGAAATTATGATGGAAGCGGCCGTAAAAAAAATTCTGCACGATCCCACCCAGTTTCTCAAGGGCGACGGGTGTCACGGAGATCGATCGAATTCACTGGACGTCGCGCGCAGACTGTTTAAATTAGACGATTAGGAGATGCAAAGGAGGGGTTCTTGAAAAAGATTGCATTCTTGTTTCCCGGGCAGGGCTCGCAGAAGGTGGGCATGGGCCAGGATCTCTACGAGGCCTTCGAGGATGTAAAAGCCATTTTTACGGCGGCCGACCAGGCGTCGGGCCTGCCGATCACAAAACTGTGCTTCGAGGGCCCCATGGAGACCCTGACCGAAACCGTCAACCTTCAGCCGGCCATCACCGCCGTCAACCTGGCCTGTCTGGTCGGCATCGTAAAAAAGGGGATCACCCCCCAACTTTGCGCTGGGCACAGCCTGGGTGAATACAGCGCCCTCTATGCCGCGGGGGTGGTTTCGGCCACCGATTGCATCAAGCTGGTATACAAACGCGGAGAGCTCATGCAGCGCGAGGCCGATCGACACAAGGGCGCCATGAGCGCCGTGGTGGGGATGACCATCGATCAGCTCCGCCCCACTGTCGAACAGGCGGCAACCAGCGGGATCGTCGCCATCGCCAATCATAACAGCGCCGAGCAGATCGTCATCACCGGTGCGCCCGACGCGGTGCAGTCGACCGGAGATGCCGCAGCGGCCCAGGGGGCTCGGGCCATTGCGTTGAAAGTCAGCGGAGCCTGGCACAGCCCCCTGATCCAGGGCGCCGAAGCGGACTTCAAGGCCTTTCTGGATGGCGTGACGTTTCATGCCCCCAACTATCCAATCATCCACAACGTCACAGCGGATACCGCCGCCGAACCCGACCAGATCAAGCGACTCATGGCGGCCCAGCTTTGCAGCCCGGTTCGCTGGTACGATTCGGTCTTGAAGATGCTCGCCTCAGGAATCGACGTGTTCGTGGAAGTCGGCCCCGGTAAGGTGCTCACCGGATTGGTCAAGAAAATCGTCCCGGCCGGTCACGATGTCCAGCTGTTCAATGTGTACGATATGAAAACCCTCGAAACATTTCTCGATGCGGTGGCCTGATGTAAATACATTGAACCCTGATGGACAGGGGATGCCATGGCAAACATGCATTGTGCAACATTTCGCTTTACATCGATATTTTTAATATGGTAATCGGTCTTTTTTTAATTGGCGAAAACCCAATGCTCAAAGAGAGTTGCCTATGAAAAAGAAAGAACTTAAATATTTTGAGGAACTTCTGCGCAACCGACTCCAGGAGCTGTTGAGCCAGGCCGACCATACTGTTTCGGGTATGACCGAGCAGAAAGAGAACTTTCCAGACCCCACAGATCGTGCCACTTTGGAGTCCGATCGCAATTTCATGCTTCGCATTCGGGACCGGGAACACAAGCTGATTAAAAAAATCAAAAAGGCGTTGGAACGCATTGAGAACGGCACTTTCGGCATTTGTGAATCCTGCGGCGAAGAGATCTCCATCGAACGTCTTAAGGCGCGCCCGATGACCACCCAGTGCATCGAGTGCAAAACCAAAGAGGAGGCCTTCGAAAAGTCCCTGGGTCTTTAAATGCGCCCTCTTTAAATCCTTGACCCGGCCTCGGTCGTCAGAAAAAATCCGCGGTCGTACCCCAGCGATCACCGGCAGGATTGCCGTTGATTGAACATTCTCGGAAACGCCATTCAACTTGCACACGAAGAAGGTTACCGTTCGCCACCCTGGCGCTTCCACGCGTCAGGGTGGCGTTATTTTGCGCGCCAATAGAAAGGTCGTCTCATGGGCATAGAACCGGCTGGAAATATTGATCTCCACATCCACACCACCGCCTCGGACGGCACCTTCACGCCTTCGGAAATCATACAGATGGCCCTGGCAAGAGGGCTTGGGGCCATTGCCATAACCGATCATGACACCCTGGCCGGCAGCCGTGCCGCCCTGGCCATGCAACCGCCCGACCACCTGAACATCCTCAGCGGTGTGGAAATCAGCACCGCAGCTCCGGAGGGATTTCCCATGGCCGGCAGCCTCCACATCCTCGGTTACGGGGTGGACCTCGACGACGAGCCCCTCGAACAGGCCCTGGTCGATCTTCAGCATGGCCGGGACGAACGCATTCCCAAGATCGTCACCAAGCTCAATCGGGCAGGCATTCCCGTTTCCATCGCCGATGTGATGGCCATGGTTGTCGAGGGCAGCGCCGGCCGCCCCCATGTGGCCCAAGCCTTGATCCGTGCCGGGGTCGCACGGGATGTCAACGACGCCTTCGACCGCTTTCTGGCCAAGGGGCAGCCGGGTTACGTCGAAAAAAGACGCATCGATTGCCGGCAGGCCATCGCCTTGATTCGTGGTGCCGGCGGCATCGCAGTGCTGGCCCATCCCTATCTGGCGCCCGGCGGACAAAGCGCGGCCCTGGCCGATCTGCTGGCCACCCTTTGCGACATGGGTCTCCAGGGGATCGAGGCCTACTATTCGCGCCACTCGCCCCAAAACGTGGCCCTCTACCTCGAGATGGCCCGCCGGTTCGATCTGGTCGTCACCGGTGGCAGCGATTTTCACGGCGACTTGATACCGGACATTCTCTTGGGCAACGGCGAGGGGGATCTTTCCATCCCCTACTCGGTATACGAAGCCCTCCTTACCAGAATCGCGAAGCAAAAGGCGGCCTGAGCGCACTATGGATCCCGGCAACGAATATCTTCAACTCCAGCACCACCTGCAATACCAGTTCAACGATATCACCCTCCTGGAGGAGGCGTTGCGTCACAGTTCCTATGTCAACGAGCAGGCCGACGGCGGATTGCGCGACAACGAACGGCTCGAGTTCCTCGGTGATGCAGTCCTCAATCTGGTCATCGGGCACCTGCTCATGCGCGCCTACCCCCAGATGCGAGAGGGCGATCTTTCCCGCATACGCGCCAACATGGTCAACGAAACCCAACTGGCCGACGTGGGCCGCCACATGGATCTGGGACGCTGCCTGATGCTGGGCAAGGGGGAAATCCAGACCGGGGGCCAGGAAAAAAACTCCATTCTAGCCGATGCCGTAGAGGCGATCATTGCCGCCATCTATCTGGACGGCGGCTTTGAACATGCTTTCGCTGCCATCGAAACCCATTTCGGCGATCTCATCGCGGCGGCTCCCGATCTGGTTTCCGGGCAGGATTTCAAGAGCCGCCTGCAGGAATCCATACAGGGAAAAATCCAGGCCCTGCCGAGCTACCGCGTCGTCGATGCCTGCGGTCCCGACCACGACAAGACCTTTTACGTGGAGATGACGGCCGGAGAACTCAAGACCCAGGGCATCGGCAAGAGCAAAAAGCTGGCCGAACAGGACGCGGCCCGTCAGGCGCTGGCCCTGCTGGAAGCAGAAAAAAGAAATCGGGGACCCGAGGCTTGAGCGCACCCACACCTTCGCCGCGACCGTTCATCGTGCCGGTGTTCATTCCCCATGCCGGCTGCCCCCACCGTTGCATTTTCTGCAACCAGCACGCGACAACGGGCCAAAAGGCCTCCATGCCTTCCCTGGTCGATCTACGCAAGCACATCGACGAGTTCCTGGCGCACCGCCGGGACCCGAACCGCTACACCGAAATATCGTTCTACGGGGGCACGTTTCTGGGCCTGGCGAAGGAACAGATCCAACTCCTCCTGGCAACCGCAGCCGGCTATGTGCGTAAGGGCGTGGTCGATGGCATTCGATTTTCCACCCGCCCCGACACCATCGATGCCGAACGATTGGAACTGATTGCGCCCTATCCGGTCACCACCGTCGAATTGGGTGTGCAATCCATGCGGGACGATGTGCTGGCGCATTCGGCCAGGGGCCACACGGCCGAGGAGACCCGCCGGGCCGTCACCCTGCTCGCCGACCGCCCCTATCAGATCGGCCTCCAGATGATGATCGGACTTCCCGGCGACACGGCCGCCGGTGCGCTATCCACCGGACGCCAACTTGCCGGGCTGAATCCCGATTTTGTGCGCATCTATCCGACCGTCGTGTTCAAGGGCAGCCCCCTGGCCCGCTGGTACCAGCAAGGACGCTACGAACCGCTCTCCCTCGAGGCGGCCGTGGCCCTGTGCGCCGAACTCTACCTGATCTTCGCCCGGCATGAGATTCCGGTCATCCGCATGGGGCTTCAGGCCGGACCGGAACTCGAGGCGGACCGGGATCTGATGGCCGGTCCCTTTCATCCGGCCTTCGGTGAACTGGTCCGTTCGGCGGTCTGGCAGGATGCCATCTCCCGGCATCTGGAAAAAGAGGGGACTCGGCGGCGGCGAAGTGCTAATCGAAGTGCATTCCCGCCTGCTGTCCCAAGTCAAGGGCCGGCACGACGACAACATCATCGCCCTGCTGAACCGGCACGAGCTGCGCGCCATGGAAGTGCGGGCCAAGGACACGGTGCCCGAGGATACGGTCCTGGTGAACGGCGTCGCCTGTCGGCGCTGGTAAACCGGCACCCGAAAATTTCCCGGAAGCAATCCACCCAAAATCAATCCGCCCGGTGGATCTCCAAGGTTTCACGGAAATCCACCGGGCGGTCTGGCGCTTCATCATTGGTTTGGGTTTGCAGCCCTATCGGCCGGCCACGACATTCAACAAAAACCCCGGATGGCCGATCAGGGCCGAAAAAATTACATCGTGCGGGGAAACGCCCACACGCACCGGCCGGGCATAATGCCCCCCGTGATGGGGCCGCGGGGGGTGGTGACGATACGCGGGACCCCGATGCAGTCCATAGTGGCCCGGCCCTTTATGGAAGTGGTGATGATGGCCGCCATTGGGTCGATGTTTGTAGATGTTGGGAGGACCTCCCGGCCGGCCGTGGCCACCGGGATGGTGGGGCGCGGCATGATAGCCGTCGTGGCCGCCTTTGAAACTGCCGCGGTCACCCCTGCCGTCGGCCCAGGCATTTCCACCGACGAGAAAAATCGCTGCAACCGCCGCTATCATCCATTGGATCGCTCTTTTTTTCATGATTCACCTCTCGCATGTTGTGTCCCTCGGCCGATGATGTCCAACCATTGCGGGACGGTTTGGCTCGTATGACGCAAGAGGTCCGTCAAATGTTTACGTCAACAAAACCAGGCGTGGCTTTTTGAATCCAACTGGTTTTTTAGTTTCTGAAATTACTGTATTATTTTGATTAGCCCAAGGAATCTTGTAAACCCGACAACCCTTGCAGCCCCTATAGTTTTCCCGACCGGATGATCGAAAAGATCAGCCACAACCCCAGGATCGTGGCGATGCAGTAACCGGTCAGGCCCAGCAGTTGGGTGAGGGGCATGCGGGTTAGACCGAACAGGGAAATATCGATAGCGAGCATGTCGGGGGCCGTGGCGTTGAGGATCATCGATGCGGCGATGATGGAGGCCGACACCACGATGCCGATGGTCAGGCGGTTCAGGCCGGTCTCGAACTTGCTCGAGGCCTCCTCCAATCCACCGTGCCGCAGGTCCAGGCGGTGCTCGCCGAGGGCCAGGCGGCGCAGGATGTCGTGGGTCAACTTGGGCATCCAGCGCAGGTACCCGCCGGCCGCCTTGGCGTCGCGGCCGATGTTCTTGAAGATTTTCTGCGCCTCGTACCCGCGCTGCAGCAGCCGCTTGGCATAGGGGCGGGTCACCTCCAGCAGGCTGGCGTCCGAATCTAAAATTTTACCCAGGGCTTCGGTCTGGATGAAGGTTTTGAGGAGCAGCAACAGGTTGCGGGGGAGGGCAACGCGGTATTTATGCACCAGGCGCATGATCTGATCGTAGACATCCTTGACCGCAATGGTTTTGAGGGCGCGGCCGTAAAATGGCTCGCTGATCTCTTTCAGGTCCATACGAAATTGGATGAAATCCACCGCTTCCGGATGAATCAGGCCGGCGGCCTCGAAGGCCTCCATCACCATGTCGTAGTCGTGTTCGGAAAACCCCAGAAAGACGTTGGCGATCTGCAGCATGGTCTCTTCATCCAGATAGCCCACGATGCCGAAATCGACCAGGCTGACGCGGCCGTCGTACATCACGATGGTGTTGCCCGGGTGGGGATCGGCATGAAAAATTCCCGCCTGCATCAGCTGCCGGGAAAACGAGCGCAACCCGATCATGGCCACCTCCTGAGGGTCGATGCCGTTGCGCCGGATCTCGTCGACCTGATCCATCTTGATGCCGTCGATGTGCTCCATGACCAACACCGATTTGGAGGTGTAGAGCCAGTAGACCTTGGGAATGTATATCTCGTCGTTGTCTTTGAAGTTCTGGGTGAAGCGCTCGATATTGCCGGCCTCCACCAGCATGTCGAGTTCCCGGAAAATGGTCCGCTCGAACTCCTTGACGAGATTGACCGCGCCTAGGATGCGTCCCAGCTCATAACGCTTTTCGATCCTGGCCGCAAAATAGTACATCACCTCGATATCCTTGCGGATAAGCTTGTCGATACCGGGGCGGATCACTTTCACCGCCACTTTTTCGCCGCTTTTCAAATAGGCCGAATGCACCTGGGCCACCGATGCCGCGGCCATGGATTGGGGATCGAAATGGTCGAAGATCTGTGACAAGGGCTGCTTCAATTCACTTTCGATGATCGTCTGAATCTGTTCGAACGGGACGGGCGGAACGCGATCCTGCAACTTGCTCAACTCTTCGATGTAATCAGGGGGAAAAATATCGCCGCGCGTACTCATCAACTGGCCCAGCTTGATGAAGCTCGGCCCGAGCTCCTCGAGGGCCCGCCGGACGCGTGCGGGGTTGGGCAATCCCCCTTTGGTCATTCCAGCGGCGTCCGTTTTGCGACGCCACAGGCGCTCGGAGACTTCGCCGAGTCCGTGTTTGATCAATACGCGTGAAATGGCACCGAAGTGCCGGATACCGCGAATTCGGCGGCTGCTAAACGAAAACTCCATCTTCGCATCCTTATCTGGGAAGTGACGGTCGTGGATCGGTCCGACTTCAGACGTTATGACGTAAAGCGCAGCGGGTGTCAATTTGCTGAACGGAGAGCCTCGATTCTAACTAGTGTCCGTCCACAAATAGGCAAATTTGGCTGAGATCAAGCCGCACGAAAAATTTAACCGCAGGTATATAGTTGATATTCCAAGGATTAAATTTTTCGGGCAACGCCGATATCGGGCAAATTGGACATTTGTGGATGGACACTGACTAAACGCGATTCAACAAACCCGGCGTGGGCGGAGCAGGTGGCCGATGCCACACGCCAAGCGGTCAAGAGCCAGTAAAATGCACGGCGGGCGGCCCAGAAACTCGCTGCGCTCAAACAGTCTGGGCCGCTTGTCCGCCGTTTGCATTCAACTGGCTCTAAGACCGCAGGCTCACGTGGCCCTGGCCACCTGCTCCGCCCACGCCTGCGATGCCCGTTACCAGGAGAATTGTTTTATTAAACAACACCTTGGATGCAAGTCAGTAATTGTGAATCACATTCAGTGAAAACTCCTGACTGGGGAGTTTTGTGTGCACGGAAAGCGACGAAGCGCTTGCTTTGACGCGATGGCCGCGCTAAAAGGAAAAACCGTTCCCGCGGAAATGGCACGACCGCCGACTCCCGCAACACGCAGTATCGACAGCCACCTCCGGCAGCGGGCATCCAGGCCCTTGGCGGCGGTCGAGATCATCCAATGGCCGGGAAAGAGACTAAAATGATTCGGATTGAAGCCCAAACCATCAAAGAGGACCTCACCGTACAGGTGCCCGGCTCCAAGAGCTATACCCACCGCTTGCTCATCGCCGCCGCCTTGTCCGACGGCCGATGCCGGATCAGCAATCCGCTACGTAGCGAAGACACCCGCTTGACCTTCGAGGCCTTGAAACAGATGGGGATCCAGGGTGAGGATCTGGGCGACGATATGGTCATCGAAGGCGCCCATGGCCGCCTGGCCCCGTGCGCCGATCCCATCGACCTGGGCAATTCGGGCACCTCCATGCGCCTGCTCAGCGGCCTGGCCATCCTGGGCCGCGGCGACTACCAGTTTACCGGCACCCCGCGCATGTGCGAGCGCCCCATGCAGGCCCTGCTCGACAGTCTGCAGCAGCTGGGCATCGATGCCCGCTCGACAAAGGGCAACGGCTGCCCGCCCATCGTCGTGCCCGGCGGCCCGCCGACCGGGCGGCACACCACCATCGATTGCGGCACCAGCAGCCAATACCTTTCGGCCCTGTTGCTGACGGCCCCTTGCCTTGAGCGCGGACTCGTCATCGACGTCACCCGCGGGCCTGTCTCCCGACCCTACATCGACATGACCGCCGGCATCATGAAACGGTTTGGTATCGAGCTGCACCAGGATGGATATACCCATTTCGAAGTGCATGGCGGACAAACCTACCGCTCCGGCGATCACACGGTCGAACCGGACGGCTCCCAGGCCGGCTATTTCTGGGCGGCCGGTGCCATCACCGGCGCCAAGGTCAAAGTCCTCGGGGTCACGCCCTCTTCCTGCCAGGGCGATGTGGGGCTGGCCGAGGTCTTCGGCCGAATGGGGTGCCGCGTTGATCATGACCCGGACGGCACGGCCGTGACCGGTGGCGACCTGTCCGCCATCGATATCGACATGGGCCACATGCCCGACATGGTGCCCACCCTGGCCGTGGTAGCCGCTTTTGCCAGGGGCACCACGGTGATCCGCAACGTGGCGCACCTGCGCGCCAAGGAGAGCGATCGCCTGGCGGCCGTCTCCCAGGAGTTGGGCAAAATGGGCATCGCCACCCACTGCGGCCCGGACGAGTTGCGCGTCACCGGCGGGCAACCCCACGGGGCCACCATTGAAACCTATGACGATCACCGCATCGCGATGTGTTTCGCCGTGAGCGGTCTGAGAGTGCCGGGTGTGGTCATCACCGGCGAAGGCTGCGTGGCCAAGTCGTTTCCCAATTTTTGGGAAGTATTCCAAACGCTGTATGCGTAAGTTTTAAGTTTAAAGTGAAAGAATTCTATCGATATTAAAAATCGCCCGGCCTTTGCGCTGCCCCCGGCAGCGCTGACGGTTACATCCGGGCGAAATATTGGCGTCAAAGGATCATGTCATGTCCAGCACGCTTGGCACTTTGTTCCGCGTCACCACCTTTGGCGAGTCCCACTGCAAGGGGGTGGGCGCTGTGGTGGACGGCTGTCCGCCCAACCTGGCATTGAGCGAAGCCGATATTCAGCCCCAACTCGACCGCCGGCGACCTGGACAGAGCAAAATGACCACCGACCGCCAGGAGGCCGACCGGGTGACGATCCTTTCGGGCGTCGAAAACGGCCGTACACTGGGTACGCCCATCGGACTGTTCGTGCCCAACCGCGACCAGCGTCCCGGCGACTATGAAGAGATGTCCCAAATTCCGCGGCCATCCCATGCCGATTATACCTACCAGATGAAGTACGGTATTCGTGCGGCCAGCGGCGGGGGCCGCTCCAGCGCGAGGGAGACCATCGGGCGCGTGGCGGCCGGGGCCATCGCCGAAAAGATCCTGAGCGAGCGTTTCGGGGTGCAGATCGTAGCCTGGGTCAGTGCCGTGGCCGATGTACTTTCCGGGGAGGTGGATATGGCGACGATCACCCGGGATCGGGTCGATGGCAACTTTATTCGCTGTCCGGACGAATCGGCTGCCCGGCAGATGATGGCCGCTGTGCGGGCGGCCCGGGACGATCAGGATTCGTTGGGCGGAGTGGTCACCTGCGTGTGCCGGAACGTACCCGCTGGGCTGGGTGAACCGGTCTTCGACAAGCTCGAAGCCCAGCTGGCGCGAGCCATGCTTTCCATCCCGGCCACCAAAGGCTTCGAGATCGGCTCCGGATTTGCCGGCACGCGCCTGCGCGGTTCCCGGCACAACGATCCTTTCGTTCAAAAAGAGGGCCGCCTGGGCACCCTTACCAACAACAGCGGCGGTATTCAGGGCGGCATCAGCAACGGGGAACCCATCTATTTCCGGGTGGCCTTCAAACCACCGGCCACCATCGGCAGCCCGCAAAAGACGGTCGATTTCAGCGGCGCGTCGGCTGTGCTGGCGGCCAAAGGCCGCCACGACCCTTGCGTGGTGCCCCGGGCCGTTCCCATCGTCGAAGCCATGGCGGCCCTGGTGCTGATGGACAGCATGCTGCGCCAGGCAGCCCGCTGTATCGGGAATCTGCAACCATGATCAGCGCCGCCCCCCATCTGGCCGACCGGCTCAAGCAGGTGAGCGAGTCCCGTACCACCCGCATCTCCACGCTCGCCCAGACCCTGCGCCGGCAAGGACGAGACATCATCAGCCTGGCCGTGGGCGAGCCCGACTTTCCCACGCCCGAGCCGATCATCGACGCGACCCAACGCGCCCTGGCCGACCAGCAGACCCGTTACGGCCCTGTTCCAGGCGAGCCCATCCTGCGGGAGCAATTGGCCGAGGCGTTCGCATCGTTCGGCTACGATCGCGACAACATTCTGGTGACCAACGGCGCCAAGCAGGCCTTGTACTCCCTTTTCCAGGTGCTGTGCGATCCCGGCGACGAAGTGATCCTGACGCGGCCGTGCTGGGTCAGCTTCACCGAACAGATCAAGCTGGCCGGCGCAACGCCGGTGCTGGTCGAAGCCGCCGCCGATTTCCAACTCGATCCGGAGTGCATCGCCCGGGCCGTCACCGCCCGTACGTGCGCGATCCTGGTCAACAGCCCCAACAATCCCACCGGCGCGATATACGAACCGTCGGCCCTGGCCGAAACCGCCCGATTGGCCGCTGACCGCGGGATCTATCTCATTTCGGACGAGGCCTATCACGCCTTTACCTATGACGGCCGCGAGCATCACATGGTCCTGGCAAGCAGTCCGGACCCCCGGCGGGTGATCACGGTGCGCAGCTTTTCCAAGCATTTTAACATGACCGGTTTCCGCCTGGGATATGTCGCGGCCGACAAGGCGATCGTACTCGCCCTGGCCCGCCTGCAGAGCCATCTGACCGGCAATGTCTGCAGCTTCGCCCAATACGGCGCCCTGGCGGCCCTGCGCATGGACCCGGCGATCGTGGCGCAGCGGCGCGCCGCGTTACAAAATCGCCGGGACACGGCCGAGGCCCTTGTCCGGACACTTTTCCCCTGTTCCCACGGGGCGGGCGCCTTCTACCTCTTTCCGGATGTCAACGCCTGCCTGCGGGCGGGTGAAACCAGCGAGGACCTGGCCGAACGCCTGCTCAATCGGGCCGGGGTGGCGGTGGTGCCGGGGGAGGCCTTTCATGGACCGGGCCACATCCGTATCTCCTATGGCATCGACGAGACCCTTCTGCGGCGCGCATTCAAGAACATCAAAGAGGTGCTATGATCGGTCTGATCGGATACGGGCGCTTCGGCCGCCTGACCGTGCGCCATCTCTCCAGAGACATGGAGGTGGCGGTCTATACCCGCGGTGCGGAAAAGGCTGCGGATATCGCGGCCGCCGGCGGACGGCTGGTCTCGATAGAGGAGGCCTGCGCCCGGAACATCGTCATCGTCTGCGTGCCCATATCGGCCATGCAGGCCACCCTGGCGCAAATCGCCCCCTTGCTGCGGCCCGGCGTCACGGTGGCCGATGTGTGCTCGGTCAAGGAGTATCCGGCCCGCTGGATGCGGCAACTGCTGCCGGCGTCGGTGGAGATTCTGGCCACCCATCCCATGTTCGGGCCGGACAGCGCCGCCCATTCGCTGCAAGGCCACAAAATCGTCCTCTGCCCGGAGCGCATCCGTCCTGAAAGATATGAAAAAATCAAAGCCTGGCTCAGCGCCAGGCAACTGCAGATCATCGAAACCACCCCTGCCGAGCACGATCGCAAGATCGCACTGAGCCTCTCCCTCACCCATTTCATCGGCCGCACACTGTCCGAATTCGGCGCCCAGCCCCTGGATATCGACACTGAAGGATACAAGCGCCTGCTTCACATCCTCGGGGTGGTCAAAAACGACACCTGGCAGCTCTTCGAAGACATGCACCGGTACAACCCTTACGCCCGCGAAAAGCGCGAAGCCTTCATGGCGGCCATGGCCCGTATCCACGACCACTTGAAGGAAAAAGAGGATCAGGGCCCCAACCTCATGGGGTAGAGAAAGGCCGCCGGGCCCATTACACAGTAGGCAAAGGCGGCCAAGTCGCTAATCGGGGTTGATTCCACCGGGTCCGTGTTTAGTTTTTCGGTTTTAAGCCAACCGATGGAAACCCAATTTTGCGGAGAGACGCATGACCGTCCAACAGCCGGACACAACCGAAGTCGTCAAGGAGGAGGCCCGGACCCGAACCCAGGAGCCGCCCATGTACCGGGTGATCCTGCATAACGACGACTATACCACCCGGGAGTTCGTGGTGGAGCTGTTGGTGTACGTTTTTCACAAATCCCGCAACGCCGCCATCGAACTGATGTGGCGCGTGCATCGCCATGGCCGGGGTGTGGCAGGGGTTTACGACCGCGACGTGGCCGAAACCAAGGTAGCCGAAGCCACCATGCTGGCCCGCCAGGCCGAATTTCCCCTCCAGGTCACCATGGAGCCCGACCCCTGATTCTCAGGCGTTGCGGATTCCGTCGTCTCCTCAGCGAAGTCGTTCCCTCTGCCAAGGGCGACCGCCTTCCACCTTTCTAATGGGCCATCGTTCCCACCCCGCCCACGTCAGGCAGAGATTTCGCCGAAAACGGCAACTGTGCGTTGAGATCGTCGATTTGGGCCAGTTCAGCCCGATTGATCTCGTCGATAAAACGGTTGAACATCCTCTTCAGACGCGGTTCGTAGAACCGGTGCAGGCTGGTGTTGGCAACGGCCTCGAAGCCGCGGTAGATCTTGTGCGGCGAGCCGGCGCCCGGGTCGAAGCGCTGGATGCCGTGTTCGATGGCCCACTCGATGGGGGCGTAAAAACACATGTTGAAATGCAGGTCCTTGAGCGGCAAGGCACTGCCCCAATAGCGACCGATGAGGGTGTGTCCCTTGTAAAGCAGCATGGAGAGGGCCAGCGGTTGGTCACCGGTGGAGGGGTGATAGGCGGCTGCCAGCAGCAGCCGGTGACGGTAGCATGTGAACAGGTCCTGGAAAAAGGCGGCGTTTAAATACCTGGCGGCCCAAGGGCCGTACTGGGCATTGGTGTTGAGATAATAGCGGTACATGAGGCCGGCCATTTCCGGTGGGATCCGATCGCTGGTCAGCATGCGGATCGTGACCCCTTGCTGTTGCATGCGGCGGCGCTCGCGTCGAATGTTGCGGCGCTGGATCGATTTGAACGGGGCCAGATAATCCTCAAAAGAGGGATAGTTCCGGTTGCGCCACAAAAAACTCTGGTGACGCCAGGGCACATAACCTTGCGCGGCGGCATGATCCATCCAGGCCGGATCCACAAACAGCAGATGGCAGCCGGAGAGGCCGGCCTCCATAGAATAAGCGTCTATGGCATCCCACATGACCCGTTCAATGGCGTGGGCAGGGTCCGTGGCGTCTACGAGAAAACGATAGCCAACCGCCGGTGTGGCGGGACTCATGCCGACCAGCTTGGGGTAATAGCGGATCTGTTGCTGCTCGGCCCAACGCGCCCACCACTGGTCGAAAACAAACTCGCCGCTGCTATGGCTTTTACGATAGAATGGGGCAGCCCCGACGAGCCGGTCACCTTGCCAGACGGTAAGATGCCAGGGTTCCCAGCCGGTGGCCGGCGCGATGCTGCCCGAAGCCTCCAGCAGGTGAAGCCACTGCCACTCGAGAACAGGTGTCTCCAGGGGCAGGGCCAGGCGGTCCCATTGCTCACGGTCGATATCGGCCATGGCCGGGTACCAGCGGATATCGAAGCTCTCTTTAGCGCTCATAAAATTGACCTGGGGCATTCCGGGGCGACAGGTTGACGCCGTTGTCCGATGATAGTGCAGGCAAATTAAGGACGAGTCGGTCGGTTGTCACCCGGGGACGCAGATGGCGAGTGGTCCGTGATCCCCTGATCCTCGCACAAGACACAGGCGTGGTCGGGGTCGGCATCCTTGAGCAGTTTTTCGACGACGATCGTACCCGGCGTATCGATGCGCTGTAGGTGATGGAGCATCAGGCGCAACAGCTGCAATTGGCGGAAGTGCTGGTTGGGGAAACCGAACGGGTGGCCCAGGGGAAATCCGGTGAACAGGGCCCGGGGCGGTTTGACCTTCTGGCTGATGCCTCTGGACAGGGTAATCGAGAGGGTCGGCAGACCGGATGCCTCTATGACGCGCTGGATCAGCCCCACGGACTGATTGCAGATGCCTCAGGCCGGCGTCAACAACACCAGATCAACGGCGTCCTGGCGCAGAAGGCGGGCCACCTCTGGGGCCGTGCGGTGCATGAGGGTATGAATGTGCGGCGGCAGGATATGGCCCATGAACGAGAAGTGGCGGGAAGCCACCGACCCGATTTCTCCGGCCCGGGCCAGATCGCGCAACCGCTCCATGGGAAAGACCACATTGATGTCCCGATCGGCATCCGTATGGTCGTAATAGTTGTGGGTGATCTTTAAATCGGCTGGATCGGCGTCCCCCGGTATGGATCTGAAGGTCGGATCTCCGGCCGGATCGCGCATGTTGTAGGACGCCTCGCTCTTCAAATGGACGCCGGCCGTGGTGACCAACGCCACACGGCTCTCGGAGATCCGGGTCGTGAGGGGGGTCCACGGACTGTCGTCAAACTCGACAAACTTGTGGTTCCGCACCCAACGGTGGAACAGCGCCGGAAACCGGGTGAACAGTTTGGCGAATGCCTGATCTTTAAATGTCTTCAGATCGATAACGCACCTCGCGGTCTTTTGCCGTGCCTACCGTTTACGGGCCTTTTGGTAGTATTCCAAGGCCTCGGGCAGATGTTTCTGAATATCCTTGATGCGGCTGTCCGGGGCCGGATGGGTGGAGAGTAATTCGGGCGGCCGCTCTCCCCCCTCCTGGTTCATGCGCTGCCAGAAGGGCACAGCTTCCCGCGGATCATAACCGGCCATGGCCATCAACACCAGGCCGATGCGATCGGCCTCGCTTTCGTGCAGGCGGCTGTAGGGCAACAGCACCCCCACGCTGGTCCCTAGCCCATACGCCCCCATGAAGAGCGCCTGGGTCTGGGCAGGTTGCTGGGAAAGCGCCACGGCCAGGGCCGCACCGCCCAATTGGGTCAACAAGGCCTGGCTCATGCGTTCGTTGCCGTGGTTGGCGATGGCATGGGCCACCTCGTGGCCCAGCACCACCGCCAGGCCGGTTTCGGTCTGGGTGTATTTCAATATGCCCGTGTAGACGGCCGCCTTGCCGCCGGGCAGAACCCAGGCATTGACGGTCTTGTCGTCTTCGATGAGGTTGAATTCCCAGTCAAATGAGCCGGCCAGGTCGTTTCGCCCCGAGCTTCTCAAAAAATCCTCGGCCGCATTGGCGATACGGATACCCACCTCGCGCACCATGGCCGACTTGGCCTGGTCCTTGGAAAGCTTGCTCTCTTTGAGGGTTTGCTGGTACTGCTCGACCCCCATGCTGGCCAACTGGCTGTTTGAAACCAGGTTCAAACCGCTGCGGCCCGTCACCGGCACCGTGGAGCAGGCCGAAACGAGCAGCATGACGGCCAGTAAGATCCACCATAACCCACATCCATAGCTTCTCTTCATGATGTCATCCTTTTCAAGGGCACCCCGGCCATCCTTTACAAAAGGCGCCGGCGTCATAACATAAAAGGGCGGTTTCAGCCGACATGCAAGGGATTCGTGCGGCTGTGAAATCAAAAGATAACCCAAGTGCCGGATCTTGTCCATGCGCGAAAGGAAATCGGAACCAATGGGCCAACGAACCCACATCATGACAGCGATCGCCGAAGGTCGCCTTGGGACAGCGTGATGGGCCATCTGCTGTTACAAGGCGGCGCCGAATTCAAAGGCCGGATGGCCGCGTCGGACCGCGAGGCCCTGGCCCGTTGCGGTGGAACGGATGGAGCGGTCTTTATCATCCCCACGGCCGCAGTACCCGACAACAACCACCAGCGAGCGGGAGGCAACGGGGAGCGCTGGTTCCGTTCCCTGGGCGCCGTTCGGGTTCAAGTGCTCGACCTGGTCGACCGGCGCGCGGCCAACGATCCGGCGATAGCGGCCCAACTGCAGCCGGGAAGCCTGTTCTATATGCTGGGTGGGTTCCCCGGATTTCTGGCCCGAACCCTGGCCGGCAGTGTGGTCTGGTCGGCGATTCGCGCGGCCTTGGACCGCGGCGCCGTACTGGCCGGCAGCAGCGCCGGTGCCATGGTGATGTGTGACCTTTTTTACGATCCCGCGCAGGCGGACATCGCCACCGGACTGGGGGTGCTGCCCAACGCCTGCGTGCTGCCGCACCACGATACCTTCGGTCGGCAATGGGTCGCCCTTCTGCGCCCGCAGATGCCCCAAGCCACGTTGATCGGAATCGACGAGGAGACAGGGGTCATCGGCCACCTGGAAGAAAATGAGTGGATGGTATATGGTCGGGGTACGGTAACGCTTTACCGGCCCGACGGAATGACGGCGCGGTTCCCCAACGGAATGGTGTTTCACTTTTGATGGACTCGTGAAATGTCTTTGCTGGACGGCGCCGCAAGTTTTGAATTTACCCAAGAAGGGTACACCATGCAAAAACAACCCGGTGTCATTGCGCTCATGGGGTCAGGCGAACTGACCACGACCATGGTCGAAGTTCATAAAGAACTGCTCGAACCTTACGGCGAACGGGCCCAGGCCGTTTTTCTCGATACACCGGCCGGGTTTCAGCTCAATGCCGACGATATCTCCAAAAAGGCGATCGACTATTTCCAGAACCGCGTACTGCGACCCTTGACCGTCGCCTCCCTGAAATCGGCCGAGGCGGGCCGGGAGGGAACCGTCGAACAAGCGTACCGTCGGGTGCGGGAGGCCGATTACATCCTGGTCGGTCCCGGCAGCCCCACCTATGCCTTGCGTCATTGGAAACAGACCCACATCCCCGAACTACTGGTCCAGCGTATCTCAGAAGGCGGCACCTTTGTCGCGGCCAGCGCCGCCGCCCTGACCGTGGGACGCGTCACCCTGCCGGTCTACGAAATCTACAAGGTAGGCGCATCCCCTTTCTGGGCAGAAGGGTTGAACCTGCTGGCCCGGTTCGGGATGAACTGGGCGGTCATTCCCCATTGGAACAACGCCGAAGGGGGCAACCACGACACCCGCTTCTGTTTCATGGGCGCACCCCGCATGGCGCAGCTTGAGGCGCAGTTGCCGGACGGCACCGGTCTGCTCGGCCTGGACGAACACACGGCCCTGATCATCGATCTGGCGCAGGACCGAGCCGAAATCCGGGGTATGGGGTCCGTCACGCTTCGGCGGCATGGCGGTGAGCAGGTGTTTGCCAAAGGCGACCGCATTCCTCTGGGGCTGCTGCGCGGAGAGGACGTGCTGGATGTCAAGGCGCCGGCGTCGGGCGAACCCGCAGGGCCGTCAGCGGACAAGAGAACCGTTGCGGATGGCGAGGACCGCGTCTGGCAGCCGGTTGAGGATCTGGCGGACAAGGTTCAAGCCCATCTCGTTGCCGGCCGGGTCGAACCGGCCACCCAGATCATGCTCGAACTCGAACGCCACATCGCCGATGTCCGCGAGCAGCTTCAGGAGCGCAGCGCGGAAGGCGCCGCTCGCGAGGCGCTGCGCGGCCTGATCGTGCTCTTCGGGACCCATCTGGCCCGGCGGCCGGCGAGCCGCCGCGACTGCCTGGCGCCCCTGGTGGAGCCTCTGCTGGCCCTGCGGGTCCAACTCAGGGAGAAAAAATTGTGGGAGGTCGCCGATGCAATCCGCGACACCCTGCAGCAGGCGGGCGTGCTGGTCGAGGATACGGCCGAAGGCGTGCGTTGGCACCTCATCCGTTGAAGAAACATAAAGTAGTGTCCGTCCACAAATAGGCAAATTTGGTTGAGATCAAGGCGTGCGAAAAATTTTAGCGCAGGCATATAGTTGATATTCCGAGGATAAAATTTTGAGCAGAACGTAGATATCGGGCAAATTGGCCATTTGTGGATGGGCACTAAGTAACCGTTCAGAAAGGGGGCATACCGGATGATGTCGCATCCCAACATCGCCATTTTATGGGTTTCATTGACTTCATGCGAGCGGCACAAGGCATGGCTTTCCGATCTGCAGGCCTTTCCCCACGTCCGCCTGGCGTGCCAACCCCATCTACCCGACAATTTAGACCCCTATCAGGTGGTGATCACCGCCCAGGACGGCTATTCTCCTGCCGAGGTCAAACGTCTGACCGAATTTGCCAGCCGTCGGGGGCATGGCTGGCTGGTGTGGACCGAAGCACCCCAAGCACCGCTTCCTCAAATATGCGGCGTCCAACTACAGACGCTCGATACCCCCACCGAATTGCGGGTGCTGTTCGACCAACCTGAAACGCCCCTGGCCGCCCGCCTTGACGAAGCAATCTATGTGGCCGGCACCCGCCAGACACTCAACATCATCGACTCGCAAACCAACATCGTCATGTACGCCGACTGGCGCTATACCCATCAGGCCGTCCTCACTCAACGCCCCGTCGGCAGCGGCGCCATCGCGACGACCACCCTCCAGGACACCGGGCATCCGGTAGTCCGCAAGGTGCTGTACCGATTGATGCGTCAAATGGCCGGAGAACAACCCCTTCCGCGGGAGATGGGGGCCGCCCTGCTTGGTTATGCACCTTCGGTGGGTCGCCTGCATGGTCTCGGCCTGATGGAAACCCAAGGGTTTATCCTGCGTGCGGCCTGCGATCTCGATCCCAGTCGCCGGGCCCAGTTTCAGACGGATTTCCCCGGCGTAACCATCTACCCTCAAGCCGAAGCACTGGCTGCGGACGACTCGGTCGACCTGGTCATCGTGACCACACCGCCCAATACCCACGCCCGATTGAGCTCGCAGATGATCGCGGCCGGCAAACACGTGGTGTGCGAAAAACCGCTGGCCCTCAACACCCATGAAACGGCCGCCATGGCCGACAGCGCCCGACAGCACCGGAGACTGCTCTGCTGCCACCAGAACCGCCGGTTCGATGCGGACTATCTGGCCATAGAACGTGCGGTCAACAACGACCTGATCGGCGACCTGTTCTACCTGGAGACCTTTGTCGGCGGCTTCCAGCACCCTTGCGGCTACTGGCACTCCCATACCCCGATCTGCGGCGGCACCACCTATGACTGGGGGGCTCACTACCTGGACTGGATCGTGGCGCTGATGCCGGAAACGGTGCACACCGTTCGATGCACCCGCCACCAGCGCGTGTGGCATGACGTGACCAACGCCGACCAGGAGCGCATCCAGATCCGGTTTGCGCACGGCGGGGAAGCGGAGTTCCTCCATTCGGACATCGCCGCGGCCCGAAAACCCAAGTGGTATCTGCTTGGCACCGGGGGCGCCATCGTGGGGCACTGGCAGGAGGTCTGCATCCACCGGCCCGATCCGGTGCACTACTATGACACCCATGCCATACCGATCACCGAGATGACGCCGCGATTGACCGCCTATTGCCGTGACACGGAGGGCCGAATCTATGCGCGCGATTTGCCCGCCCCGCGGCCGTCGCCGTTCGCGTTTCACCGCAATCTGGCCGACCACATCCATCTGGGTGAGCCCTTGGCAGCGCCGCTGGCCGATTCGATGCGGGTGGTAGCGATACTGGAAGCAGCCTCCCGCTCGGCCGCCAACGGCGGAAGCCCGGAGGTCATCGATGGTTGATGCGGGAATTGATATGGGGGGTGAGACAGTGGTTGATAGGATCCAGTGGGGGGTCTTGGGCAATGCCACCATCGCCCGCAAATGCGTGCTGCCCGCCATCCTCAAATCGCGCAACGGCATCGTGCGCATGCTGGGTTCCCGGACACCCGAGCAGGCCGTCGAACAGATGGCCGGGCTCGGCGTCGAGCGGGTGGTAGCGAGCTACCAGGCCGTGCTCGACGATCCGTCCGTGGATGCCGTCTACATTCCTCTGCCCAACCACCTGCACTGTCCCTGGACGATCCGGGCCCTCAATGCCGGCAAGCACGTGCTGTGCGAAAAACCCCTGGCCTGCAATGTTCATGAGGCCCGGGAAATGGCGGCGGCGGCGCGAGCCAATGACCGTCTGCTCATGGAGGCCCTCATGTACCGCTTCCATCCGCGCAGCCAGCAGATCAAACAGCGTGTGGAGCGGGGGGCTATCGGCCGTCCGACCCTGGTCCAGGCGGCCTTTACCTTTCACATGGAGGACGCTGTACTGGCCAGCGGCGACAATGTTCGCCTGGACCCAGAGAGCGGCGGCGGTGCCCTCCTCGACGTCGGTTGCTACGCCGTCAGCACGGCCCGCTGGCTGATGGGCCGGGAGCCGGTGGCGGTCCAGGGAATGGCTGTCCGTAATGAGCGTGGCGTGGATTTGCTCTTTGCGGGACTGCTCGACTTCGGCGGACAGGCCCTGGCCACCTTCGAGGCCGGCTTCATCAGCGCGCTGCAGCAGACCTTTCGCGTGGTCGGCAGCCTGGGCGCCATCGAGCTGCCCCACAATGCCTATATCCCCTGGGATTCCGATGCCGGTTATGTGCTGCGGCGGGCAGACGAGGAGCAGGGCACGCCCATTCGGGTTGGCCGTGCCGACGAGTACCAATTGATGGTCGAGCATTTTGCCGATATGGTGCTCGAACGAACCCCCCGGGCCATCGTCCCGCTCGAAGAGAGCATCGAAAATATGCGCGTGCTCGATGCGCTGGCCGATGCCGCGGTCAAGGGCCGAGCCGTCCACCTTTGACGGCCTCGACCCACGCCGGATTCAATGCGCATCGTGAAGAACCTGAAACGCAGCGCCGAAGCACTTGGCTTGGAAACAGTGGATACAAAACAAAAACAAATGGATATGCCAATTTAAAGTTAAGGAGTGGCCCCCCTGTCGAACCTCTCGGTCCATATCGAAACCCTGGATAGCTATGCGGACATCCTGCGCCGTTCCCCGGTCGCACTCTCCTGGAACTGCCTGTTTACCCGGCCTTTCTGGTTGAAAGCAGTTTGCCGCCATTTGGGAACCCCCGGAGACCCTTGGATCGTAACGGTCAGCGACGGCGACCGCATCCTCGGCATCGCTCCGCTGGCCATCGAACACAAGACCGCACGGTTTCTTGGCAGCCACGAGGTATGCGATTACCAGGACGTGGTCTGTGTTCCCGATACGGGTATCCCGGCCGTGGCCGCCATGCTGGGCCACCTGGCCGCCCAAGGCATCCGGCAACTGGACCTGCGCACCCTGCGGCCCGATGCGACCATTCTCCACGCTTTAAGATCGCTGCTGCCTGGGCAGGTCGAAGCCGGTCTCACCCAGGAGGATGTCGCGTTCGAAGCCGATCTTCCGGGAGACTGGGATGCGTATCTCATGCAGCTCAACGGCAAGCAGCGGCATGAAGTGCGACGCAAGGTGCGGCGCCTGGAAAATCACGGCCTCTTTGCCTACCGGCGCATTGCCGAAAATGACCCCGCTCTCCCGGCTGCCGCCGACACCTTCATCGACCTGTTCCGGCGCAATCGCAACGACAAGGCGGATTTCATGTCCGATGGCATGGCGGCCTATTTCCACGATCTCATCCGCGGCGCGGCGGGTGAGGGGCTGCTGCGGCTTTACTTTCTCGACGTGGACCGGCAGCCCGTGGCCACGGTTCTGTGTTTCGACTACAGAGGCGTTCGCTACCTCTACAACAGCGGATACGACGAGCGTTTCGACGCCTTGAGCGTCGGTGTGCTCAGTAAGGTGTTCAGCATCAATGCCGCCATTGAATCCGGTTGCCGCCGTTACGATTTTCTAAAGGGTGCCGAGGTCTATAAAAAACGCATCGGCGGACACGAGGTGCCGTTGTATCGCCTCCGCATCACGTTGTAAGGGTGCCCTTTACTTGAGTCGTTCAAGCTTTCCTGCATTTATGCGCAAAAGAAACGCTATCGCATGCACACCCCAAAATTGAACATCGCCATGCTCAGCCTCCACTCCAGCCCCATCGGTCCGATAGGCACCCAGGACACAGGCGGCATGAGCGTCTATGTACGCGAGTTGTCCCGCTGGCTGGCGGCCAGAGGCCATCGGGTGGACATCTTCACCTGTGTGGGCGACGGCGCACCGGAGGTCGAACTCTATCCACGGGTACGTCTGATCCGTCTGGGAGGGCCGCTTGGAACAGGACCGCCTAAAGCGGACCTGCCGGCGCGACTGCCCCGGGTATTCGAAGCCCTGGACAGCTACAAGCGCAGCCATCGGCGCAATTATGGCCTCATTCACAGCCACTACTGGCTCTCCGGTGTGGTGGGGTGCATGGCCCGGGACCAATGGAAACGCCCCCATGTGACCACCTTTCACACCCTGGCCGCCCGCAAGAACAGGGATTCATCCATGGAGAACGAACCGGACCTGCGCCTGGCGAGCGAACGGCGGATAGCCGACCTTGCCGACCGGATCATCGTTCCGGTCCAGGACGAGGGTCGCTTTATCGAGGAGACCTATGGCGCGCCACGTTCCAAGATCCACACCATTCCCGGCGGCGTCGATCTGGAACGGTTCATGCCCATGGATCGTTGCACGGCCCGAAGGCAGTTGAATCTGCCGGAAGATGCATTCTTGATCCTTTACGTAGGCCGTTTTGCGCCGTTGAAGCGGGTGGACCATCTGGTCTCGGCCGTGGCACGGCTTCGGTCCCAGGGCAGGCAGATCCAACTGGTTCTCGTGGGTGGCGACGACCCTGGCACGGCCAGCCGACAGGCGCTCGAAGCGGCGGCCGGTCGATTACAGATCGAGGATGCCGTGCACTTTGCGGGTCGGGTGGCCCAGGAAGCGTTACCGGCCTATTACAATGCGGCCGACGTGATGGTCTTGCCGTCGGATTACGAGAGTTTCGGACTGGTCCTGCTCGAGGCGCTGGCCTGCGGTACCCCGGTGGCCGCCACGCGAGTGGGCGTCGCGCCGCAAATCGTCGAAGAAGGGATCAACGGCACCCTGCTGGCGGGCAACCGTGTCTCCGACCTGGTCTCCGGCATCGCCGGCATGATGGAGACAAAACGCGCGGCCGCCGTTCGCTTGCGATCCACGGTAACACCCTACGGCTGGCCGGGCATTGCCGATGCCGTGGTCGATGTTTACGTTTCCGTGAACGCCAACGGCAGCGATCCTGCCGTGACGGAACCCATATGATCTGAAAGGAAGCGTTGTATCGTGAAAGCACCCGTAGACATTCTGGTCATTACCGCTCATCCGGACGA
Source organism: Desulfatitalea tepidiphila (assembly GCF_001293685.1). Taxonomy (NCBI): domain Bacteria; kingdom Pseudomonadati; phylum Thermodesulfobacteriota; class Desulfobacteria; order Desulfobacterales; family Desulfosarcinaceae; genus Desulfatitalea; species Desulfatitalea tepidiphila. The sequence goes on along the minus strand of NZ_BCAG01000006.1, from coordinate 819,220 downwards.
CGCGGAGTACGGAGTCGCCGGCACGGTGGCACTGTGGATCCGCGAGGGCCGTTCGGTGGCCTATGTGCTCTGCACCAGCGGCGAAAAGGGGACCTCAGACCGCACCCTGACCCCCGAAAAGCTGGCTGTCATACGAGAGCAAGAGCAGCGGGCGGCCGCCGAGATCCTTGGCGTGCGCGAGGTGGACTTTCTGCGCTACCCGGACCAGAGCATCGAAGACACACCCGAGCTGCGCAAACACATCGTACAGATCATCCGCGCCTATCGACCCCACACGGTGGTGACCACGGATCCTTATCGCCGTTACGTCTGGCATCGGGACCATCGCAATATCGGCCAGGTGGTCCTGGACGCGGCCTTTCCCTTTGCCCGCGACCACGGCGCCTATCCCGATCTGCTGGAAATGGGTTATGAACCCCACAAGATCAAAGAGCTTTGGTTCTTCGGCACCGAAGATATCAACCACTATTCGGACATCGAGGAGACGTTCGACTTAAAGCTGGCGGCCCTCAAATGCCACGCCAGTCAGATGCGGGAACTCGAGCTCGAAAACCTGGACGAATGGATGCGCGCGCGGTACCGTAACCTGGCCAAGGACAGCGAATATGAACTGGCCGAGGCCTTTCACCGTGTCAAACTGCCCGGATAGCCCACAGCGATTATAACTGAATGTCATTCATTAGACCCGGCCCGGGCGGGACAGGTGGCCGATAACCCACAAGACATGGGATCAAGATTCGACTATACGGCGCATGGGTTGCCGGTTCACGTTGAGCTGCAGTACATCCGGACGCGAGTAATGGCCGCCGATATCGCAAATGGACTTGGCCGACAAAATACGAGACGGCGAAGCGTCCGCAATGACGATCGTCTCCGCTGCCTGGGTGGTGCTCGAGACGATCGTCCCGTCGGGGGCAATGATGCTGCCGCCCGCGTCCAAATCGGCCGGCGTGGGAAAGAGTGCGCTGTAGCGATCCGGAATGTCCTGGTCGCGCAAGAGCCCGCCGACCGATATCACATAGCACGATCCCTGTTGGGCAAACGCCTGGGCGAGGATGTCCTCGCTGCCGCTCGGCCAGACCGCCACATGAACCTGCGTTCCCTGTGCGGCCAAGGCATAACCGGGTAGCATCATGCGATGTTCCCAGCAGTTCAAGCCGCTGATTCTGGCATAGGCCCGTTCATACACCACCAGACCGATCCCATCCCCTTCGGCCCAGACCCGACGCTCGAAATCGGTCGGCTTGAGTTTCCGATGCCGACCGAGAATCTTTCCCTCCCGCCCGATGAAAAGCAAGGTGCAGTAGACGCTGGACCGGGTCGTGGAATCGCGTTCGACCACTCCGATGACCACATCGATGCCTGCCTTTTTGGCCGCCTCGCACAGTTGATCCGTTTCTGGACCGGGGACCTTGATGGCGCTGGCGAGGTATTCGGCACGACATTTCATCTGGAGGCCGGAGGAAAAGCCTTCCGATCGGATCCACCAGGGATAACCGGGCAACCAGGTTTCACCGAAAGCGGCCAGTACAGCACCTTGACGGGCGGCATCCTGGATGAGCAGGCACGCTTTATCCGCGGACGCGGCTGCATCGAAGTAAACCGGCGCCGCCACGATTGCCGCCAGCTTGAAGCTGCGCCACAGGGCCGGCGCGGGTGCTGGGTCGACTGTCTTGTTGGGCTCGTTGTGCATGGTCAATCTCTCTCACTCCGATTCGTTTACGGGTTACCGCCAGGGCTGGCTGTAGGCGATTTCCGGTCGTTCCTCATAGGCCGTGGAACGAAAGACCAGCGTGGTCACCGAGGCGTGGGCCGGATAGCCGACCGGGTAGCCGGCCGCCTTGAGCCGGGCCTTGTTGTGCGGCGCCAACTCCCACCCCAGGGCCCACAACGCGGTGAAGGTGACCACGTCCCCATGGGTGACCGCGGCCACCTCTTCCCCTTCGAATTGCCGCCGCATACGCCTTAAGAATTTCTCAACCCGCAGGAAAATATCCACCGGCTGTTCATAATCCTCACCCGCACCGGTATAGATATCGCCGCGCTTGCGGTCGACCTGGTCGCTGGGCACGCCTTCGAAATAGGTATGAACCTCGTTGAGATGGTTGGAAATGTGCAGGGTTGGCCGCTGCTGGAAACTCAGAATTTCGTTGGCCGTCTGACGCGCGCGGAGTAAGGGGCTTGAGAAAACGGCCTGAATCTTTCGATCACCGAGAAAACGGCCGGTCTCCCGGGCCTGCCTGCGGCCGTTGGCGCTCAAACCGAAGCGGGGCAGGCGGCCGTAGAGGATTTTTCGAGGGTTGTGGACTTCGCCATGACGCACGAGATGGATATGTGTTTTTTTCATGCCGCTACCATAACGATGAAATTGAATTGTTGCAATATCGTCCAGTGTTTCAGTTAGAATCGTTGGCTATCTGCCAGCAGTTCTAACTGAATGTGATTTGCCTTGATGGGCGCGCATTACAGAAGTTGTTTGATTAAAAAAATCGCATGGAAACGGTTATGGCAGGCCAGGGTGGGACAGGTGGCCAGGGCCACGTGAGCCTGCGGTCTTAGTGCCGGTTTAATGCAAACGGCGGACAAGCGGCCCAAACTGTTTGAGCGCAGCGAGTTTCTGGGCCGCCCGCCGTGCATTTTACCGGCACTTGACCGCTTGGCGTGCGGCATCGGCCACCTGTCCCACCCGGGCCGGGTTTAATGAATGACATTCAGTTAGAATCGTTGGCTATCTGCCTTAATCGTTGACAAGATAGAGGCACCGCACCTATATTGCCTCAAAGAGATGAGGGTTGCCATGAAACACACTTTTGGCGCCGCGGCCGCCGCGCGCAGCACGGCTCGGGCGGAAGGCGGCGATTAAAACAGACAAATCGTTCACTTCACGCCACGGGCTGTAGCGGTCGGTCCGTGGCGTTCTCTTTAAAGCCCTGGATCGAAAGCAACGGTCCGGGGCTTTCGTTTAAAAGGAGATCATAAGATGGATCAAAAAGGGAAACAACCGATTCAATTTGCCCGCCGGATGTCTCAACTGCCGCCCTATCTGTTCGGCATGATCAACCAGATGAAGATGGAAAAACGCTGGCAGGGCGACGATGTCATCGATCTGGGTATGGGAAACCCCGTGGACCCGGCCCCGGAGCAGGTGATATCCAAGCTGGTGGAGGCGGCCAACGATCCCAAAACCCACCGCTACCCGGCGGCCGACGGCATGCGCAACCTGCGCATCGAAATCGCCAAGAGCTACGAAAAGGATTACGGCGTCACCCTAAATGCCAACACCGAAGTGATGTGCACCATCGGTTCCAAGGAGGGCATCTCCCACCTCTGCCTGGCCCTCATCGGCCCCGGCGACACGGTGCTGGTGCCGGCCCCGGCCTTTCCGGTGCACATCTACGCCGCCATCATCGCCGGCGGCAGTGTGCTGCGAATTCCCCTGGACGAAGAGGGGGCCTTTCTCGAACGGCTGGAAATCATGTGCGCCAATGTCTATCCGCGCCCCAAGGTGCTGATTCTCAACTATCCCCACAACCCCACCGGCGTGCTGGGCAGCATGACGATCTACGAACGGGTCGTCGAACTGGCTAAAAAATACGGCTTCATGGTGATCCATGACTTTGCCTACAACAAGATCACCTTCGATGGCTATGTGGCGCCGAGCTTCATGCAGGTGCCGGGGGCCCGCGATGTGGGGGTAGAGTTCGGCTCTTTTTCAAAGTCCTACAACATGGCCGGTTGGCGTCTGGGCTACTGCGTGGGCAATCCGGAGATGGTGGCCGGTCTGCGCAAGATCAAGGGATATTACGACTATGGCATCTTTTCGGCCATCCAGGTGGCCGGCATCGTGGCCCTGCGCCACTGCGACGAGGATGTCGTCCGCCAGGCCCATATCTACCAGAGTCGCCGCGATGTCCTCTGCGAAGGGCTGGAGCGCATGGATTGGCCGGTGACACGGCCCAAGGCCGGCATGTTCGCCTGGGTCAAGATACCGCCGCCGTACGACCGCTTGGGCTCCATGGAGTTTTCCATCCAGATGATGAAGCGCGCCAATGTGGCCCTGGCCCCGGGCATCGGTTTTGGAGAAGAGGGCGAAGGATATCTGCGCATCGCCCTGGTGGAAAACGAACACCGCATCCGGCAGGCCCTGCGGCAGATGAAGCGGGCCATGAAGGAGCTGGAGGTTTAACAGCGATTCGGCTCGGGCTCAGGCGATCCAGCTCCGGCTGATGCGATAAAGACTCAGGCCGAACAACACCACACAAAAGGCGCTCAGGAGGGTCAGATCGAGGGCGAAGGGCATGATGTTGGCGCCGTGTATGGACCCATGAAACACGTCGACCCCATAGGTCAACGGGAAGACATAGGACAACGGCTTCAGGTAGACCGGCAATTTTTCGATGGGGAAAAAGAGTCCGCATAGAAAAATCATGGGAAAACGGAAAAAGTTGGAGAAGGTCTGCGCTTCGAACACTTCGCTCACGGCCACGGCAATAAAAAGCCCCAAGAACGTGGAGGCCACGGAGATTAAGACCACCGCGGGAACGAAGGCCGCCCACGCCACCTGTGACAGGTCGCTCAAAAAGGCGGCCATGATGACCGGCACAAAGGCGTTGACCGTGCCGAAAAGGATGGCGCCGGCGGTCTTGGCCAGCATCAGCAGTTCCAGGGGAATGGGCGCCAGCAGAAGCCGTTCGAACGAGTGGTTTTTTTTCTCGAAGGTCACCGTTACCGCCAGCATGGAGGTGGTGCCGAAAAGGATGGAAACGGCCACCACACCCGGCAACACCGTGGGAATGCTTCCCAGGCCGCTGCCGGACTTGACGAAAAACATGCCTGTCCAGGCCAGGGGAAAAATCAGGCCCCAACTGATATTGGGCGGTTTCAGGTAATAGGTTCGCAGGTCTTTGAGCAGAATATTCCAGAACGCGATCCAGCGCTTCATTTCGGGCCGCCCCCCTTTTCCTTTTCCTTGTGCATGGCATCCGCCGCGATGCCCGTGATCCGAACAAATATATCTTCCAGCGACAACTGCATCCTGCGCGCTTCGGTAACCTCGGCCCCATGATCCTCCAAAAAGCGAATCAGGGGACCGACATGGATCGGGGTGTCGGCCTGCACCCGGATGCGGCCGGGACCGGGAAGTGAAAACTCCACGCCCGGAAAGGCCTGGGAAAGTCCGGCATGCAACGCCTGGCTGGTATGGGTGCTGGTGATTTGAACCACATGTTTTCCCTGGATCGGCTGAACCAGATGGTCGACCGTATCGACCCGGACGATGCGGCCGGACACGATGAAGGCGATGCGGTCACAGAGCCGTTCCGCCTCTTCGATGTAGTGGGTGGTCAGGAAAATCGTGGTGCCGCTGCGATGCAAGTCGTCGATGAGCTGGCGCAAGTGCCTGGCGCTGGCCACGTCGATACCGGTGGTGGGCTCGTCGAGAAACAGGATGGCGGGCCTGTGGATGATCCCTGCGGCGATGGTGAGCTTGCGCTTCATGCCCTTGGAATAGCCGACGAACTTGCGATTCGCCGCCTCGGCGAGGTCGAAGCGGTCCAACAACTCCCTGGCCCTTGCTTCTCTTTCGGCCTTTCCCATGCCGTAAAGGGCCGCGCAGAAACAGAGATTGCCGAAACCGGTGAGTTCCGGGTAGAGATTGCTCTCGTCCGGCACCACGCCGATCAGATACTGGGCCGAGCGCGGACGGGCGGTACAGTCGATGCCGCCGATATGGATCGTTCCGGCATCGGGTCGCGCCAGGCCGGTGAGCATGTTGATGGTCGTGGTCTTGCCGGCCCCATTGGGACCGAGAAAACCAAAGAGTTCTCCTTCCCGCACGCTGAACGAAATGCCGGCGACCGCATCGACTTTTTCAAACCGCTTGGCGATATTTTCTACGACAATGGCATCGGTCATGTCGCGGCACATCCTTGGTAAAAGAGATTTTTATGGAATAAACCTTTCCTGGTTGGATTTGTCAATCCATCAAAACAGGTCTGCATGATACCGCCTTTTTGCTTGCCAAATCCACGTCGGCCCCATAGTCTTCTTCTCGCATACGGACCGCATCCACCGACCGTCCCGACCGATGACCCCATTCAAAAAGGAGTATGCCTTGGCCCAGCGTTTGACCCCCGCGGATATGGACAAGTTCTTCAACCCGCAAAGCATCGCCCTGGTGGGCGTCTCCCGCTCCGGATGGCGTTTCGGTGGGTTGAGCTTTATGCGCAAACTCATCGATGCGGGTTATGCAGGCCGCCTCTACCCCATCAATGCCAAGGCGGACGACATTCTCGGCGTCAAGGCCTGGCCGGATGTGGCATCGTTGCCCGAAGTCCCCGACCTGGTGATGGTGGCGGTGGCCGCCGCCAACGTTCCCGCGGTGATCGAGGCCTGCGCCGGCAAAGGCGCACGGCACATTCATCTGTTGACCGCCGGATTCGACGAACTCGGCACCGCGGCCGGCCAGGAGATGGCCGCGCGCCTCGTCTCCACCTGCGTGCGGTATGGCATACGGCTGATCGGACCGAACTGCATGGGACCCTATCGGCCGGCCGTGGGACTTACCGCCTGGGGCGCCATACCGGGCGTTGTCGGCCCCTTGGGAATCATCTCCCAGTCGGGGGGCATGACCCAGCGCTTGACCGAGTATGCCGCATCGCTAGGCCTGGGCGTTGAAAAGGCGGTCAGCGTGGGCAACGGCAGTGTGCTCGGTGCGCTCGATTTTCTGGACGCCTTCGGCGATGATCCGCTGATCAAGGTGATCGGTATGTATCTGGAGGGGATCGATGACGGAGGCCGGCTCTTGGAACTTGCCCGGAAGATCGGTCGAAGCAAACCCATCGTCGTTATCAAGGGCGGGCAGAGCGATGCGGGTTCCCGCACGGTGGCCTCCCACACCGGCGCCATGGCCGGTCGCGCTGCCATCTGGGAGGCGGTGTTCCGCCAGGCCAACATGATCCCGGTGCAAACGCTGGACGGCTGGATGGATGCCCTGATGGCGTTTGCCTTCGTTCCTCCGCCGCGCGCCAACGGGGTCTTTATCATCGGAGGCGGCGGGGGCACCAGCGTGTTGTACGGCGACACCTTCGTGCGCGAGGGGTTGAGTGTGCCGCCGCTGGGTGCCCCGACCATGGCGCGCCTGCGCGAGATCGTTCCCGAAGCCGGCTCCATCGCCGGCAACCCGTTGGATATGTGGCAGGTATTCACCGATACCGCCTGCCTGGGCCATCTGATCGACATGGCCGAGGAGGAAGCCGCGGTGGACCTGATCGTGGTCGACCGACTCATTGCCCGAAATGCGTTTCACATGCCCAAAACCCCGGACTTGACCGCCGAGACCCTCGACATGCTCGACACCCGATCGGGCCACAAACCCATTGTGTTCGTGGTGGACTCGGAAGGTGGCGACAGCCGGCTGGCTGCCGACGGGGCGGCCATCAGGGCCGCCTTCGGCACTGCCGGCTATGCGGTATTTCCCTCGATCGGCCGCGCGGCCCGGGCTCTTTCCCGGCTGTGTCGCTACTATGAACGGCGGAAAAAGCGAAAATGACGGCGCCGTCTGAAAATATTACCTGTGAATCCATAAAAATTTAAAAATCTGAAGGAGATATCGCCATGGCGGATTCACTGGCGTTACTGGCCCTGCTGATCGGCCTGGAACTGGTTCTTGGGGTGGACAACGTGCTGGTCATCGCCATCTTCGTCGGCCGGCTGCCGGCGGAAAAGCGCCAGAAGGCGCGGGTACTGGGGCTGGCCCTGGCCCTGGTAGCGCGGATCGCCATGCTCTCCCTGGTCGTCTTTCTAGTGGCCATGACCCGTCCGGTGATCTGGACCCTGTCGGTTCGCGATCTGATTCTGATCGGCGGCGGTTTTTTCCTCCTCTACAAGGCGGTGCGCGAAATCCACCACACCCTGTCGCTCGTGGATGAACGAACGTCCCACGATGCACCCAAAAGCGGCGCCTTCGGGGCGGTGATCGGCCAAATCGTGCTGCTCGACATCGTCTTTTCCATCGACTCGGTGATCACCGCCGTGGGCCTGACGTCCGAATTGTGGATCATCGTCCTGGCCGTGGTGCTCTCGTTCGTGGGCATCCTGTTCTTCGCCCGGCCGATCGGCGAGTTCATCCTCAACCATCCGGCGCTGAAAATCCTGGCGCTATCCTTTCTCATCACCATCGGCGTAACGCTATTCATGGAGGGCATGCACAAACATGTGCCCAAGGCCTATATCTATCTGCCCATGGGGTTCGCCCTCTTCGTGGAAATGCTGCAGATGCGCTACGAACACAACCGTCGCAAGCTGCAAAAGGGATAGGCCCTATTTTTTATTCTGCTCTTCCTCGACCAGCACGCGCCGCAGCACCTTGCCCACGCCGCTCATGGGCAGTTCATCACGGAAATCCACGGCCTGGGGCACCTTGTAGGAGGAGATACGCGGTTTGGCCCAGGCAATGATCTCGTCGGCCGATATCTTTCCCTTGAATTGCGGCTTGGGCACCACGAAGGCCTTGATCACCTCTCCCTTTTTAGGGTCGGGCGCTCCGATGACGGCCACCTTATCCACGGCCTCATGGGTCAGCAGGAACGTCTCCACCTCTTCGGGAAATACGCTGAATCCCGACACCTTGATCATCTCTTTTTTGCGTCCCAGGAAGTAAAGAAAGCCGTCGTCGTCGAACTTGCCCATGTCGCCGGTGTAGACCCATCCGTCGACGAGCGCCTCCCGGGTTTCTTCCGGCTTGTTCCAGTATCCCTTGAGAACGGCAGGGTTCTTGATCACAATCTCTCCCATCTCACCTACGGGCACCTCTTTGGCGCGATCTTCCCAGGAGACGATCTTGATCTGCTGCCCGGGTATGGGAATTCCCTGGCAACCGGCTGCAAATTTGGGTTTGTCGATGGGCATGAAGGTGTCGAAGGTGTGGGTTTCCGTCAAACCATAGGCCGCCTCCGCCAACAGACAGCCGCCGGTATCGTCGGCCCACCGTTTGGCAATCGCTTCGGTCAACTGAATGCCGAAACTGGTGGTGAGGCAGAGCCGCAGGGAAGACAAGTCGTATTGGGGTCGATCGGGATGCCCCATGATGGCCATGTTCATGGGCACCGCCGCCTGGAAGAATTGCACCTTGTATCTTTCGATGGCCTGCATGGCGGCGACGGGATCGAACATCAGCATCAGGATCTGGGTATCGCCCATGGCGATCATGGTATCCACGGCACCCAGCATGCCGGCGATATGGAAGGTGGGCAGAATGGCCAGGCTGATCATGAACTCACCGGGAAGATTCAGATATTGCCGGTTGCCCTCCTTGACGCTCATCAGGGCGGCCACCTTGAAGAGCTTGCCGCTGTGGGTCAGGATGGCGCCCTTGGGCAGCCCGGTGGTGCCGCCGGTAAACTGGAGCTGGACCGGATCGTCGAGTTCCACCGTCACCTTGACCGGATCGGATGGATAGCGGGCGAAGATATCCATGAACTCGGTGGCATCGGGAATCGTGGCCTTGGGGGCCGCCATCATGGGCGCCAGGTTCATGGTCGGTTGCGGGGGCAGAAAATCGTGCAGGCTGGTGACGAGAACGGTTTTCAGATCACTCTCCAGGGTCGCGGCTGCGACCACCGGGTAGAGCAGGTCGAGGCTGACGATGGCCTTGGCCCCGGTATCGCGCAGCTGGTAGGCCAGCTCCCACTCTTTGAACAACGGGCTGCAGGGCACGATGACGCCGCCCATCTTACAGATACCGTAATGGGCGATGTGATATTGGGGGCAGCTGGGCAGAAACAGGGCGATGCGGTCGCCTTTCTGGAAACCGGCATCCATGAGATAATGGGCGAATTGTTCGGACATGCGGTCCAGCTCGCCGTAGGTCACCTCCTTGCCGTAAAAGACGATGGCGGTACGGTCGGGGAACTCCCGGGCATTGTCCCGCAGATACTCGAAAACCGGTTTGCGTCCACGGGGGTAGGTGATCTCCTTGGGTATAAACGATGGCCATTGCTCGATCCAGATGGGCTCCATGCGGTTCTGCCTCCTTGTATGTGCGAGATGGTCCCGGTTTCGATTCTGTTTGACCATCGAAACCGCGAGCGGTGTAGTTGGACTGAAGATTATGCCACAACGCCGAGAAAGCCGAGAAGCGTCCGGTTAAACACCTCGGCCTGCTCGATATTGAGCATGTGGGCCGCATCGGCGATGATGGTGAGCTGTGAGCCGGCGATACGCTCGTGGATGAACCGTGCCGCAGCCACCGGTGTGCCCTGGTCGTGTTCGCCGACTGTAATCAAGGTGGGGACACGAATCGACCGGAGGTCGTCGCGCAGGTCCATGTCGCGAATTGCGGCACAACAGGCGGAAAAACCCTCCGGTGCTGTGGCCAAAATGGCGTCCCGAATCCGTTGGACCGCCTCGGTCAGGCGGGCCTGACCGGTGGCGGTGAACCAGCGCTCGATAGTGGCGTCGGCCACTGCGGACAGGCCCTGGTCGGCGACCACCTGAATCCGTTCCTGCCAGAGATCGGGCGGCGGCATATGGGCCGAGGTGGAGCTGAGGGTCAAGGAGTTTAGCCTGTGGCCATGGGCGCCCCCCAGGCGTTGACCGACCATGCCGCCCATGGAGAGTCCCACGAAATGGACCCTGTCCAGCTTCAATCCGTCCATCAGTGCCACGGCGTCTGCGGTCAACCGATCGATGGTGTACGGGCCGGGCGTCACGGCCGATCGGCCGTGGCCGCGATGGTCGTAGCGTAACACGCGGTACCCGGAAGCGACCAGGGGGTCGACCTGTGGGTCCCACATACCCATGTCTGAAGCCAGGGAATGGGACATCATCACCACCGGTCCCGAGTCGGGGCCATCCCACCGATAGTGGATGACGGCATCGTCGATGGTCATCAGCGGCATCGTCTGCTCCTGTTTGTCAAGGTTTATCGATAGAACATAAAAACCGAAACGGGCCGGCTAAAGCAGGCCCGGACGGATTGATTCAAGGCTTGGATGCGCGTGTCGGTGCGGCTATACCGGCACGGGGCCGTGACCGATGTGGTTAAGGAGCCGCAAAGCGGCCTGTCGAACGACGGGAGAGGCATCCTGAACCAGGGGAAGCACACATAGATCCATATTTTTTCGTCTCAGTTGTCCCCTGTCGGCGCCGGCCAGGTAAACCAGGGCCTGCTCTCGGATTCTTTGATCCGGATCTTCCAGGCACTGCAGATAGAGGTGCAGCGGTTTTTGGGTGCCACACACCGAGTCCAACACCACCAAGGCATCGTAACGCAGGTCGGCATCGCCCTGCCCCAGGTAGTGGGCACAGATTTCGATCACCTCTTTGTGGTGCGATTTAAAACAGCTCAGGTGATACAAGATGCAGCGTTGCTGCTCCTTGGTGCTTCGCCACATGGCATTGGCCAGAACGTCGAAAAGGCGCTCATCGCCGATATTGGCCAAGGCGCCGACAGCGGCCTGCTGCACCTCAGGATCCACGTCGCAGAGGGCGTCGACCAGGGGCCCCACGGCCCGCTGATTTCCCTCCCATCCCAAGGCAAATGCGGCGGCGGCGCGCACGGCCGCATGATGATAGCCCAGATCGGCGATGAGGTTGTCCACCAGGGCGCCATGGTCCTTGGTCATGGCGCCCACCAGGCTCAATTGGGAGGCGGCGGCGTGCCGAATCGTATCGTTCTGGTTCAAATCGGTCATCAGTCGATAGAGCGGCCAGACGGCCCGGGCAGAGCCCATGGAACCCAACAGCAAAACAATTTTCAGTTTGGTTTCATCATCGGCGACATCCAGCGCCTTGATCAGCAGGTCCATGGCCTGATCACCGTCTTGAATCAGTTTGTCCATGGCGTGCAGATAGCCCTTTACCTTTGCAAGCAGGCGTTCATGTCCATTGAATTGGATGACGGTGTGGCTCATCTTTTTTTCGAATCCATCATCGGTCGGTGCTGAAAAAACGAACCGATATTGCCACGCAGGTCCTGGGTTGTCCAGTACAAATTGATCGGTTGTATCCTGGTGTTCGGACGCGATCAAAACAGAGAGAGCTGTTGTGGAGAGGCCTTTTTGACCGGCTGAGAAAGGCGCTCCAGGAGCTTCGGGTCGATGGGCTCCCAGAAGGAGGTGGGCCGCCGCGCTTCGGTCTTACCGTAGAGCGTGCGCTTGCGTGCCCACGATAGATAGAGGCGCTCCTTGGCACGGGTCATGGCCACGAACAGGAGGCGGCGCTCCTCTTCCACATCGCATGCCGCCTGGCCGGGCGGGATATAGGGCACCAGACCCTCTTCGCAGCCGGCGATGAATACCACCGCGAACTCCAAACCCTTGGCGGCGTGCATGGTCATCAGCGCCACGCGCTCGGCCTCGGGCCGATACAGATCGGTGTCGCTCCGCATCACCTGACCGTCCAAAAAAGCCTGCAGATCGCCATCGTAATGGGCGGCAAGCGAAAGCAGGTCCTGGCGCTCCCGGGGATCGATCTGATGGGCCAGCATCGTGCGGGCCAATATCCGTTCGATCATCTCGGCAACACTCAGGTTTGAACCCTCATTTCTCAAGGATTGTACCCGGCGAATCAGATCGACCAGCCGCTGCTGCCGAGCGGTGGACAGACCCTGGATGGGCAACCGTATGGCGCTGTTCAGCGCGCGTTCCAGAGGCAACCCGAGGGCATACGCCCACGTCTTAAAGACGTTCAGGGTGTCCTGGCCGACCCCGGGGGTGACGATATCGTTCAGTTGGCACAGGTCCGCATAGCTGCCGCGCGAGGATATGACACGCAGGAGCGCCATTATTTTTACCATGCCGCGCTGTTGGGTCAGCACCTCCTTGCTGACGAACTGACAGGGAATACCGGCCTTCCGCAGCACCTCGTCGATAAGCCGACCCTGGTCGTTGGTGCGGAAAAGGACGGCAAAATCGGAAAAGCTGCGATCCTCTTTTTTGTCCTGGACCTTGCCGAAATCGATCGCGTGAAAGCCGGTGCCGCCCACCATCTGCTCGATGCATCGGCCGATGGCCACGGCCTCGGCGCGCGCTGATGCGGATTCAAGAATGGTGAGGGTCAGTTTTCCCTGACGCAGGGAATATGTCGTCTCCCGTTCGCCATCGGCCGATTCGCCGTTGCGTTTCAAGGATTGATAGGCGGCCCTGAGAATCGCATCGGTGGATCGATAGTTCTGAACCAGGCGGATGCGCTGTGCGCCTGGATAATCCTCGGCGAAGCGTGAAAAGTAGCGGACATCGGATCCTCTGAAGCCATAGATGGCCTGGTCTGGATCGCCGATGACGCAGATATGGGCCTGCGGCGGGGCCAAAAGCCTGATCAGCCGGTACTGGCCGTGATTGACGTCCTGGAACTCATCCACGAATATGTGGGTAAACCGCTCCTGCAGGTGCCGACACCAGGCCGCGTCGGTTTCCAGCGCATCGACCACCTCCAGGATCAAATCCTCAAAATCGAGCAGTTGCTGCAACGCCAGCAACCGCTGATACGCGCGATAGATATCCCTCAACGGATCGACGTCCGAGCCGCTCGGCAACAGCGGCGTCAAGTCCCCATCGGGTCTCACGAGTCGCTGTTTGGCACTCACCACAAAATCGATCGCCCTGGCCAGGGTGACCTGGCAGGCTGGATTGGCCTCTTTTACCTGCGTCGTGGCATCGGCCAGGATCGCTCCCCGCACGGTGTCATCGGCCAGCCCGTACTCGGCAAATTGGTCGCGCTCCTGCAAGAGGTGGCGGCAGAAGCTATGGAATGTGGCGATGAACGGCCTCTGCGAGCCGGGACCGAGCATGGCGTTCAGTCGCTGGGCCATCTCTCGTGCGGCCCTGTTGGTGAAGGTCACCGCCAGGATCGCGTCGGCCGGGACTTGCCGCTCACGAATCAGGGCGGCCATCCGACAGGTGATGGTGCGTGTCTTGCCGGTTCCGGGGCCCGCGGCGACGATCAAGGCACCCCCTGGATGGTCGACAACCCGCTGTTGGGCGCTGTTTAAAAGAACGTTTTCCGCCAAAGACGCCGTCGGCCCCCTGATGATGCCATCTGTAGGCGGTGGCTCGTCGTCGGCACAGTCTGCTGCCGGTCGGTTTTCTTTGATAGCCTTTGCCTGGCGGCATTCACTATCCGCTATGGCGAACAGCGATGTCTGACCACACAGCTCGCGCCGCTCGTCAGGCTCGAAAAGGCGCACCTGTCCGAATTCCCCGTCGTATCCCGGATCGAAAATGACCCGGCCCTCGCGCATGCGCGCGACCGCCTCCGCGAACAAGGCGATGCCATTTTGACTCAACTCTTCGATCGGCACGTTTCGCAGGATATCGAATTCGCTGCCGTGGCGCCGAATCAGGCGCTGGCAGGCCTGCTGAACCCGTTTGGTGGTCACGGACGTCTGAAAAGTTTCGGCCAGGATCTCCTCTAATGGAATCAGGCTTTCGTAGGGTCTAGCTTTGGGTGGTTGAAGGCCGGATTCCCGATCGGCCAACTGCTCCACGCGATAGAGGACCCCTAATACCAGTGGCTTGCCGCATACCGGGCAGATGCCGTTGAGTGTGCGCGTTTGTTCGGGCTGGCACCGAAAGTTGCATTTGCGATGGCCGTCCACGTGGTATTTACCCTCTTCCGGGTAAAACTCCAGGGTTCCCATAAATTGGTCGGGCGCCGCGGTCTCGAGGGCGTGTCGAATGGGCCCAAAACCCAGCTCGACGTCCAACAGGTTGGCCTCGCGACCCAGTTTGCCCGGAGAATGCGCATCCGAGTTGGAGATCAGGGTAAAACGATCCAGGCCGGACACGCGCCAATTCATGGCCGGGTCCGAAGAGAGGCCGGTTTCCACGGCGAAGAGGTGATCGCTCAAATCTTCAAAGCACGCCTGGACGCTGTCAAAGCCCGATTTAGAGCCGAGCAGGGAGAACCAGGGAGTCCAGATATGGGCCGGCACCAGATAAGCCTCGTCGGATGTTTCCAATACGATTTCGAGTAAGTTGCGGGCATCGAGACCGAGAATCGGACGGCCGTCCGAACGGATATTGCCGATAGGGTCCAGTTTCTGGTTGAACTCCCGGGCGGCCGCCAGATCGGGCATGAACACGAGATTGTGGTTCTTGCGCGTCCGGTCCCCCTTTTTATAGATGTTGCTGATCTCGGTGACCAGCATGAACCGTACCGGTTGGCGGCAGCTGGCGGGGACCTGTTCATCGCATGCGGCGGCAATCTGGGGATCGAGAGCGAAAAGCCCCTCTTCGGCCGGAACCAGTTTGGCGGTGATCTCCTCCCACCAGCCCGGATGGGTGAAATCGCCGGTGGCGATGACCCGGATGCCTTTTATCTGGGCGGCGATGTGAAGATGCTCCAAATCGAGTTGTTGGGACGTGGCCCGCGAATATTTGGAGTGGATATGAAAATCGGCGATGAATGTCATGATCAGTAATAATACCAGATCGTCTTGTAATCGGCGACGTCCTCACCGTCGGCCTTGAGCCGTTTCAGATAATCGTAGATCGGGACATCTTGATACACATAGGTGTCGACCAGGGAAAGCTTCTTCTCCCATGGGTGGAATTCATAGACCCGCTTGCCATCCGGCATGACCGAAATGATGTCGTGATGCTGAGAGGCTTTGAGATAGTTTTTCCCCAAGCCCGGCACATTAAAGACGATCTCGTCGGTGCGCACGGTACCGGGCATCAACCGGGCCTCTTCCTTTTGCTCCTGTTCCAGTCGCGCGATGGGCACCCGGAAATCGTCGGTCTCCTCCTTACCCTTGGTATTGAAGGTGTAGTAAGGCGTCACACCGATCAGGCGCAACTTCTGGCGCAGGAGGCACGCCTCGAATTTTCTCGAATTATAGTACGTAAAGACAAGCTGATTATACACCTCCATACCGAATCGCCGGAATTGCTGAACGGCCTGCATGGCCTGGGGGGTGATTTCGTAAGGATGCTCAAAATGGGTCACGATAATCACTTCCCTTTTGCCGGGAATATGATACCGGCTGATAGCCCGCACCAGGGCGTCGCTGCTTCGCTGCGGCAATGTGACCGGCGTCCGGGTGCCGATACGGATGCGAAGGATGTGTGGAATGGCGGCCAGTCGTGCCATCAAGGCCTCGATCCGCTTGTTGGAAAGCAGGAAAGGGTCACCACCGGTCACCAGGACCTCGTTGATTTCGGGTGTCTCGGCGATCCAGTCGATCGCCGCATCGAGCTTGGATTTGGAAACCACCGACTGGGGGGAATAGACATCCTCTATTTCCCAGTTGCGCTGGCAATAGACGCAGATTTGCGGGCAAGTCAGGATCGGTTTGAGAATCAAGATATTGGGGTATCGTCGGGTGATACCTTCGATGGGTGAGGTGTTGCGCTCGAGCATGAAATCCATGGAGCGGTCGTTCCGTTGTTTGAGCGCCGCCAGGCTGCGGACGTAGTGCAGACTGGGAATGACCTGGGCGCGCACGGCGCGGTCCCTCTTGCCGCCGGTTTCATTATCCAAAAGGGAAAGATAATAGGGGGTGATGCCAAATGGGATGCGATGCTGGCGTGCCAGGCGGACGGCTTCATACTCATCGTCGGTCAGCTTGATGAGCGAGCGCAGCGTATCTGCATCTCGTATGATGTGCCGCACATGCCATTGCCACTTCTCCCATTCCAGGTCTGTGGCGTTAAAGAATTTCAATATTCTGTATTTATTTCTACTTCTTCTTCTAACAGCTTCGTTGTCGAGGCCGCAGGCATAACTTTGCATGTGGTGCTGGGCAGCCTGCGCCAACCGTGACAGGTCTTTGGAGCGCAACTTGGCGGCCTTGACGCCTTCATGTTTGGTGAAGGCCGGTATTTTATCTGTATATATTCCGGATTTCCCGGAGATCCCTTTGATCAAATGCTCCAACTCGGCCAGAAATGCCGGCGATGGATGATCAGCCGGTTTCTTGGCATAATTCGACAATAAGGATTCAATATATTCAATCATGCTGTAGCCGGCCAGGTTTTCGTTTCGCTCGGATATGATTTTGCGAAACACATCAATGGCATCGCGCCTCAAAATATACTCCAGTGGGGGGATATCAGGGTTTTCCTCATAAGTTTCAGCTAGTTGTAATGACAACCAATGACGAATGGCTCTCTTTTTGGCATCACTTTGCTGATCGGAGGTAAGGATGGTTTTGAGCTCCGGGGCCATATCAAGAATGGCCGATAGCCGTGATATTTCCTGTTGTTTATTCATCATTTTCACTTTCAAAAAAATCGGGTTGGATAGTGTTACGGGGAGGATCGGCAAGTGATCCCATTTATTCGCAATTGCTGTTTCTTGCATTCAACTTATGAATATATGGTCCGGGTTGTCAACCGTCACACGAATCGACACCCTAAAAACAGCTTGTTTTATTTAGTTAAAACAGCTATATTTAGTCGTTTTTATTGATAACCACTACACTATATGGTATTTGCAGGACGATCATGGGCTTATTGTCAGCAACGACTTCGGCCACCCGGTACCGGGTGGAAGGTCAACTGGAACACCCTATTATAGATGCGATCGCGGACGGACTCAAACGCTATGCGATTACCGATATCGATGGTCAACCCTCCGACGCGACCGTCGGATGGACCAGTTATCATAATCCGTTCGAACCGGATTTCGAAGGATCCCGTTTTCTGATCGGCACGCATGTGGTCTTTTCATTGCGTATCGACAAGAAATCCATTCCACCGAAATTGTTTCAGAAATATTACACCGGCGAATCATCCAAACGCTTACAGGCCCTGGAACGTGAATTTCTCTCCAAAGATGAAAAGCAGGCCCTGAAAGATCAGATCGTACAGCGATTGAACCAAAAAATACCCGCCACCCCCAGTGTTTATGATGTGGTCTGGCAATACGAAGCCGGCATCGTCTGGTTTTTTTCGAATCTGAAAAGCGCCAACGAACAGCTCGAAACCCTTTTTCATAAAGCGTTCGGTCTTCACCTGGTACGAATGATTCCTTATACCATGGCTTTCTTCGATACATCTCTCACCAATGACCAGCGCGATGTACTGGAAAAACTGGCCTTCACCGAAGAAGAGGTTTGATCACCACCGATGCTTGATATCGCCGTTGCCTATAATCGTTACCGATTCCTTGGAAATGAATTTTTGACCTGGCTCTGGTTTTCCATCGAAAACGATATGGAAACCCTGCGTAGGAGCGACCCTGATTTTCTGGACTTGGATGTGGGTAACCGCATGGTGTTGGAAAACCGGCTGGCCAACGGAAAGGAAAACATCGCCATCAAAGGCGATGCCGCCGGGTTGGAAGAAGCTCTCCTGGCCTTGCGAAAAGGCGCACTGATCACCGATATGCATCTGATATACAAGAGCGGCACTTTGGAGTGGCAATTTGCGCTAAAAGGCGAAAACCTGAGTTTTTCAGCTTTGAAGCTGCCCGAAACCGGCCCCATGGAATCGGCGGATGATAAAGAAGGCGTAATCCTGGAAAAAATCTATCTCTATGAGAAGCCATTTCAGTTAATCGATAAGTTGTTTCAGATATTTATAAAAAACCGACTATCCGCCCAATGGCAGGAGTTGATCATTCCGGGAATGAAAAAATGGCTGACGCCTGAGTAGGATGAACGTTCCGACAATCGCTGCACCCAAGGGTCACAACCAAAAGGTAACAGCAGATCAAAAGTTATTGACAGGGTGTTGATCAAAGAGTGTTCAAAACTTCGTCGTTATCCACAATAAAATGCTTACTATTCAAAAACGGCAGGTTGTTGAACTATTATAAACAGCGTTGTGAACAATTCATAACAATAAAAAATACAGTAAAAGTAAAACATTATATATAATATCAACGTTTGCACCGTCCCTATTAATAACAACATTCTTTAAATAAAAAAAAATAGGGGAAAAAGATGAAGTTTACGATCAAGAAAAGCGACATTGTGGATGTGTTGGGGAAAATCCAGGGGCTAACCGGAAGACGCAGCAATCTGGCGATTACCGAATGTGTTTTGATCACGACTTCGGACGCAAACGTTCATCTGAAAGCCACTGATCTTGAAACCTGTTTCGAAGGATCTCTGCCGGCTATCGTGGAGACATCCGGTACCATTGCCATCAGTGCTCGGAAATTTTACGAAATCTGCCGTGAATTCCCCAGTTCCGATATTTTGATCGATGAGACCGAAAACCGCTGGATCAACATCAGTGATAAAAAGGTGCATTATCACTTGATGGGGATGAACGCCGAAGATTTTCCCGATACGCCGGTTTTTGAAAATGTCGACTTGTTCGAGTTGCCGGCTGCCGATTTTAAACGCATGATCGAAAAATCAACCATGATCAGTGGGATCGGAGAAGATAAAAAACCCCATATCAACGGAGTTCTGTTCGAACGCATCAACCGTGCCGATACCGGGACCATCCGGATGGTCTCGACAGATGGCAGCCGTCTTTCGCGGTTCGATCTGAGCCTTGCAGATAAAGGGATTTCCTGGGAGGGACCGGGAGTCCTGGTGCCCAAAAAAGGGTTGCACGAAGTCAGTAAATTCCTGGATAGCGGCGGTACGGTCCACGTCGGTTTGCAAGACAGTTATTTTATTGTCAAAGGTGCATGCGAGACGATTGCCGTCCGGTTGCTGGAAGGCCAGTTTCCTCCCTATGCCGATTTGATTTCAAGGCAGACGGGACATCGCATTCCCATGCAAAAGGATCTCTTCGTCCAGATGCTCAAACGCATGTCCATCCTTTGTACGGAGAATTACCGTGCCGCCATATTCACTTTTGAAGAGGGGCGCCTGTCGATCAACGCCACCAACCCGGATATCGGTGAATCCAAGGAAGCGATGAGCATCGAATTCGATGGTGACAAGATCGAGGCGGCGTTTAATCCAAAGTTTTTCATCGAAGCGGTATCGGGTGTGGATGATGAAAATATTCTGGTCAATATTGTCAGTGACGACAAACCCTGCCTTGTGGATGGGGTGGAAGATAAATCTTATTTAAGTGCGATTATGCCAATGAGGGTCTAAGTAAACGTATGGAAAAAAAATACGATGCCAGTAGTATTGATGTCCTGGAAGGTTTGAAGCCCGTTCGCCTCAGGCCCTCCATGTATATCGGGAATGTCGATGTGGCCGGGCTTCATCACCTGGTCTATGAGGTGGTGGATAACAGCATCGACGAGGCCATGGCCGGACACTGCGACCGGATCGATGTCAGTGTTCACAAAGACAACAGGGTCAGTGTGGTCGATAATGGCCGCGGCATTCCGGTGGGAATTCATAAGAGTGAACATGTACCTGCCGTGGAAGTGGTTTTGACGAAACTGCACGCCGGTGGCAAGTTTAACAACGACAATTACAAGGTATCGGGAGGTCTTCACGGGGTTGGGGTATCCGTAGTCAATGCGCTATCTGCCCGGTTGGATGTAGAGATTTACCAGGACGGTCAAATATATTCTCAATCTTACGAGAGAGGTCAAAAAATCAACGAGTTGACCATGATTGGGGAAACCGATCGACGCGGGACCAAGATTAGTTTCCTGCCGGATGACACGATATTTAACAGTGTCGATTTCAACTATGAGATTCTGGCGCGCCGCTTAAGGGAGTTGGCCTTTTTGAACAAAGGGGTACGGATCACCCTGGAAGATGAACGCTCTGATAAACGCGATGAATTTTTCTATGAAGGAGGCATCGTCTCGTTCGTCGAATATTTGAACCGCCGCCATGTCGGTTTGCATCCGCCCATTTTCATCGAGGGGGAACGCAACGACACCCAAATCGAAGTAGCGATTCAATATAACGATACCTATACAGAAAATCTTTTTTCTTTTGCAAATAATATTAATACGATAGAAGGCGGTTTTCATCTCATAGGATTCAAGACGGCGCTGACCCGGTCGCTGAATCAATACAGCACCAACGGCAATGTACCAAAAAATCTGAGTGGAAAAATCAGTGGCGATGATGTGCGCGAAGGGTTGACCGCCGTCATCAGCGTAAGGATCAAGTCCCCCCAATTCGAAGGCCAGACTAAGACCAAACTGGGAAACAGCGAAGTAAAAGGGTTGGTCGAGTCGCTGGTCAACGAGAAACTGAGCACGTTTCTGGAAGAAAATCCCGCAGTCGCCAAAAAGATCATCGCCAAGGCCGTGGACGCCGCCCGAGCCAGGGATGCCGCCAAACGGGCCCGAGATCTGGCCAGAAACAAAGGATCTTTAATCGATGCCTCACTTCCGGGAAAATTGGCCGAATGCCAGGTTTCCGATCCGAATTTGCGCGAAATTTTCATCGTGGAAGGGGATTCCGCCGGCGGTTCGGCCAAGCAGGGAAGAGACCGGAAATTTCAGGCCATCCTTCCGTTGAAGGGTAAAATTTTAAACGTCGAAAAGGCCCGTTTCGATAAAATTCTACAAAGCGAAGAGATAAAAAATATCATTACAGCTCTGGGCACCGGTGTCGGCAGTGAAGAATATGACATCGAAAAGATTCGCTACAAGAAAGTGATCATCATGACCGACGCGGATGTGGACGGATCTCATATCCGCACGTTGTTGCTCACCTTTTTTTACCGGCAGATGCCTGAAATTATCGATAATGGGTATCTGTATATCGCCCAACCACCGCTGTTTAAACTGGGTAAAGGCAAAAATGAAACCTATCTCAAGGACGAGCAGGAATTCAATGACTTCTTGTTGAAAAAGATCTGCGAAAAACTCAAAATTGTGGTGAATGAAGGTCAGAAAGAGCTGACCAACCACACGCTCTATTTGTTCGCCGGTAACCTGTCCGAGTACTATGAATCTATAAACAAACTGGAACATCAAGGCATATCCCAGGATTTGGTGGATTTGCTGGTCGAAAAGGAAGTGGAAGACAAGTTTTTTTTACAGGACCGGGAACGCATGGAAAAACTTTGCGTCCATTTGAAAGAAAAGGGGTTTGATGCACAGACGCCGGAGTGGAATGAAGAACGGGGGGTCTTCGAGATTGCCATTCACCGCACGATTGCTGGAAAAACCGTGCAAACGGTAAGGGTCGGTCGAGGACTGATATACTCCACAGAGTATCAAAAGTGTGTCAGCGCCGGAAAAATCATCATGGAGAACAACTATCCCCCATTTGTTGTCAAGAGTGGTGAAGGGGATGTTCCGAGCAGCACGTTTGATAACAAGCGCGACTTGCTCAAATACCTCATCGAAGAGGGAAAAAAAGGAATATCGGTTCAACGCTACAAAGGTTTGGGAGAAATGAATCCCACGCAACTCTGGGAAACGACCATGAATCCGGAGAAGCGGGTACTGCTGCAGGTGGGGGTCGAAGACGCCGTGGAATCGGATGAGATTTTCACCATCCTGATGGGCGACCAGGTCGAACCTCGCCGGGAGTTCATTCAAAACAACGCACTGGAAGTCAGCAGTCTGGATATATAAGGACCAGCCAGGAGTGGCTCACAGGACTGTTTTGGTAAAAAAAGCGGCACCTTTAAAAGGCGAACCCCTAAGGTCTGCGGCCGGACCTTAGGGGTTCTGAATAGGGTGCGCTTTCAGTCAAGTCAGTACATACCACTCCAGCTTCAGTTCAGGACCAATTGTAACAACTCAAAAGGAAAATGAGGAAGAATAGAACGGAATTGCAAGCGCAGCTGACCTTTCGCACAGATAAGGAATGCTGTCAAGCGAAAAACAGTTCTTTTTTTTGTTCGACATAGTCGATAATTCGATTCTATTTTTTTTCTGAAAATACTATTTTTCTCAAATCAACGACCACTGCTAACCAAAGAGAGAATCAGGGATGCACATACACCACATCAAGGCTCGCGATCTCCCGGACCTATGGTTTCAAGCGGTTCACGACATATTGGATCACGGCAGACGTTTTACTATCGACAGGGGTTCTTATGCAGGACAGACGCGACTCGAATATGACTATTTTACGGGTCACGTGCTTTACCCGGGCACCCACCCGCTGATACCGGATATTCCACCGGCCTGCGGTATCCCTAACCCGGTGGAAGAGGCATATATATACGGCGGAGAGGGTTACGAGCGATCTTATATCGAGTATCTCATGACCGGTCACAAGGAGCCCGGAGAATCCTATACCTACGGTGAACGCTTGACCCGCGTACCCATCAACGGCGATAAATTGAAATGGTGGAAATCAGAGAATAAAGAGATTATCGATCTAAGGGATATCGACGGCAGGATCGTTTTCGAGGAGGATGGCCGACTTTACCTCAATCAGATAGAATGGATCATCGATACCTATAAACGTCATGGTCATCGCAACAATCAGATGGTGCTGCAAATCGCTCATCCATCGGATGTCACACTGGTCGATCCACCCTGCTTGAGGTCTATCGACACCCGCATCCAGGACGATACACTGAATTTTTTCGTCTATTTTCGTTCTTGGGACCTTTGGGGCGGGCTGCCGGCCAACCTGGCCGGTATTCAAAACCTGAAAACCTATATGGCCGACGCCATCGGCGTCAAAGACGGTGAAATGATCGTGGAGAGCAAAGGGCTGCACCTGTATGGTTATGCCGAGGATCTGGCCAAACTCAGATGTTTGCGTGTTTGATCGAACGACCCTTAGAAGGAGATGTTTTTCGGTGTCCGCGGAAAGGGAATCACATCCCGGATATTACTGATGCCGGTCATCAACATGATGAGTCTTTCAAATCCCAAACCGAATCCGCTGTGGGGTACGCTTCCGTAATGCCGGGATTGCAGGTACCACCAATAGTTGTCTTTTGAAAGTCCCATGGTCTCCATGCGTCGGACCAGAACATCATAACGCTCTTCGCGCTGGCTCCCTCCGATGATTTCACCGATTTCGGGTACCAGAAGGTCCATCGATGCCACGGTTTCCTGATCATCGTTCAGCCGCATGTAAAACGGTTTGATGTTTTCGGGAAAGTCATAGACAAAAACAGGTCGTTTAAAAACCCGTTCGGTGAGATAGCGTTCGTGTTCGCTTTGTAGATCCTGGCCATAAGAGACCGGATATTCAAACGCATGACCGCTATGCTCGAGCTGTGCCAATGCCTCTTTATAGGGAATGCGGACAAACTCCGATGAAACCAGGAGGTCGAGTTTTTTCATGAGATCTTTGTCCACGAATCGGGCAAAGAGATCTATATCGGCCGAACAGTGGGTCAATGCATGGTTGGTGAGATACCGGATCAACGTTTCGGCCATGGCCACGTTTTGTTCGAGATCGCAAAAGGCCATTTCGGGTTCGACCATCCAGAACTCTGCGGCATGCCGGCGTGTGTTTGAATTTTCGGCCCGAAACGTGGGACCGAAGGTGTAGACATCGCCCAGGGAGAGGGCCAGCATTTCGGCCTCCAGTTGTCCGGACACGGTGAGGTTGGCTTCGGTACCGAAAAAATCATCCGCCACGGATGTTTTGCCGGGAGGCAGCGTGGTGACGCGAAACATTTCACCGGCACCCTCGCAGTCCGAGGCGGTCAAAATAGGGGTATGCACGTAGCGAAAGTCGCGCTCGTGGAAAAATTGATGAACTGCAAATGCCAGTTCGGAACGAATACGAAAAACGGCGCCATATTTATTAGTGCGGGGCCTCAGATGGGCGATGGTACGCAGGTATTCGTCGCTGTGGCGCTTTTTTTGGAGAGGAAAGTCTTCCGGTGCAGACCCGAGGACGGCGATGGCGGTGGACCGAAGCTCCCACTGCTGCCCCTTGCCCTGGGAAGGTACCAGCTGGCCTTGAACGGTCAAAGCCGTGCCGGTGGTCACCTGGTGAATCAGGTCGTCGTAATTGGGCAATGTCTGGTCTGCAATGATCTGGAGGTTGGCGAGGCAGGAACCATCGTTCAACTCGATAAAGGAAAAGCCCTTGGCGTCGCGACGGGTGCGCACCCATCCCTGGACACGTATATTTTCCGAGGGCTCGGTGCGCTTCAATAGTTGTGTAATCTTGGTCCGCTGCACGGCAATTCTCCTGGTAAGCGGCTATGGCGACAATCGGACGGTTAGATAATACACCCGGTCATCGCGCTGAACAAGGAGCAGAACGGAAGATTTCAGCCGCGACTTGATCACTGCATCGCTGAATTCGTCGATCGTGCCAATGGTTTGGTCGTCGAGTTGGACGATGACATCACCCGCTGCCACGCCGATATGAGACAGATGGGATCCTTCTCGCACCTCCGTGATGACGACCCCGCGATCCGATAGAATGCGGAACTGGCGGCGAATGCGCTGATCCACCGGTTGAACCCTGACTCCCAAACGTCGCCAGGACAGTTCCGCTGCGCGCTCGCGGGGATAGGTGCGCGTCTTGATTGAGATGCGTTTGCCGACGGCGTCTCGCAGGGTCGAAAAGTCAACCGTCTCACCGGTCGAAAGGGCACGGACCGCCGCATAATAGTCGTCGACCGAGGTGACGTTGCGGCGGCCAACGGCGGTGATCAGGTCGCCGCTTTCCAGTCCGGCCCGGGCGGCCGGGCTATCCTCTTCGACCTGGGTAACCACCACGCCGTTGACATTCTGAAGGCCGAGATAGGCGGCCATACGGCTGTCCAGATCCTGGACCACCAATCCAATCCAGGCCTGCATGACATGGCCGTACTGAATGAGGTCGGCGATGATGCGTTTGGCTTTGTTGATCGGAATGGCAAAGCCGATCCCCTGGGCCTTGGCGTAGATGGCCGTGTTGATGCCGATCAATTCGCCATTGATATTGAGCAGTGGACCGCCGCTGTTGCCCGGATTGATGGAGGCATCGGTCTGGATAAAGTCGTGAAAGACGCGGTCGTCCGTGTTGATACTGCGGTTGACGGCACTGACCACGCCGGTGGTCACGGTGTGCGAAAAACCGAAAGGGTTGCCGATGGCGATGATGGTTTCACCGATCATGATGTCGTCGGAATTGCCCATCTCGATGGCCGGCAGCGCCGTGTCGGTGTTGATCTGCAGGACCGCCAGGTCCGAATCCGGATCCGCACCGACGATGCGCACGTCGAATTGGCGTTCGTCCTGCAGCGTCACCTTGATCGAGGTGCTGCGTTCGATGACATGGGCATTTGTCAGAATGAAACCGCGCCGGCCGTCGATGATGACACCAGATCCCAAACTGACCCGTTTTTGGGGTTGCTGTTCGAAAAAGTCTCGGAAAAAATTGTCGAACAGTGGATTTCCGCCAAAGGGATTGGGCCGATTGTGGACCTGGTATTCCGAACTGATATTGACCACCGCCGGACCAACCTTTTGAACCGCCTGGACCACCGGGGTTTGTCGATCGAATGCCCAGGCCGGCAAGGCCGAAACGACCGCCAGGAGAACCAGGGTGAGGATGAGGCCGGTTTTGGGCTTGCTTTGAGGGCCAAAGTCTGCCAAAAATACCATTTTTTTCAATTTTCTCCAATAATTGGACCAACATCAACGGTAAATTAGAGCGTTCATATCATGCGAACCACATGCATTCAAGATCTCTTGGGCAACGTCGAAAAGCCGAGCCGCTACCTAGGCACCGAGGTCAATCGATGCGTCAAAAACCCTTCGGATGTCAAGCTCCACATGGCCCTTGCCTTTCCGGATCTATATGAGATCGGCACCTCTCATTTCGGCATTCAGATTCTTTATCATCTGCTCAATCAAAACCCCCAAGTAGCGGTAGAGCGAGTCTATGCCCCGGCCAGAGACATGGCGGAATTATTGCGTCAGCGGCAGGTGCCCCTGTGCAGCCTCGAAACCCAGACCCCTTTGAGCCGTTTTCATGTCATCGGAGTCAGTCTGCTCTACGAGCTCAATTACACCAATGTACTCAACATGCTCGACCTCGCCGGAATTCCCCTTTACGCCCGGCAACGTGATGGCAATCACCCGTTGATCATCGCCGGTGGTCCATGTATCAGCAATCCGGAACCCATGGCGCCATTTTTCGATGCCATGCTCTTTGGCGATGGAGAAGAGGCCCTGCCTCAAATGGCAGCCGAATGGATCGCCTGGAAAGATGCGGGAGGAGGCGACCGACGCCGGCTGCTGGAGCGGTGGTCCCAAATCCAGGGGGTCTATATTCCATCCTTTTTTCATGCCGAGTACGATCGCCGGGGTTTTCAAACATTGACGCCGAAGCATGCCGATCAAGGCACCATCCGAAGGGCCATCGTCGCCGACCTGGATCGTGCCTTTTTCCCCCAACGACCAATCGTGCCCTTCGGCAAGCCGATCCACGATCGGCTGCGGCTGGAGATATCGCGCGGATGTACGCGCGGCTGCCGCTTTTGCCAGGCGGGCATGATCTATCGGCCGGTTCGCGAACGATCGTCGCAGAACCTTCTCGATCTGGTGGACGCATCTCTGGCGTCCACAGGCTACGACGAATTGTCGCTGCTCTCGTTAAGCACCGGCGATTATACGCGCCTGGTACCGCTCATGGAGGCGCTGATGCAGCGTTGCCAGTCGGATCGGGTCGCCGTTTCGCTGCCGTCCATTCGTGCCGGCACGCTCACCCCCCGCTTGATGTCCCTTATAAAAAAGGTACGCAAGACCGGCTTTACCATCGCCCCCGAAGCGGGCAGTCAGCGGTTGCGGGATGTGATCAACAAGAACATCCGTTTCGAGGATGTGGAAAAAACCGTAGCCCATGCCTTCGAGCTCGGGTGGCGGGTCATCAAACTCTACTTCATGATCGGCCTGCCCACCGAAACCGAAGAAGATACAGACGCCATTGTCGACATGGTCCAGGCCCTCAAACAGATTAAAGGTCCGCGCCAGAGGCGAGGACAGATCAACGTCAGTGTGACCACCTTCATACCTAAGGCGCACACGCCGTTTCAGTGGGCCTCCCAGCTTTCAATCGATGCGTCCAGAGCCAAAATGGAACACCTCGCTGCCAAACTGCGACGTCCCGGCGTGCAATTCAAATGGCAGGACCCGAGAATGAGCGAGCTGGAAGGGGTGTTGGCACGGGGAGACCGCCGAATGGCGGAGGTGATCGAACAGGCCTGGCGCATGGGCTGCACCTTCGATGGCTGGAGCGACTGGTTTGATTTCGGACGTTGGCAGCAGGCCATCGAGGCGTGCGGGCTGGATTTTCGGTTTTTCACGGAGCGGGAACGCCAACTGGACGAACCGCTGCCCTGGCAACATATGGATTCGGGTGTGACCGAGGCGTTTTTGAGAGAGCAACTGCACGCGGCACTCAATGGCGAACGGTTGCTGGATTGCCGCAATGGCCCATGTCAACAATGCGGTGTGTGTGATTTCGACACCATTCGGCCGCGCATTTTTGAGGAGGGTCCCGCGAACCGGGAAACGGAAGCGGAGGTGGCTGGCGAAGCCGAAAAAGACCGTTCCGAGCCGGTGGAATACGAAATGGTGTGGACCAAAATGGGGCCGGCGCGGTTTTTTGGGCATTTGGAAATTATCAAAATCATGACCGCCGCCCTGCGTCGCCTCGACCTGGCGCTGATCTATTCCAAGGGGTTTCATCCGATCCCTCAGATTTCTTTCGATAATCCACTGCCCCTCGGGATGGAGAGCGAAGCCGAACGGATGTGGGTGAAAACGGCGGTCCCCTATGACGAACAGGTATTGATGGCCCGTATCAATTCCCAATTGGCGGAAGGTATTCGTCTGACCGGATGTCGGCGGATCGGCGGACGCAAGGATAAATTCAAGCCCGATGAGGATCACTACAACGTCTTTATCGATCCGCGCAGCATCGACCTCGATCTGATCGAACGATTCGTCCAAAGCAGCCAATGGCCTTACGAACGCAAAACCGGAAAGGGGCGGGTTCGCGTGATCGATCTAAAGGATTGCGTCAAAAGCATCGAGGTTCGCGGCCCCCAAACCCTTTATCTGGCGATCAAGCGAATGCCGCCCCATATGATTCGTCCTGGAGTCGTTTTGCAGCAGGTCTTTTCGTTAAAAGAGGAGGATGCCGCTGGCATCCGGGTGGTCCGGTTGGATAAGTCATCGTTGCACAACAATTGACATCGCCCCGCAAAAGGGGTAGAAGTATAAAAACACGCATAAAATTGGTAGGTTATGACAAGCAAAAAAATTATTATCAATGATATGCCACATGAAACGCGGGTGGCGCTGATCGAGGATGGCAATATCGCGGAGCTGTTCATCGAGAGGCAGGGGGCGTCCGATAGTTCCGGAAATATCTACAAGGGGCGTGTCCAGCGGGTTTTACCCGGGATGCAGGCCGCCTTTGTCGACATTGGGTTGCAGCAGGCGGCTTTTTTATATGTCAATGATATCGTTCCCAATAGTCTGGATGGGTTCGGTGAAACTTACCTTGAAAACGGGCTCGACAGCGGCGACGAGGAGTTCAAGAGGCCGGAAATCGACGGCGATAGCGGAAGCGCAGCAGTCTCCGGCCAAAAAGGGGTCGGTAACATTGTCGATCTGATTTCCGAGGGTCAGGAGTTGCTGGTTCAGGTGGCCAAAACACCCATCGGCAGCAAAGGGGCCCGCATCACCTGTCACATATCCCTGCCTGGACGATTCCTGGTTTTGATGCCCAACTCGAATCATATCGGTATTTCGCGCCGAATCGAAGATGAGGCCGAACGCCTGCGTTTGAAAGAGATGGTGACTGCGTTGCGGGGCGATCAAAAAATCGGTCTGATCGTAAGGACAGCCGCCGAAGGGGTCGGTTCCAAGAAAATTGGCCAGGAGTTGACCTTTCTGCTCAATCTTTGGGCTGGTATTCAAAAGAGATTCCACAATACCAACGCGCCGAATCTGATTCACCAGGAGCTTGACATCAGCCTACGGGCGGTGCGGGATCTATTGGTTCATGAAGCCGAGAAGTTGATCATCGACTCCCGTCGGGGATGTCAGGAAATTCTAAGCTTTTTGGACACCTTTATTCCGAACCTTAAGGATTCCGTCGAGCTTTACGAAGGCAGTGAGCCGATTTTTGACTATTACAACCTCGAAGGGGACATTTTCAGGGCTCTGAAAAAGAAGGTGTGGCTCAAGTCCGGCGGTTATATTGTCATCGAACACACCGAGGCTCTGGTGGCCATCGATGTGAACACCGGACGATATGTGGGCAAACACAATCTTGAGGAGACGATATTGAAGACCAATCTCGAAGCCGTCAAGGAGATCGCCTACCAGATCCGGCTGCGGGATATCGGCGGCATCATCATCATTGATTTTATCGACATGGAAAAACGCGCTAACCAGGAAAAGATTTTCAACGCGTTGAGCGAGGCCTTTGCCAAGGATCGTAGCAAGACCCACATTCTGCCCATGTCCGATCTGGGGTTGATCCAGATGACGCGCAAACGCATTCGCAAGCCATTGACCCGGCAGCTTTGCGAACCCTGCTATTACTGTGAAGGAGAAGGCCATCTTCTCTCGAGGAAAACCATTTGCTACAACATCCATCGAGAGATCTTACGGAACAGCAGGGACATGATCGGCAGTGGACTGACTTTAAAAGTCCATCCGCAAATCGCAGAACTGTTGCTAGGCGAGGAAAACCATATCATCGCCACCCTGGAAAAAAGCATCGGGCGACAAGTGACCATCTATCCCGAAACGACTTTTCACCTTGAAGAGTTCGATGTGCTGGAAGCTTATACCTAAGGTCGCTTGAATGATTTTTCGCTGTGAGCACGGGTTGGCGGTTTTAAGTAGAGCAAGTGACCTCCTGCGCCATTCACGCCCCGTTTAATGAATGGCTTTCAGTTAGAATCACCGCGACCGGTTTTTCCATATTGACAAGTTTGAATGGTTATGGTTAATCTCACGGTTTCTGAACTTGTATTTTGGATAACAATACGTTTTGTTTGAAAATATTTGGGCGATGGATCTTGCATCCCAATGGTAACGTGACAACGAGGGAAATTAATCATGAAGAGAACGTATCAACCCAGCAAAATCAAAAGAGTACGGGCGAACGGATTTAGAAAGAGAATGTCCACTAAAGGCGGGCGCGCCGTGATCAACCGTCGCCGTGCGAAGGGTCGCAAACGTTTGGCGCTGTAGCAGGCCAGACGCCCCACTTCTCTTGGACCCACAGCGACCGGATTGTTCAATCGGGTGTAATGGTATAGGAAAAGACTATTACGGTAGCAAGGCATACATTCAGCAAAGCTGACAGGTTGCTCGAGCGATCGGAATTTCTTCGTGTCGGAAATGCGGGCAAAAAGACCGGAAATCGGCATTTCATCGCCTATTTTCTCGTCAATGAAAAAGAGAGATGTCGAATCGGTATTACCGTCAGCCGAAAAGTCGGCAACGCCGCGACCAGGAATCGAATAAAGCGCCTCACTAGAGAGTTTTTTCGTCAAAACCGCCATCTACTCAAAAACCATTGGGATATTCATGTAATAGGCAAAAAAGAGGCGGCAGGCGGCACCAATAAGCTACTGTTTTCAGCTCTCGAAGGAATTTTTAAAAAGATTGCAAATTTCCATGAGGATTCACCGACCTGGGGTGACGGCCGCCAAGTTGTTGATTAGGGTGTACCAACTCGTGCTCTCGCCCATTCTGGGGAGGTCGTGTCGCTTCGAACCGACATGTTCGCAATATGCCATGACGGCCATTGATAGATACGGTGTGGCCAAAGGCAGCCTCATGGCCCTCAAGCGAGTGTTGCGATGTAACCCGTGGTGTGCCGGTGGTTATGACCCGGTTCCATAGGGTGTATCGAGCCATTATGACCTCTTGCCTTGCCGTTCCAACCCGATTTATCCAGCGAATAACAGCCTGTGTGCCGATGTGGCCGAAGGTGCCGTCCTGCATTCTATTCCGATCAACTTGAAGGAGTTTTTATGGAACAAAAGCGTCTTTTAATGGCCATCGGGCTCTCGTTCCTCGTTTTTTTTCTATGGAGCATTACCTTCGGTCCAAAACCCACTCAACAAGTGCCTGTAAGTGAGGAAGCGCAGGAGTCCGAGTCGGCCGCACCTTCTCAGGCTGGACCAAGTCAAGGTATAGGAGCGGACGTGCAGACTACCGCACCGCCCGCATTACCACCCGCCGCAGAGCCGAAGGATCAGTCGGTTGCAGCCAGGACGATCGTGGTCGACACGCCTCTTTTTAGAATGAAACTGTCGGAAAAAGGCGGGGCGGTGGTGAGCATGGTACTCAAAGAGTATAAAGAAACCGTGGCCGCCGACTCTGCGAACAAAGAGTTGGTGGCCCGTGAGATTGCCTCGGGTACGGTACTGTCCTCACTAAGTGCGTATGACCCTGATCTGCTGAGGAGGGGGATTTACAAGGCGCAGATCACTCATGACCAGGTGGTGATCGATAAAGCGCCCCAGGCGGTACTTTTCCGCTACGATCTAGGTAATGGGATTTCAATTGATAAGAGCTATCGTTTTGTTCCGGAAAGCTACGTCATCGGTCTGGATGTCACCGTTCACAATGGCAGTGGTTTGCCGGTGAACACTGGCCTTCAGATCGCCCTGCATGATGTGGTCGACAAAGGTAGTGGCGCTTATGGTTTTGTAGGGCCGAGCGGGTTGATCAACAATAGCCTTACTCAGGTGAAAATTAAGGATATTGAAGAAAGCAGTGAGGTGAGCGGGAGCCTTCGTTGGATCGCCACCGAACGGCTCTATTTTATCAGCAGTGTGATGAGCAAAGAGAGCATCGACGGTCGAATGCTTCTGGATGTTAATGATAATATAGTGGAAAACCAGATGGTTACAAAAACCCAGACCCTTCCCGCCGGTGAGGGTCACGAATGGCGTTTTAGCTTGTTCATGGGTCCCAAGAGCCTCTCGCTATTGAAGTCCGTCGGTAACGATCTGGATCGAGCGATCGACTTCGGTTGGGTAGACATCATCGCCAAGCCGTGTTTGTGGTTCATGAACTTTATCTACCGTTATATTCCAAACTACGGTATCGCCATTATCATCTTGACGATCATCACCCGGTTGCTTTTCTGGCCATTGGCGAACAAAAGCTATAAATCGATGAACGACATGCGCAAGTTGCAACCCTTGATGCAGGAAATCCGGGAAAAATATAAAAACGACAAGGCTAGGATTAATCAGGAAACCATGGCGCTTTACCGGACTTATAAAGTCAACCCCGTGGGCGGTTGTCTTCCTATGTTGATACAACTTCCCGTATTTTTTGCCCTCTATCGAATGCTTTACCAGTCCGTTGAACTACGGCATGCACCGTTTTTCGGATGGATCAACGACCTGTCGGCGCCTGACCGTCTTTTCAGTTTTTCATTTAAAATTCCGTTTATGGAGGCCCCCTATGGGATCCCGGTCCTGACGCTCATTATGGGGGCAACCATGTTGCTGCAGCAGAAAATGTCCCCTGCACCAGGCGATCCGATGCAAGCCAAAATGATGATGCTGATGCCGATTGTATTTACCTTCATATTTATCAATTTTCCGTCGGGGCTTGTGCTCTATTGGCTCATCAGCAACCTCGTGTCCATATCGCAGCAATATTACACAATGAAAAAAGTAGCCTAATGTCTGGAGGTTTAGGCATGACAGATTTTATAGAATATGAAGGCAAGAGTGTAGACAAGGCTTTGGAAAAAGCCTCTAAGGAACTGGATCTGCCCTTGGATCAATTGAGTTACGATGTCATCTCCTACGGATCTACGGGAATCTTTGGATTAGTAGGGGTCAAAAAGGCCAAAATACGTGTAAAAACAAGCCATTTTAAGGGTTCCCTCCATCGAGAGGCAAAACAAAAAGCCAAGGATCTGGTCAAGAGCGCGTTTGGCATCGAAGAAAAGACAGAAGAAGCGCAGGTCGTTTCATCAGTAGACTTGGATTGTGGTAAACAGGCGCTTCAGCGCATCGTCGATGCCATATCAGAGGGGGCCACGATCACCGCCGAGCACAAGAATCACAGGATCATTTTTAAAATCGAGGGCGGTAATAGTGGTCTTTTGATCGGAAAGCGAGGCCAGACCCTCGAGGCGATACAATATTTGATCGAAAAAATCGTTAACAAAAATAATGATAACCGTTTGAGAGTATTGGTCGATGTCGAGGGATATCTCGACACGCGTCAATCCAACCTGAAACGAATGGCTACCAAAATGGCCGAGAAGGCCCAGAAAATTAACAAGCCCGTGACCATCGGCCAAATGAACGCCTACGATAGACGGATCGTTCATCTGCATCTGAAAGACAATCAAGCCGTTCGAACCCAAAGTGTCGGCGACGGAAACTATAGAAAGCTGATCATTTTTCCAAAACGCAAGCGGCATCAGAGGTCCAATTGAGCGGGTATCGTCCCTCGATCACGTAGAAACGGAGGGCGAGAGCAAAGAAGTCAGGCCGAATTTGATGACGACGTTTGCAAGGGAATCCGAGTTCCGTAATGACACCATTGCAGCTATCGCTACCGCGGAGGGCGCCGGAGGTATCGGTATTGTTCGGCTATCCGGCCCGGAGTCCTATGCCATCGCGCGGAAGCTTTTCGTAAGAAGTATAGACAGCGGTTTGACGGCAGAGAACGAGGAAACCGCAATTCCATCCCACCGTTTAGTTCATGGATTTATACGGGAGCCGGCGTCGAGCCGCGTCATCGATGAAGTCTTGCTGGCAGCCATGAAGGCGCCAAAAACCTACACGCGCGAAGACGTGGTCGAGATACATTCCCATGGCGGCACGCTGACCCTAACCAAAATACTCGACCTGGTGCTATTTTCGGGAGCCAGGCTCGCGGAACCAGGTGAGTTTACCCGACGAGCTTATCTCAACGGACGAATCGATCTCAGTCAGGCGGAAGCGGTTGCCGATATCATCAATGCCAGAAGCGATGGCGCGTTGGCGATCGCTGCCCGACAATTGGAGGGTGGGCTCAGACGTCAAATCGATGATCTGTGTTCGCTCATTGTCGAAGTCTTAACAGATCTCGAGGCGGGCATTGAATTTCCAGAAGAGGTGGACATAGACCTGTCCAAGCAGAGGACCGGTTGGATCGATTCTTTAGAAAATGGGATCATTGCGCCCATAAAGCATTTGCTGGAGACTGTTCATAGGGGGCGGCTAATCAAAGAGGGCGTTCGTTTGGTGATCGTCGGGCGCCCTAACGTCGGGAAATCGAGCCTGATGAATGTGTTGGTAGGGAAAGACAAGGCTATTGTCACCCCTATACCGGGGACTACCCGCGACACCGTCGAAGAGACGCTGTTTATCGACAATCATGCCATTCACATCGCAGATACGGCAGGATTGAGAGAGAGCGATGATCCGATCGAGATCATTGGCATGCGCAAGACCCGAGAACGCCTGGATGAGGCGGACCTCATTCTGTTTGTTATCGACGCCCAACTTCCATGGGCTCCAGAGGACTTGTCGATCCTCCAGATCCTTGATCTGGCAAAGACCGTTTTAGTTGTAAATAAAATTGACCTGGCAGAGGAGAATGCGATTCCGCCGTGTCCAAAGGAAATGGCGCAGATCGATCATGTCATAATATCCGCCCAAAATGGAATCGGGTTATCGCAACTTAAGGCGGTTATCTCTCACAGGTGTTTGCAATCCGGGGAATTTCAGGTACAAGAGAATATCGTCACCAGTGTCCGACACCAGGGGCTTCTGGAGGTGGCGCTGGGCGCCACCAGTCGGGCGACCGACATACTGAAGCGCCATGATGGAGAGGAGTTGGTCTGTTTGGAGCTGGAGGAAGCCCTTTTGGCGCTCGGAAGGATAACCGGGGATCGTTCGGATGAAAGGGTGTTGGATTCAATTTTTAATAAATTCTGTATCGGCAAATAGTGCCGGCACACAATTGTTTCACGTGAAACAGTCAGGAGATACCAGATGGATTTCGAGCCATTTTTTAAAGAATATCGCCTATTGGTCGAAAAAGTGGATGATGCGTTTCGCCGGGTCCAACAGGAATATGGCGATTGTGTCTTGTGTAAGGAAGCCTGTTCCGATTGTTGCAACGCTTTGTTTGATTTAACCTTGATCGAGGCGGTGTATATCAAAGAAAATTTCGATCGAATGTTTACAGGGGACCGGCGCGAACAATTGATCGAGCGTGCCAACAGGGCGGATCGGGATATTTGTCGTATCAAGAAGGTGGCAGTCCAGGCCTTGGAAAAAGGAAAGCCGGAAGATGAAATTCTGGAGGACATGGCTTTGAAGCGTGTTCGATGCCCGGCTTTGGATGAGAATAATCTGTGTGCCATTTATGAGGTTCGGCCGATAACCTGTCGACTGTATGGGATTCCCACCGAGATTGGAGGCCGCGCACATTCCTGTGGTATCAGCGGTTTTAAAGAGGGGGTTGCCTACCCGACCGTGAAGCTGGACGCCATTTATCAGCGCCTTTATGAGATCTCGACGGCCTTGGCGCAGGGGGTTGAGAGTCGCTATTCTAAATTGGCGGATATGTTGGTGCCCTTGTCCATGGCGCTTTTGACCGATTACACCGAGGATTATCTTGGCGTAAAATTGAAAGATAGATCAACAGAGGAAAAATAGGGGGCACGAGCATGACGCAGGATGATGCCGCTCAAAGGAAAAAGGCAATTTTCGATGCCATGTCACCGCGCGCCCGCCGGAGAATTGACCGGATCGGCTACGATCGATGGGACCCGTTCGAGGTTCCCAAGGATCCCATCGATATTCGCCGCGATCCTACCCAGCGCACCACGCAACAGCTGGTGGGGGATTTCCTCCAAACAAGAGCTCCTGAACGGCGCACCAACGCTTACAGCCGCGGGGTCCTGGAAATGGCGCTGGGAATCATCAATGCCGATGATCGCTTTATCGGGATGTTTGAATTTGCGTCCTGGTATAGGGAGCAACTCAAAGGGATCGAAAAGTAATCCTGTCTAAAAATAAAGCTTGGAAATGGAAATTGATACCGTTACCTTTCAGCGCGTAGGACACCATATTCACCATCTGTTGAGCCAGAAATACCTGCGTATCACCCCCTCTGGTCTGGCGCAGGCGCTTGCCGCCTATTTTCCTGATGTGAGCCGACCGATTTTTAGAGCCATTCTCCGTGAACTGGTCCAAAAGGGTCTTTTGACCTATTCAAGCCATTTTTCATCCTCCTACATAGAACTCGGCACGCGTTGCCGGGGGCCCGCATCGCCGGGATTGTCTCTTGAAACCGTATCTTCTCAACACCCATCAAGGATGGCTGCGAATGAGGTTACGGTGACGGATGGTGCCGCTTTTGGACAAGGGGACCATCCCACGACCCAGTTGGCGATCGAAGCCATGGATTGGGTTGTCGATATTTGCCAAAACACTAGCCCTTCGGCAATACCGGCTGTTCTGGATATCGGAACCGGAACCGGCATATTGGCAATGGTCGCAGTGCGGCTGGGGTTAGGCCACGCCGTCGCCATTGATCTCGATCAATTGGCCTGCTGTGAGGCCATGAGAAATGTCCATAGCAATGGGCTGTCTATGCGAGTTCATGTCGTTGCCGGTGAGCTGGCTGCGATTCGTCCATCCTCTTTCAAACTCATTATGGCCAATTTGCGACCCCCAACCCTGGTGCGCCTGATGCCCGATATGGTGCGCCATACCGGTCCGGAAGGGTATTGGATCATCACCGGTTTCCGGCCGGAAGAAAAATCTCGGCTGTTCAGTCAGTTGCCCGTGGGTTTCGAGGTGGTATGGGGTGCTGAAAACCGCGGGTGGGGCGCTGCTGCGATTCAAAGGCGCCAGTGGGGTCGATAGGCTGTTTACGTGGCGATCCTGAAAATGGGCCCCGCGGTATGCGGCTGACGCTGATCGTTTAAAATTTGAGCCCTGGTGAGATGGCCTCGCAAAGCCTTACAAATAAAGGCTTTGCGAGGGAAAATCACTTCAGTGGGAACCTTTTGACTCTATTTGAACTTACTTTGTGCGAAAAACCAGTTTTCCGCCATACCAGCCTGCAATGGCGCCGGCAGCCAGGTCAACCAGGTGAAGCAGGAAAAAGAAAAAATTGTTGAACAGACCTTGGGCATAAAGGTCTGGATCCACCAACCACCAGATGGCAAGGATGATGGATAAAAATGTGACAACTCCGGCACAAATCATTTTGATCCGGAAGACCTCTGTCATGCGACCTTTGAAAGTGTTGATCCAGTCGATCATTCCGGTGACAATGACGATGGGCATGGTGAGGGCAACCATGATAATGTTCACCTTTGCGGCTGTCGCCAAGGCTTC
The DNA here is from genome assembly GCF_001293685.1 of Desulfatitalea tepidiphila. Classification (NCBI taxonomy): domain Bacteria; kingdom Pseudomonadati; phylum Thermodesulfobacteriota; class Desulfobacteria; order Desulfobacterales; family Desulfosarcinaceae; genus Desulfatitalea; species Desulfatitalea tepidiphila. The sequence goes on along the minus strand of NZ_BCAG01000006.1, from coordinate 781,115 downwards.
TGAGCCAAAAAGAAGCGAGAGAAAAACGAACATCACGGAGATGGGTAGAACGCCGTTTGGGATGTGGACGGCGATCGGGTGACCGTGCAATTCGGTCAGCTTCAAGCTGATGTCTCTAAATCGTTCGGGTATGAAACTGGACGGGTCCCGACCGCCGGCTTTTGGACTTTCGTCATCGGTTATATTCTCCTCAGCCGATGAATGCTCGCCCTGTTCTGATTCCGCCGGATCCTCAGGTAACAAGACGAATTGACTCCGGTCCGCACCACACACCGGACATTTTTCCGGAGGGCTGCTACCGGTATGAATGTAGCCGCATACAGAACAACGCCACCTGGAGTTTTCGTTGACCCCTGAGCTCGCGTCCCCTTCCGCCGGGGCTGGTGCAATATCTCCTGCTTCCTCGAGCAGTATGAAAAGAGACCGATCGGCACCGCAAACCGGGCACGTTTCGGGAGGCGTGTCGCCCTTGTTAATGTAGCCGCAGACCGTGCATTTCCATTGTTTCATTGGGTTGACCTCAAAGCTTAGGGGTGAGTGGGGTTCGGTGACCAGTTGAATCTTCAAATCTTGATACACGAATCCTTGAGATATTTCCAGCGCTTCTGCACGCAGCGCAACCTAAGAGCGCCATATCTCCGACGTGCCCCAATCCATTGGTGAAAAGCACCGTGAGCCGGTAAGACAACTGCCTGTCAGTCGAAAAGCCGTAGTACTATTCGGAGCTGAGCGGGAAGCCGAGCAGGAACTCTTCGTAATCGGTAGGGCGGGTTTGATACAGCTCTAAAATAGATTCGAGTTGTCTTCTCTCCTGGCTATCCCGCCACTCGTACCAGTGCTCAGGACTCTGCCAGGTACTGATGACAATCAAATTCAACGGAAAGCCCTTTTTTGAAAGGGTTTCCCCGTAAATGTAACCGGGCTGATGCATGGCGCGTGAACGAAGGTCGTTGAGCAGCGAAAGAATCTGAGGGGTCTTTCCTTCCTTGAAGCGTCTTTTGATCAAAATTTTGGCGATCATGGCGGATGCTCCTTTGGGTCAACCCATCATGAAGCTCCACAAGATACCGGCGCAAATGGCAGAGCCGATGACACCCGATGCATTGCAGGCCATGGCGTGCATCAGCAAATAGTTGCCTGGATCTTCTTTCTGAGCGGTCAAGTGGACTTCACGCGCAGACCCCGGAACCGCTGAGACGCCAGCGGCGCCTAGCAACGGGTTGATTTTTTCCTTAAGAAAAAGGTTCATGAGTTTGGCAAAAAGAACACCGGAGGCCGTGGCTATGGAAAAGGCGATGGATCCGAGAAAAAAGATACCCAATGCCTTGGGCGTGATGAACACATCGGCCTGGGTGCTGGCACCGACTGTAAATCCCAGGAAAATGGTGGCCGTGTCGATGACGGCCGAACTGGCGGTTTTGGCGAGACGGTCGACCACCCCGGAAACCTTCAGGATATTCCCCAGGAAGAAGGGCCCCAACAATGGAATGGATGCCGGTGCCAGGAAACAGCAGAGCAGAACGCCCACAACGGGAAAAAAGACGAGCTCCTTGCGTGAGACATGCCGCTCGGTATCGGGCATGCGGATCAGGCGTTCTCGCCGTGTGGTCAAAAGCCGCATGATCGGAGGTTGTATGATGGGGATGAGCGCCATGTAGGAGTAGGCGGCAATGGCCACGGGTCCGATCAGATGCGGCGCAAGCTTGGCGGTGAGGAAGATGGAGGTCGGCCCGTCGGCGCCGCCAATAATGCCTACGGAGGCCGCTTCCTGGGGTGTAAAGCCGAGGGCGAGTGCGCTGAGCAATGTGAAGTAGATGCCCATTTGGGCAGCGGCGCCAAGCAGCATCAGCTTGGGCCTGGCGAGCATGGAGGAAAAATCGGTCATCGCGCCCAGTCCGAGAAAGACGATGGACGGATAGAGTCCACTGGTAACACCGAAGTAAAGATAGTGCAACACGCTGTTGTCTTCGTAGATGCCCAACCCAAACCCCTTGAAAAAGGGAATATTGCCGATGATGATGCCAAACCCGATGGGCAGCAGCAGCAGGGGTTCGTACTTTTTGGCGATCGAGAGATAACAGAAGAGAATCCCGACGAGAATCATCATCAAGTAGCGCCAGTCGGCCATCGCAAAGCCGGTGTTTTTCAAGAAGTCTAAAGCCAGTTCCATAGGTCAGGGTACCTCGATGGGTCGATGATCGATCGCTCGTTGGGCGATCGTCTGGTTAAGCGTTCTTCCAAGAAAACGTGCCGTCACCGGCGGCAATCAAGAGACCGTTCTCTCTAAGAGTTCGCAAGGTTAGGTGTGGGTGGGGCAGCTGGTCCTTTTTGGCCAACCGATAGAGTTGGGCGAGGTCGAATCGCTCTCCCATGCCAGCCGTCAAAGACTGGTAGAGTGTGATCGTGGCCTCCAGATCGTTGAGCAAGTCTGCGTGGCTGACCGGCGCCGGTTTGCTTTCTTCCACAGGCAGGCCCTTGGCCTGCCTTTCAAAAAACCCTATTATTTTATGCAGTTGAGAAATTATAAGGGCCAGTATAGACAACCCCAACATGACCAGGATGGCTCCGGTGAAGGCCATTGCCCAGCCATTGTTGGCGGCGATTCTTGATAGATCAAAGATCATGGGGTCACACCCTCCGGCAATTACGATTCACAGTGGTTTATGATGGGTCAGGCCCGCTGTTTCCCGGCAACCTTGCACCCGACGGGCCATAGGACCTACAAGCGGTTCGTTTTTCGACCATACTTAAGGCAAAAAGTCAACTAACAAATGGCCACGATTACCTTAACGATCTGAATTTTAAATAATAATGCATAAGCATTGACAATGTTCTACCCCTCTTTTATGCTTTGCCACGCATGGCGATCGGCCCACCGCCTGGGACAAGATCACGTGACGACCGAAAGCAAAGGATAGTGCCATGGACGAAAACACGAGAATTGTTTTGGACTACTTTGAGCGGATCAATGCCATTCCACGCTGTTCGAAGGCAGAGGGTCGCATACGGGAATGGCTCCAACGTTGGGCCGGCCAAAGAGGGCTTTCAACAAAAGGTGATGCGGTGGGCAATCTGGTCATACGGGTCCCCGCCAGCCCGGGATATGAAATGGCGCCCTGCGTAATCCTACAGGGCCACATGGATATGGTGTGCGAAAAGACACCGGATTCCCCCCATGATTTTACCAGCGACCCGGTTTGCAGCCACATGGAAGGCGATTGGCTGACCGCTGATCGTACGACCCTGGGGGCCGATAACGGCATTGCCATCGCATATGCCCTGGCGCTGGCCGATGGTGAAGCGGTAAAGCATCCACCCCTGGAGCTGCTCTTCACGGTGGACGAAGAGACCGGGCTCAACGGGGTCAAGGCAATGGCGCACGATCTGATTACTGGAAAAATCCTGATCAACCTCGATTCCGAGGACGAAGGCGTGTTTACCATCGGGTGCGCCGGCGGCAGGGATATCACCATGGTCTTACCGTTGCAGACAGAACCTTTGTCCAAGGGAAGCCAGGCGCTCCGGGTGGTGGTGGGCGGGCTCAGAGGCGGCCATTCGGGCATCGATATTCATAAACCACGTGCCAATGCCAACAAGCTCCTGGCGCGGGTTCTCGACCATGTGCTGCAGGGCACGCCTTGCCGTCTGATTTCCTTCGACGGCGGTACACGGCACAATGCCATTGCCCGGGACGCCACCGCCATCCTGGCGTGCGACGCATCGGCGTATCCATCGGTGGTCCGAGCGGTTGAAGATATGGCCGGCCGCATAAAGCAGGAGTATGAGGACAAGGAACCCAACCTGTATATCAAGGCAGTTCCTGAATCCCTGCAGACCGACAGGGGCGCCACTGCCGAGGAAACCCGACGGGCCGTCGATCTCCTGCTGGCCTTGCCCCATGGCGTGGCCGGCATGTCAACGGCCATCGAGGGGCTGGTGGAAACATCGAACAATCTGGCAACCGTTCAACTACAGAACGGCCGCATGACGATCCTGTCCAGCCAGCGCAGCGCGGTTCCCTCGCGCCTGGACGAAATCTCCGGCCGGGTCCAGGCCGTTGCCCGTCTTGCGGGGGCCGAAGTAATAGAGAGCAACCCATATCCACCATGGCAGCCGGATCCTGGATGTGATCTGTTGAAGCGCTCCGAGGCGGTCTATCGAGGGCTATATGGCCAGGCGCCGCTCATTCAGGTGATCCACGCCGGGTTGGAGTGCGCCATCATCGGAGATGTATACCCGGGAATCCAGATGATTTCCTTCGGCCCCACGATTCGCAATCCGCACTCGCCTTCGGAAAAACTATACGTACCATCCGTCGCAAAGGTGTGGCAGCTCCTGGGCGCACTGCTGGCATCCTGGGATGGATGAGGATAATTGTTGACCTTCTGTAGGCCCTTCCATTATCTTGCAAATTTCGCCGATGGTGTCGGCTGGCAAACCGTCCGGCACATGACGGCAAATACAACAGTGAAAGGTATTTGTGCTTGGCATGAAAGGATCTCTGGATGTTGATCTGAAAAACAAGATCAAAACTCTGATCGTCGAAAATTGCGATCTGGATATCGAAATTGCGGATATCGACGATGAGGCCCCTCTTTTTCAACGAAATTCACCGCTTGAACTCGACTCGATCGACGCGCTGCAGATTTCCATCGCCATTCAAAACACCTTCGGCATTGCCATTCGAGACAGCAAGGAGATGCGACGCGTCATGACCTCGATCAACAGTTTTGCCGACTACATTCAACCGGAGTGATCAAACAATTGACCGAAAAGGCATTCATCCGCGGCAAGGCGGTTCATTGTGCATTGGGAGAAGAGGTCGGATCTGTGGTCGCCGCCATGCGTGCGCACCAATGCCAAACGACCGAAGTGCCGCTGTCGCTCATCAATCTCGATTATGCGCGGCCCTATTATCGGCTGCCAGTGAAGGATGGCGATCCACCGCCTAATAGCGAGGCTTTTTTCTACACCGTGTTGTTCCGCACAGTGGAAAAGGCCATTGCCGATGCGGGTTTGCAACCGCATGAAATAGAAGAGATGCCGATTTTCTTCGGCTCGACCTCCATCGATATTCCGCTCTACGAGGAGACCTATCGAACGGCCAGCAACGTGCTTTCCCAGACCTCGTCGGGATACGGCAACATCGCCAACGAGATCGCCCGGCACCTCGGAGTCAAGGCCGGCTGCTACACCTTTACCACCGCGTGCACCTCCAGCGCCAACGGTGTGCTATATGCGTCGGCCATGATGGGCCAGGGCGCGTTCGATCGCGCCCTGGTGGTCGGTTACGATCTGTTCAGCAATCTGGGGTTCTATGGTTTCGAGGCACTCAAGCTGATCGCGCCGCCACCTTACCGACCTTTCGATAAACAGCGCATGGGGGTCATCATGGGCGAGGGGTGCGGCGCCATCGTGTTGGATCGCTATCGACGGGATGCCAACGATTTTTATTGCCTGGGAGGTGCGAATGCCTGCGATACCCATAGCGTGACGACCCACGATCCGGAAGGCCATGCGATTGCCGCCGTGATGCGGGAGGCATTGGCGAGCGCCGGAGCGAGGCCGGAGGAGATCGATGTGATCAAAGCCCATGCCACCGGCAGTTATCACAACGACTTGACCGAGTGCAACGGCCTTAAACAGGTGTTTGGCGATCACTTGCCGCCGGTGACCGGATTGAAACCCTTTGTCGGTCATACGGTGGGCGCCTGTGGCGCGATCGAGCTGGTTCTTTTGAGCGAGGCGGCCAAGGCGGGATTCGTACCGGCCACCTTGGGATTTGAAACGCCGGACGAAGAGTTGGGGGTCGTTCCCATGACCGATGATCTGGCGATCGAAAGCGGGACCTTCCTGCTGAATTACTTCGGTTTCGGTGGCAATTGCGTCTCCCTGGTCGTCTCCAACCGCGATTGAATCGATGCGGCCAAGCCATGCACGCCACGACACAAACAACATCAGGCGAAGCGAACATGTACATTCATAACCACGGAACTTTTGTCGGCCGGCCGGTGGCGGACATGAAGTACTACAAAGAAGACGTCAGCCGGTACACCCGGTTGCACTTCCGCAGAGCCAACCGCTTTGTGCTGCTATCGCTGGCCGGCGCCTGCCGCTGCGCCCATGAACAGTCGATCAAGAAGAATACCGGCGTCTATCTGACCACAGAGAACGGCAATCTGGGAGATACCGAGACCGTCCTGCACCAGATTTATCAGATGCGTCAGTTCCCCATGCCCTACAATTTCATCAACACCATGAGCAACACGGCATCTTTTTATGTGGCCCAGAGCCTGGAGCTGCTGGGACGCAACATGACCTTCTCCAGCAAACTGCTTTCGTTCGAACGCGGCCTGGAGTTGCTGCATTGCGACATGGTTGCAGGGTCCGTGAACGAGGCCTTGATCGGCGGGGTGGATGAAGCGAGTTTTTCCAAGACGCAATTCGAGGCCAAATTCGATCGACGGTACGAAGACTACAACATGGTCGAGGGCAGTTGCTGGCTGCTGATCAAAAAAGATGCCGAGCGGGCCATGGGTGAGATCGGCGTCATCGCCGCGTTCGCCGATCTTGGAAAGCTCCTTGGATGGATTGGACGCCAGGCTTTTGAGCGGCCGGTGTTCGTGGCTCACGGCATCCTGGTGGACCCGGAAGATAAGAAGGCGGTCGGCCATGCGCTGCCCGATGCCACACTTTTTGATCCCATCGGCGATATCGGCTATTTCGATTCCGCCCCGGCCTCTGCGGTGACCCATTTTCTGCAGCGCGATGGCGGCGCCTGCCTGATCCACGTCAACAAGGATACCCGCGGCCAGTTCATGGTCATGCGGGTGGAGAAGTACTAGCTCGCGGTTACTCCTCGGCCTTGACCTTTCCCCTCTGGCGGTGTCGCTCCTGTATCGACAGGATGTTTTTGCGCAGCCGAATGGCCTTGGGCGTGATTTCCACCATTTCGTCTTCCCGAATAAAATGAATGGCGCGCTCGAGGGTCATGGGCTTGATCGGGCTGAGGATCACCGCCTCGTCGTGCCCTGAGGCGCGGATGTTGGTCAGCTTCTTCTCCTTGCAGGGGTTTGCGTTGAGGTCGGTTGGCCGATTGTGTTCGCCGAAGATCATCCCTTCGTAGACAGGATCGCCAGGCCGGATGAAGAGAATTCCCCTGGGCTCCAGGTTGAACAGGGCGTAGGCCACGGCCGAGCCCTGGCGATCGCTGACGATGGAGCCGGTGTAGCGGCTGGGAAAATCGCCGCGATAGGTGTCGTATCCGTCGAAATAGGTGTTGAGCAACCCGGTGCCCTTGGTGTCGGTGAGAAACTCGTCCCGGTAGCCGATCAGGCCGCGCGAAGGGATGGAGAACTCCACGCGCACCCGGCCGCTGCCGTGGTTGATCATGTTGATCATCTGCGCCTTCCGGGACGACAGTTTCTCGGTGACCACGCCCAGAAAACCTTCGTCGCAATCCACGAAAAGGTGCTCGATGGGCTCCAGTCGCTCGCCATCGTGTATCTTGAAAATCACCTCGGGCCGGCCCACGGCCAGTTCGAAGCCTTCCCGGCGCATGGTCTCGATGAAGATCGCCATTTGAAACTCGCCGCGCCCCTTGACGATGAATACTTCGCGGTTGTCGGTTTCTTCCACCTGGATGGCCACGTTGCGCAGGGTCTCTTTCAGCAGTCGCTCGCGAAGATGGCGCGACTGGCTGTATCGACCCTCGCGTCCGGCAAAGGGTCCGGTATTGACGGTAAACCGCATGCCTACGGTCGGTTCGTCCACGCGGATGCGTGTGAGCGCCTGGGAAGTACTTCGGGTGCAAATCGTGTCGCCGATGCGCACCTCGTCGATGCCGGCCAGCACCACGATATCGCCGGGGTCGGCCTCCGGCACGTCGATGAGACTCGGGCCCTGATAGGTTTGCAGGCTGGCCACCTTGAGCGGCCGTTGCCGGGCGTCTGCACCGATGCACACGAGGCTGTCTTTGATTCGCGCGTGCCCGTTGGCCACTCTACCCACGGCGAGGCGGCCCAGATAGTCCGAATAGCCCAGGTCCGAGACCAGCATTTGAAAGGGTGCGTCCGGGCTATGGCTCGGTGCCGGGATATGGGTCAGGATCATCGCCATCAAGGGATCGAGGTTCCGGCCGCGTTCGTCGGGTTTTGCCTGGGCGATGCCGTCCCGGCCGATGGCATACAGGAAGGGAAAGTCGAGCTGGGTGTCGGTGGCATCCAGATCGATGAACAGGTCATAGACCTGGTCGAGCACCTTTTCGGCCCGGGCGTCCTTGCGGTCGATCTTGTTGATCACCACGATCACCTTGAGGCCGGCGGCCAGGGTCTTTTCCAGGACGAAGCGGGTCTGGGGCAGGGGACCCTCGGAGGCGTCGACCAACAGGAGCGCCCCGTCGGCCATGGAGAGGGCGCGTTCCACCTCGCCTCCGAAATCGGCATGCCCCGGGGTGTCGATGATGTTGATTTTCACGCCCTGCCAGAGCACGGCGCAGTTCTTGGCGGCAATGGTAATCCCCCGCTCGCGCTCCAGATCCATGTTGTCCATGAGGCGTTCGTTGACGGCCTGGCCGTCGCGGATCAGCCCGCTTTGCCGGAACATGGCGTCCACCAGCGTCGTTTTGCCGTGATCCACGTGGGCGATGATGGCCACGTTGCGTATCTTATCGTTTTTAACAGGCAGAGTTGCCATAGGTTTTTCTCCTCAGCGAAAACCGCCATATTTAATACACCCCCCAAGAATTGTCCATCTTTGTTTTGCAAAAACAGCAATTCTAACTGAATGCCATTCCTTAAATCCGGCCCGGGTAGGACAGGTGGCCGATGCCATGCGACATTTTTTATCCAACAAATTCTGGATAGCAAGCCCTTCAGAGTGAATCATATTAAGTCAAACTGCGGTTGCAAGAATGGGAAGGGATGCCGGTCGAGGGAGCGGTCTTGAAGCCTCGCGCCGCTTGATCCTTGCCTTTTTGTTCCTTTATCGCCCGGTTCAAAAGGGCCAGAAGATGGGGACCAGGATCGTACCACCGACGATGACCAGCAAATTCAGTGGAATTCCCAGCTTGAGATAGTCGCTGAAGCGGTAGCCGCCCGGCCCGTAGACCAGCAGGTTGGTCTGGTATCCGATGGGTGTGGCGAAGCAGGCACTGGCGCCAAAGCAGACGGCCATGATGAAGGGTTTGGGATCCACCTGCAGTCCGACGGCTGTGGAGATGGCGACTGGCAGCAGCAACACCGCGGTCGCGTTGTTACTCAGAACCTGCGTGCTGATGCTGGTGAGCAGGATAAATCCACCCAAAACCAGATGAGGCGACCATCCCTCCAGGGCGCTTAAGAACAGCTGGGCGTAGTACCGGCTCGTGCCGGTCTGGTCCATGGCGGTTCCCAGGGCGATGGTGCCGGCGATGAGCATGAGGACATTGCTTTGCAGGGCGCGGTAAGCCTCCTTGAGGGAGAGCGCGCCGGTCAGGACCATGAAGAAGACGGCGGCCAGTGCACACACCATGATATTTGCCAGGCCGGTGGCGGCCGCCACCACCATGGCGGCAAAGATGCCGGCGGCCAGGGGCGCTTTGCGGCTGTGGACGATTTCATGATGCACATCTTCCACCATGATCCAATCGCTGCGACCGCGAAACTTGTCGACCCGGCTGACGGAACACCACACTAGAAGGATATCGCCAATTTTCAGCCGGATATCTTTAATCTTATGTTCCGTATAGTGCAGTCCGCTGCGCTCGACGGCCACGATATGCAGGTCCTCGTCTCGTGCCAGGTGGGTTTCTCCCAACCGTTGACCGAGCAGGTCGGATTGGGGCGGAATGATCAATTCCATTACCAGCATATCATCCTGACCGTTGAACGCGAGGCCCTTTTCGGACGGCGGCAGCTCCACGTCTTTACCTTGGAGAATATGGTTGAGGTCGTTCGGCGATCCCTTTACCAGCAGCAGATCGTCGGGCGCGATGGTTACGGTGTCTCGGCAGGGATGGAAGATATGGGAATAGCGGATCAGCTGGAGCACTTCGATCCCCGGGTATTTATTGGGCAGCTCTAGACAGGGATCCATATGGATCAGGCCGCTCCCCCGGGGAACGGTCAATTCGGCCAGATAGCGCCGTTTGGGTTCATTCTCCAGTTCGCAGGTGGGATTGTTCAGGTCGGGCATGAGGCGCGGGGCGGCGATCAGGATTAGCACCAGGCCGGCGATGGCCAGGGGCAGTCCCACTTTGCCCAGCTCGAACATGGAGAGGCTGCCGAACCCGTACTGAGATGACAGATCGCTGACAATGATGTTGGTGGATGTGCCGATCAACGTGCAGGTACCGGCCAGAATCGATATGTAAGAAATGGGAATCAGGTACTTGGACGGGCTGAAGCCGAGGCGGCAGCCCATGCTGATGATGACCGGAATGAAGAGCACCACCACCGGCGTGTTGTTGATAAAGGCCGAGGCCACGGCCACGATCAGCAGCACCACCAGCAGGGCCAAAACGGCTCGGCCCCGGGCCAGGGTCATGACCTTCTGCCCGATGAACCCTACCACGCCGGTGCGGATCATGGCCTGGCTGATGAGAAACATGGCCCCTACCGTGATCACGGCGGGATTGGCAAATCCGGCCACAGCCTCCTGTGGGGACAATATGCCGCTGAGGGTCAGGGCCGTCATGATGCCGATGGCGGTCAGGTCGATGGGGATGCGTTCGCTGATCAACAGGTAGAGGGTGACCGCCAGAATAATGGTAACGATGGCAATTTCCATGGGCTATAAGCGTATCAACTCGTAGCTGCGGGATCCCAGGCCGATCTTTTCGGCATATTCCAGTTGAATCGGCCAATCTACCTCGGGATAGAGCCCTTTGAATTTATCGCCGCCGGGTTCGGTGTTGATTTCAAGCCGGCAATGGGCCAGTGCCGGTTCGGCATTGACCAGATCCACCGACGCCTGATCGATGGCCACAGGGTCCAGGGAGGCGACCACCCCGATGTTTTTCACGATGGGTGCGTCGTTGGAACCATAGCAGTCGCAGGCCGGCGACACATCGGTGATGAAGTTGACGAACAGGGCCTTGCCAGCCTTTTGCTTGAGCACCGCAGCCGTATATTCCACCATGCCCTCCAGGAAAGCGGGGATCTCCTGGTTCCAGGCCAACTCGATGGCCGAGTTGGGACAGATCAGGATGCACTCACCGCACCCGATACAACGCTCCTCGTCGATGACCGCCTTTTCGTCGATAATCGAAAGGGCGTGCTGGGAGCAGTGGTCCACGCAAGCGCCGCAGCCGATACAGTGCTCGGCTTTGACCTGGGGCGATACGGTGGAGTGCATGGCCAGCTTGCCCTTGCGCGATGCGCAGCCCATACCGATGTTTTTGATGGTACCCCCGAAGCCGGCCAGCTCGTGCCCCTTGAAATGAGCCAATGAAATCAACGCATCGGCCTGCACGATCTCTTTGCCGATGTATGCGCTTTCAAAATGTTTGCCGTAGATCGGCAGGGCCTCTTCGCTTTTGCCGCGCAACCCATCGGCAATGACAAGCGGTGCCTCGACCACGGCGTAGGCGAAACCGTTCTGGATGGCGGTGGTCAGGTGGCTGGGCGCATCGCTGCGTGTGCCGGCGTACAAGGTGTTGGCATCGGTCAGAAACGGGCTGGCGCCGAGGCGTCGGATGGCCGACACGACCCGTCGCGCATAGATCGGCCGAATGAAGGCGGCGTTGCCCATCTCGCCGAAATGGATCTTCACGGCCACCAGATCCCGCGGCGCGATAATTTTTGAAAGGCCGGTTGCCTCGAGGACGTGCTCGAGCTTGGCCATAAAATTTTTTTCCACATCGGCGCGGCAGTCGACAAAAAAGACTGGGCTGGACATGAGACCTCCTTTAGGAATGAATGGGGTTGCGGTGCGGGAAAGCACAAGATAGTGTTCCAAACATACGGACCGATATCCTTCACGTCAAGAAAGACGATCCAACCATGGAAATAGAAAAACGACTCGCGCTTCTGGAAAAAATATACCGTGTCCACGAAGCCTTCTGTGCTGGTTTTCCTTCAGCCTGCCGAAAAGGGTGTGCATTGTGCTGCACGGCCAATGTGACCATGACGACCCTGGAGGGGGTCATGATCCACAACCATTGGCTGGCTGAAGGGGGGAGTGCGCCGGTGGGGGTGCTTCAGGCCGCCGCCCGGCGGCCCCGTTTTCAGCCCAGGATCACCACCAATCACCTCGCTGCCCTCTGTGTCCGACCGCAAGCGGGAGACCCCGAGGCGTCCGAAGAGGCGGCCGACCCCCGAGTGGGCCCATGTCCACTGCTCGTGGGAAACCTTTGCTCGATCTATGCTGTCCGCCCCTTTGGGTGCCGGGCCATGGTGTCGTGCAGCGACTGCGCCGCACATGGGGCCGCGGACATGCCCGATGAGGTGCTGGCGGCCAATACCCTGGTGTTGCAATTCATCGAAGCCATCGACGATGGCGGTCTGACGGGCAACCTGACCGATGTGCTGCTGCATTTAGCCCAGATGGAGCGGCCCGATGCATATCAATGCAATGAGAGACGGTCTTTTTCCAATGGACTGGCCGCCAACCGACCCATCCCCTGTCTGATGGTGCCGCCCGAGCAGCGGGAGCGGGTTGCCCCCCTGTTGCAAGCCATCCGACGAATCCTGACGACGCCGTAAGAAGCCCAATATCTGCGTTGCGCTCATTCCGTTGTCCTTGCGGCGTACGACAAGTAAGCCTCAGGGCACGGAATTTCGAGCGCCATGACCTTGAGTTTCTTACGGCGTCGTCCTGCAATGACTTTTTTACATAGCCTTCAATCTTTACGGCACCGTAAGAAGCCCGGAATTTGTTTTTCCCGTCATCCCGGCGGAACCCGGGATCCAGTATTTTCAATATGTTCTGGATGCCGGCGTTCGCCGGCATGACGCCCTGCGACGTTTTTCAGTTATATTAATCTTGAACGGGCAGGACTGACGAGGGCGATTTCCAGATTGAACCGTATGCGGCCATCGTGCTGGAACGGGCGGTTGAACTCGCGTCAGCGTTGGGCTTGCGCGTCGGTCTCGGCCGCATCGGCCGGATGGCAACCGCCGTTGTCGAGAAATTTGTCCCAAAGACGTTTGAAGCTTTCGTAGTCGTGGCCGCCGGGTACGGTGAACACACGGTCCGGGGGCAACACCTGGGCCAGGAGGCGCTGGCCGTCCACGTAAGGGTCTTTTTCTCCATAGCCCAGGTAGATCGGCTTGGTCGGCTGTTCGGCCACGTTTTGTTTGAGCCAGCGCCACAGCATGCGCTGCCATTTCTTGTCAGGATCAAAGTTTCCGGGCTCCCAGTGGTGCACGCCGCCGGCCGTAGCGATTTCGTTGAGCAGTGAACGGTAGCCGAGAAAGGGGGCCACCAGATAGATGCCCTGTACATCTTCGGGATGATCGATCGTATAGAGTAGGGCGCCCAGGCCCCCCATGGAAAATCCGATCAACCAGATCTCCTTGTAGCCCTGGGCATGGGCCGGATCGATGACGTCTTCCTTCATGCGTTTGATCAGGGAGCGATCGGCATAATATCCAAAATGCGCGTTGGGCGCCACCATGTCAAATGGCGCGTGACGCTCGAAGATATCGGCCACCAGGCCTTCTTTTTCGAAGCTGTAATGGTTGCCGCCCATGCCGCGCATGAAGACGATGAGTCGCTCCTTGGTGCTGCTGTTGGGATGGTCATAGGTCACCATCTCCATGGGCGCCTTGTTGAACAGACTGCAGCTCGCATAGAGGGGCAGCAGTAACAGCGCCCCGAGCATTTGAAAGGTGGTCTTCACGGCAGGCGAATTCCTTTCATTCGGGCGGTTCGGCGGGCGCGGCCGCTTCCGTCGGTGCGGCCGGCAGCGGATCGATGCGCTCCACATAGTAGAGTGTGGCCCCTACCGGTGCAAAGGCGAGCAGAACGATGTTGAGAAGCGGGATCAGAAACAGCACGCCGAACCCCAGGTGAAATCCCAGGTTGCGGCGTAGAAACCCCAGTCGCTGTCCGAAGGGTTCGAGGCGGCGGGCCGGCACCAGATCGGTGTTGTCCCACGCCAGGAAAACTCCGGCGGCCAGGGGCGAGAGAAGGGTAAGCAAGGGGCCGATGGGCGTGAACCAGGCCAGGACCATGAGCAGCAAGGAGATGAGCACGGGCAGCGTGGCACGCGGAATCTCCTGACGCAGCAGGTAGAACAGGTATGAAAACATTGCCAAGCGGGTTTCTGAAGACTTCACCTTGCCACTGACCTTGCGTTCCGTGATTTGGGACATGACATCCATGATAAATACGCTGAAAAGCAACTGGGACACCAGAAAGCCGACCAGGGCCGAAATGGCGATGAGCACCAGGGCCAGCAGCCAGGAGGTCACATACCACAACCAGGTAAGCCAGGCACTTTCCGGCTGGCGCCACATCAAGGCGAGGATCTCTTCATAGTTGACCAGAATCACTGCCGCCGCGACCACGGAGATGAGGATGATGACGATCAACCGGACCAGCCCGAGCAGCAGCAGCTTGGCGTTGCGCAGCCCGAATTTCAGCCCCTTGAAATTATAGGCGATGCCTTGTAAAAAAGATGTCATCGGCGTGCCCCCTGTCGGTTGGCCGGTCCATTGGTAGGCGAATCGGTTGATACAGACCCCTATATCCTTACACATAAATCGGCCCCGTGGCAACCACGCCCCATGGATTTGTCTTCGGCCCCGAACGTCTTATGGTAGATGTATAATCGACTCTGACGGGAACCTCGAACTGCTTCTGAGCGCGGGGAGATCTATGAACAGTGAAACGGTATCGACCCTGATGCCAGTTGGGAAGAGCCATCATGATACTTGAAATGGCGGCTGTGGGCGGGCATCGTTATATCTATTCGCAGCTGTTGGCGCGTTTGGCCGGAATGGACCTCGGTGCCGCAGCCGAATCACTCCAGCTCGAGACTTATGCTTCGGGTGAAGTGGCGGTGCCGTTTCTGGGGGCGACCTTCCTCGCCTCGCGGGACGGGGTAAGGCGCGCGGACGGCGGCCGTTTCCTGGATGCTGACGGGAGCGTGATCCTCCACTACCTGCTCGCAGCCGGCCCCATCCAACCGGCCTGGTATTTCGTAACCTTGGCCGAGCTGGCCGGCCCCCTCTTTAAACAGGGCAGCTACAGCCAAAGCGCCTTGGAGCGGCCGGTCGTTGAACGTTTTCAGGGACGCCTGCCCGAACTGCTGACCGCCGCCGCAGCGCTTGGCGGTGAGGAAGGCGGCGACGCCGGCCTGGGCGCGGTGAGCCTGATCTTCGATCTGCTGCCGCATATTCCTTTGCAGCTCCTATTTTACGACCGCGACGAAGAATTTGGGGCCCGGGCGACCCTGCTGCTGGATCGCAACGCCACCACTCAATTGGAGTTCGAAGTGTTGGCCGTGGCCGTGACCCGTTTCGTGCAAACTCTGACCCAAGCGTAAGGAGAATGTCATGCTCAAGGAATCCTACCCGCTCTACCTCGGCAATCGGCCCGAGCTGCCCAACACCGACCTGGAGGTGGTCGACAAATATTCCGGACACACCGCCACGCGGGTGCCCCTGGCCGATGCGACCACCATCGACCGGGCCATCGAAATGGCCCATGCCGCCAAATCCCACATGGCAGTTTTGAAACCTTACGCCCGGCAGCAGATGCTCTATGCCTGCGTAACGGAGTTCGAACGGCGGCGGGACGATCTGGCGCTCAGCCTGTGCATCGAGGCCGGCAAACCCATTTCCGACGCGGAAGGGGAGGTGACCCGACTCATCGACACCTTCCGGGTGGCCGCAGAAGAGGCGGTGCGCATCGGCGGCGAGACCATTCCGTTGGAGATCAGCGCCCGGGCCGACGGCTATCGCGGCATGACCCAGCGGGTGCCTTTGGGGCCGTGCGCCTTCATCAGCCCGTTCAACTTCCCGCTCAACCTGGTGGCCCACAAGGTGGCCCCGGCCATAGCCGCCGGTTGCCCGTTCGTGCTCAAGCCGGCCAGTGCCACGCCGGTGGGCGCTCTGATCATCGGCGAGGTGCTGGCCGGGATCGGACTTCCCGAAGGGGCCTTCTCAATTTTGCCCTGTCCGCGCGACGGCGCCGATCAGCTGGTCACCGACGACCGGATCAAACTGCTCAGCTTCACCGGATCGGATGCAGTGGGCTGGGGACTCAAGGCCAAGGCGGGCAAGAAGAAGGTGGTGCTCGAACTGGGCGGCAACGCAGCCTGCATCGTGGACGAGACCGCGGACATCGATGACGCCGTGGCGCGCCTGGTGATCGGCGCCTTCTACCAGTCCGGCCAGAGTTGCATCAGTGTGCAGCGCATCCTGATTCACGAGAAGGTCTACGATCAGGTGCGCGAAAAATTGGTGGCCAAGGTCAAAGCGCTCAAGGCCGGCGATCCCAAGGAACGCGGCACCTTTATCGGGCCGATGATTTCGGAAAAAGAGGCCGTCCGGCTGGCGTCGTGGATAGAGGCAGCCGTCGCGGCGGGCGGGCGGGTGTTGTGCGGCAACGCCCGGGAAGGCGCCATGCTGTCGGCCACGCTGCTCGAAGAGGTGCCCGCCGACGAGAAACTCTGCCAGGAGGAGGCCTTCGGGCCGGTGGCCGTGCTGTCGCGCTTCACCGATTTCGAAGCGGCCCTGGCCGAGGTCAACGCCTCGCGGTACGGCCTGCAGGCCGGCGTCTTCACGCGCGATCTCTACCGGGCCCAGATGGCTTGGGACCGGCTCGAAGTCGGAGGGGTTGTGGTGGGCGATATCCCCTCCTGGCGGGTCGATCACATGCCCTACGGCGGTGTCAAGGATTCGGGCATCGGCCGCGAGGGGCTGCGCTACGCCATCGAAGAGATGACCGAGATCCGGCTGTTGGTCATTCGAACGCCACCAACGGCAAAGTGATTCTTCTATCGCTTGGGCCGGCTAAGCTGTTTTTCGCTCCGGCATGGCCTTCACGCCCACCCGGAGCCCCGTCTGAGATCAGTCCGGGTTGTACTCCTTGAACACCTTGGCTGCCAGATCGATGTCGTCCGGACAGAAGACGAACAGGCAGGGTTGGTCGGCATGGACCGCCGACCCATAGACATAGTTGATGTTGATGCCGGCCTCGCCGAGCTGGCCGGCAATGCGGGAGATTTCGCCGGGTTTGTTGGTCAGGGTCACGGCGATGACCGGCATCATGTCGAACAGGTAGTCGTGTTCGGTGAGCAGGTCGATGGCCTGGTTGATGGTGCCGTGGGCCGGCAGCAGCCGGATCAGGGCGAAATCCGCCGAGTCCTTGCTCATGGAGCTGTAGCTGGCCGCCGAAGCGATACGCTTGAGGGATTTGCCGCGCGCCTTGAAAAGCTCCTTCACGTAACTGGAGGCGTCCTGGATCGTGATGGCGTCGATGTTGATCCCGGCTTCACCCAGCAGCGCGGTGAGCTTTCCCAGCTCGCCGGGCACGTTTTTCAAAAAAAGGGAGATTTCGGTGCGCACCATTGCAAGGCTCCTTGTGCCGTTCAGGACGGCGATTTGAGGACTAGGGATTGTAAACCACCACCAACAGTTCGGCATCCTCCTCGCTGATATTGCGCATATGGTGCTGGATGCCCGAATTGAAGTGCAGCGACTCGCCTGGCGACAGCCTGTTGACATGCTCGCCCACCGTCACCTCCACCGTTCCCTCCAGGACGTAGACGAACTCTTCCCCCTCGTGTCGGTATCCCACCCCTTTGTGTTCCTGCAGGGCCTTAATCTGGATGCGGAAGGCTTTCAGGTGCTTGTGATCGGCGCCGGGCGTCAGCGGCGTATAGGCATAGTTTTTTGTCCGCTTGGCGTAGTCGGCGGCGCGCCGGTCGCGGCTTTTCTGCTCGTCCTGGAGCAGGTCCTCGGAATCGATGGCCAAGGCTCGCGAGATCTGCAGCAGGGTGCCGACCGGCGGGATCTCCTCGCCGCTTTCGATCTGCTTGAGGTACGCGATAGTGAATCCCGTGTCATTGGCCAGTTGATCCAGGGTCACCTTTTTACGGTTGCGGAATGTCTTGATTCGCTTGCCGATGGGCGAAGCTGTTTTGGCGCGTGCCATGGCGACTCCTTTGTCCGGTCAGTTACCGGTCGGGTTAAAGGGCGCTTGGTGCGAGGAACTTACCCGACAGGATAAGCCATAGTCGCCGATAAGATCAAGTCCTGGATCCACAATTCAAGGGTTCTAACTGAATGCTATTCAGTTTCAATCCCATCAAACAGTTAAAGTTTCAATCGGACCGGCCCGATAGTTCTTTCGGATTGTGGTTAAAAGTTCCAATGGCATGGACGAACTCAATTTAATCGCGCTTATGGAGGAACCCGATGAACGCATGCATCAAGGTTTTATCTACGGTCTTTGCTCTACTGATGATTATGACGTCAGTCGTCCTTCCCGCCGGGGCGGACAGCGCCAAGGCTCTTTTGATCTACTGGCGAGGCGAAACACCCTGCGAAAAGGCCCTGAAATCAGGCCTTAAAGATCTCGGTGTCAATATCCAGTTGTCCGAGTTCGACGCCCAACAGGACAAGGGCAGACTGACCGATTATCTTGCCACCATCGACGAGAAAAAATTCGACTTCATTTATACCTTCGGTACCACGGCCAGTCTTGAAACGGCCAAGGTGGTTAAACGGACGCCGATCCTTTTCGGCATCGTCACCAATCCTGTCCAGGCCGGGCTCATTCAAAACTGGGAGTCTTCGGGCAACAATGTGACAGGTGTAAGCCATGCGGTCCCCTATCAGGATCAGGTGGATTTCATGACGCGGCTGGGAAAATTCGAGCGGGTCGGTATTCTCTATGACCAGAACGCCGCCAATGCCCAGATCGCTTTCGATGAGCTGAAGAAGCTTCTGGGGGAGAAGGGAATAAAAATCGTCGGCGCTCCCGTGACGTCGGAGGCGGACCTGGAAGGCGGCATCAAGTCGCTGGCAGACCAGAAAGTGGATCTCGTCTACTTGCCTTCGGACAGTCTGATCATATCAAAGGCCGATTCGATCGTCGCCGCACTCACTACCCAAAAAATTCCGACCTATGGTGCCGTCGAATCCTTTATGCAGAAAGGTGCCCTGGCAGGTATTGTCAGCAGCTATGAGATGGTCGGCAAGGCACTCGTGGAAAAAGCCGCGAAGATCTTGAAAGGAATACCGGTATCTCAAATTCCTTCCAGCCATTTGCCCTTTGAGATGTTGACGGCGATCGTCAACGCCAAAACAGCCCAGCAAGTCGGTGTCTCCATTCCTTATGAGGTGCTCAGTCAGGCTCAAATATTGGAGTAGGGCCCGTCCACCCATGTCCCCTTGGCCCGATAACGGCGTCGCACGAAAAATTTAATTCGCAGCATATCAACCCTACACGTGTGGTTGAATTTTTCGTGGGCCTGTCCTGTCGGTCTTGAGCAGGGATCTCGACCCGATTGGCCTCTTCCAGGGATGGACACGCGTCTCAGCGGATGCTGCCATTATTCCTACTCGGGAAGACAACTGTTGGTGGCGGCATCGAAGGCACGGATTCGTTCGAGCAGTGCGGTCAATTGGGTTTTGAGCCCGATGAACTGGTCTACGGTCAATCCGCTCCGACACAACAGTGTTTCGGGCACCGCATAGGCCTTCTTCTTCAAATTCAGTCCTTTTTGGGTCAGATAGATCTGCACCACGCGCTCATCCGTGCTGGATCGCCGCCGTTCGACCAGGCCGGCGGACTCCAGCCGTTTGAGCAGCGGTGTCAGGGTGCCTGAGTCAAGGTACAGTTTCTCACCGAGGGCCTTGATGCTGACCCCGTCCTTTTCCCATAAAATCAGCATGACCAGATATTGCGGGTAGGTAATGTCCAGCTTGGCCAGCAGGGGCCGATAGGTCTTGGTCAATCCTCGCGAACAGGCATAAAGAACGAAACAAAGCTGGTTATCCAACCTGAGAAGCGCATCGTTTTCCATTAGAAAAGCCCCTGTTATTTTTTAGCTGTTTTGAGTTTTGCACAATTTAATTTGAAAAACAATCGATAGGTCGGCGCTAAATGTATTGTGCACAATTAAATTTTGTGATAGCAACTTATCCCTCTGGCAGATCCCCAGGTGGTAACGGCAATTTTTGCGTTTTCTGACAATCCAAAGGTGATAGGAGGTGACATGATGCGGAAAAAGTTGATGATAGGCCTTGCCTCGGCCGGGTTGATTTTTTTTGGATGTGCGGCGAACAACCAGGCGCTTGGCCCTCACCATGTGGGTGGCACGGCCGAGGATTTTACTCTTCAGGACCAGAATGACGAATCAGTTACGTTGAGCGGGATGCTCGAGGGGCGCCGGGGTGCGGTGATCGCTTTTTACCCAAAGGACGACACAAAAAACTGAACGGCCGAATTTGTTGAGTTTCAACAAAACATCGCGCAGTTTGAATCGAGAAATATCCAGGTGATCGGCATTAGCAAAGATTCCACCGCTTCGCACCGTAAATTTATCGCCAGGCACAAACTCAACGATTTGACCCTGCTTTCCGACCAGGAGATGAAAGTCATTCGGGCTTACGATGCCAAGCACTGGCTGCTTCCGGTCGCCAGCCGGGTATATATCATCATCGACAAGGATCGCAGAATTCTATTCAGGGAGAACACCGGGTTTTCGCTTCTCGAAAATCAGACCGAAACATTGATCCGAAACATCGACGAACTGATTCGCTGATCCGTGCCTATGCGAAGTTAACCCAAGCGAAGGGTTTTGCTGCCGCTTGGATGGAACGGATGGAAAACGGCCCGCAGGGCCGCCGCTTTCATCCACCGTCGATAACTCTTGGCGGTGTGTAAAAGCGGTGTCCCGCGGGTCGCTCGTCGCTTTTTATCTTCCTGAAGTCACGCACGTGCCGGCAAGGTGCGGTTGCAGGTACTCCTAATACTCGTAGAATCCCTTGCCGGTCTTGCGGCCCAGCCAGCCTGCTTCCACGTACTTGCGAAGCAGAGGACAGGGGCGGTACTTGGAGTCTTTGAAGCCTTCGTAAAGGGTCTCCATGATGGCCAGACAGGTGTCCAGTCCGATGAGATCGGCCAGGGTCAGCGGGCCCATGGGGTGGTTCATGCCGAGCTGCATGACTGTGTCGATGGCTTCGCGGGTGCCCACGCCATGGTAGAGGGCGAAAATCGCTTCGTTGATCATGGGCAGAAGAATGCGGTTGGCGATGAAGCCGGGGTAGTCGTTGGCTTCGGCCGGGGTCTTGCCGAACTCCACCGAGAGGTCCCAGGTGGTCTTGAAGGTCTCTTCGGAGGTGGCGATGCCCCGGATTACCTCGACGAGTTTCATCAGGGGCACCGGGTTCATGAAGTGCATGCCGATGACTTGGGCCGGCCGCGAAGTCTGGGAGGCGATGCGGCCGATGGGGATGGACGAGGTGTTGGTGCTCAGGATCACTTCGGGCCGACAGATCTTGTCCAGCTTGCGGAAGATCTCGAATTTGAGGTCTTCGCGCTCCACGGCGGCTTCGACCACGAAGTCGGCGCCGGCCATATCGTCCAGGGACGTACTCGGTTGGATGCGTCCGAGGACATCACTCTTCTGGGCCTCGGTCAGCTTGCCCTTTTGAATCCCCTTGTCGAAGAATTTGGTGATCGTGCTCAGACCGCGTTGCACGAATTCGTCCTTGATGTCGTTCATGATCACGTTCAGGCCGCTTTGAGCCGCCACCTGGGCGATGCCGCAGCCCATCTGACCGGCGCCCACCACGCCAAAGGTTTTGATCTCCATCCGCTTGCTCCTTTTTTGATGTATTGATGTGTCGTGGATCGACTTATCGTTTTACGACCAGTGCAACGGCTTCTCCACCGCCCAGGCATAGGGAGGCCACGCCGATTTTGCTGTCGCGCCGGATCATTTCGTAAAGCAGGGTGACCAGTACGCGGCAACCGCTGGCGCCGATGGGATGGCCCAGGGCCACCGAGCCGCCGTTGACGTTGGTCTTGTCCGGGTCGAGCTCGAGCTCCTGCATGACGGCGCAGGTGGAGCCGGAAAAGGCCTCGTTGATCTCGAACAGATCCACCTGGTCGATGCCGATGCCCTCTTTTTTGAGCGCCTTGGGCACGGCCCAGATGGGGGCCACCAGCACGTACTTCATGTCGATGCCAAATGAGGCCTGGGCCCCGACGGTCGCCATGATATTGCAGCCCAGGGCTTCGGCCCGTTCGCGCGCCATGACCACGACGGCCGCGGCACCGTCGCTGATCACCGACGAATTGCCGGCCGTGGTGACGCCGCCCTTCTTGAAGGCGCCGGGCATCTTGGACAGGATCTCGAAGCTGGTTTCGCGCGGGCACTCGTCGCTGTCGAAAATCTTGGGATCTCCCTTGCGCTGGGGAATGGCGACAGGCAGGATTTCATCCTTGAATCGTCCCGCGGAGATGGCGGCCAAGGCTTTTTTGTAGCTCTGGTCGGCATAACGATCCTGGGTTTCCCGGGAGATGTTGTACTTCTCCGAGCACAGTTCGTTGGAGATGCCCATGTGAAAGTCGTTGACAATATCCCACAGGCCGTCGTGGACCATGTGGTCCTGCATCTGGCCCGGGCCCATGCGGTAGCCGAAGCGCGCCTTTTCCAGGTAGTAGGGCGCCATGCTCATGTTTTCCATGCCGCCGGCCACGACAATATCGGCATCACCCAGTTGAATGGCCTGGGCTGCGAGCATCACGGATTTAAGGGCCGAGCCGCACACTTTGTTGATGGTAATGCATTCGGTTTCCCAGGGCAGACCCGCCTTGATGGCCGCCTGCTTGGCCGGGTTCTGGCCGTATCCGCAGGGCAGCACCTGGCCCATGATCGCTTCGTCGACTTGAGCCGGCTGGATACCGGCGCGCCGGACTGCTTCGGCCATGACCATGCCGCCCAGATCGGTGGCCCCGATGTTGGTCAAAGCACCATTGAATCCGCCCAGTGGCGTGCGGACCGCACTGACAATCACTGCTTCACGCATATTGTCCTCTCCTTGTGGTGGTTGGCATTAGGGTTGGCAATAGAATATCAAACACTCTTTCTACGAACCTGTGGCCCTCAATGCAAGCCTCTTTTTCAACGCATAGCAATTCCAATTGAATGCCATAGGCTCACGTGGCCCTGGCCACCCGCCCCACACACGCCTGCCATGTCCGTGTCTTTCGCCTAAGGTTCGATCAGGCCGTTCTGGATGGCAAAGCGGGACAGGTCGGCGTTGTTGCGCAGGTGGAGTTTTTTGAGCAGCCGGAAACGGTAGGTGTCCACGGTCTTGATGCTGATGTGGTAGGTTTCGGCAATCTCTCGGTTGGTGTGTCCCAGGGCCAGGCGGCGCAGCACCTGCAGTTCCCGGGTGGAGAGATCGTCGAGACCCGACGCGCCCCGCCGGCCCTTGGAAACCCGCAAAGCCAGGGATTCGGTGGCATCGTCGGTCAGATAACGCGCGCCGCTGATAACCTTGCGGATCGCCTTCACCAACTGCTCGGGCGCAGACTGCTTGGTGATGTATCCCATGGCGCCGGCCTCGATGGCGCGCACTACGTATTGGTTTTCCGCGTGCATGGTCAGGACGATGATCGGAAGCTCCGGAAATTCGGGATGGATGCGGCCGATGACTTCCAGTCCGTCGATCTGCGGCATGGAGAGATCCACGACGGCCACGTCGGGGCGAATCTCGCGAATCATACGGATGGCTTCACTGCCGTCGGCCGCCTCGGCGACCACCTCCATGTCGCCGCTCTCTTCGATCAGGCGACGCAGCCCTGCGCGAACGATGCTGTGGTCATCTGCCAAAAACACTCGGATCATATGGTGCCTCCAAAGGAGCCGGTCAACCGTACCTGGAACTGGACCGCGGTGCCCCGGCCCGGCAGGGAGGCGACATCGAGACGTCCACCCACCAAAGCGGCCCGCTCCCGCATGCCCGCCAAACCCAGCATCTGGTTTTCCGAAAGCGCACCAGGATTGAAACCCACGCCATCGTCGCGGACGTCGAGCACCAGGATGTCGTCCGCCATGCGTAAATCCACTTTGGCCCGGTTGGCCCTGGCATGCCGCGCCACGTTGGTCAGCGCCTCCTGGGCGATACGATAGGCGGCCGTGGCGATGGTGTTTTCCACGGCGGGAATGGCGCCGTGGTTGAAAATACAGGCGATTTCTGCCCGCCGTTCGAATTCGGTCGTATACCATTCCAGGGCCTCGACCAGCCCCAAGTCGTCCAGCACGCCGGGGCGCAGGCGAATGGCCATGGCGCGCACCTCCTCGATGGTGGTGTCCACCAGTTCGCAGATGGCCCTCGCGCGTTCGGCGGCCGGCGTGTCCTTGCCCTTCAGGTGTTCCTGCAGCCATACCGCATCCATGCGCAGCGCCGTGAGCAGCTGCCCCAGTTCGTCGTGCAGTTCCCTGGCGATCAGCGCCCGTTCCTTTTCCTGGTTGGCCATGATCGACCCGGATAGCCGGCGCAGCTGTTCCTGGGCACGCTTCAGCGCTGTGATGTCTGCGGCGATGCCGCAAACCCCCTGGATCTTGCCCGATGCCTCGTAGATGGGAAACTTGACCGACAGGTAGGTCTGGCGTCCTTCGGGTAGTGGAATCTGCTCTTCGACATGCAGGGATTCGCCCGTGGTCAGGACCTGTTCGTCGTTGGCGCTGAATTGCCGGGCCACTTCGGCGGGCAGGAGTTCGTCGTCGGTTTTGCCCCGGACCTCGGCGCTGGTCACCCCGAACAGCTTTTCGAAACGCGAGTTGACCAGCAGGTAACGTCCCTGGGTATCCTTCATGTAGACCACCGCCGGTGTATATTTAAGGATGGCCGTGATTTCACTGGTACGCTTGCGAACTTGCTGCTCCAGCTCCTTGGAATAGCGGCTCAGTTCCTCTTTGGCGATGCGCAGCGCCTCTTCGGCCCGGTTGCGTTCGGTCACGTCGATGGAGACCGCCAGGGACCGCTGGATGGTGCCGTCCGGGCCGCGGTCGGCGATGGCCGACAGCAGGATATCGATGGTTTCGCCGTTTTTTTTGATCAGCCGGTAGGGCACATCCTTGACATGGCCGTATTTGAAAAACTGCGGCAGGCTCACCGAGGCAGCGTATTGCCGGGATTCGGGCGCCAGAAAATCGGTGAGCGGCCGGCCCAGGGCCTCTTCCCGGCTGTAGCCGGTGGTCTCCACCCAGAAATCGCTGACGCTGAGCAGCCGGCCCTGCCGATCGATGGAGTGCAGCATGGCCGGGGTGTGGTGATACAGCGAGCGGTAGCGGTTTTCGCTTTGGCGCAGGGCCTGTTCGGCAGTGCGGCGACGAAGAATTTCGCGGCTGGCTTTCTGATAGAGCACCAATACCGATATGCCGATCAGGACCGATAGCAGCAGGGCCACCGGGCGCACGATGCTCAGCAGCGGTCCGGAGACCGATTGGGAGATGGCGCGCGTGTTGCGCAGATAAAGAATATGCCAATCGGCGAAGCGGTCGATGTCGGCCCGATGGATCAAATAGCGTTGACCGTTGCGATCGGTGACATAGTTATCGTTTCGGATGAGGCCGGTCCATTCCCACGGTCCCGGCCCGAACTGCCGGGTTTCGCGCAGATCCCGGAGTTGTTCGGGTGACAGACGCCAGGCGAGATGGAATAGCCATTCGGTCCGATTGGAGATAAAGATCACGCCGGCCTCGTTGATGACCAGGACAATGTCCTCCGCAGGCAGCCCCAGTTCTTGTTCGATGATTTCGATGGAGGACTTGATCACCGCCACCCCGATCGGCCTGTCCTCGGGATCGGAATAGACCGGATACGCATGGTACACGCCGCGTTTGCCGGAGGTGACGCCCAGGGCCAGATAGGTGCCGTGCCCCCCCCTGATCGCCTGCTGGAAATAGGGGCGGAAGCGGAAGTTTTGGCCGACGAAGCTGTCGACCTCCCTGCGGTTGCTCGAAGCGACGGTCATCCCATCGCGATTCATCAGGTAGCAGACGTCGGCGTTGAGGGTGGCCGCGAAATGGTCGAGCATCACGTTGCCGCGGTACAGGGCATCGGGGGTGTCGATCAGCAGGGCCTCCTGCAGCGCCGGCAGGCCGGCCAGGGTGACGATGGTGTTGTGGTGTTCGGAAAGAAACGAGGTGATGCTCTTATGGATCAACTGGGTCCGCGTGGCCGCCCCCTGCTCGGCTTCGGTGAAGGCGGCCCGGCGCAGGGCCGAGTAGTAAAGCACACCGCCGGCCGAAGCGGATAGAAACGCCAGCAGCGAGAGCACCATGAGAATGTGGCGAAGGCCCATAAACGGATTGTTTTACATGTCCAGTTTGAAAAACTGATCCGGTGCGGTCACCGTGCCCGGTTTGGGCGTGGATTCGGTCGGCACGGTGCCCTCCTTGAAACACTCGAAGATCGTGTGCTTGGATTCCGGGATGGGCAACAGGCCCGTATCGGCATCGATTTTGGCAAACACCACGCCTTCGGGGACTTGAAAAATACGTACCGGTTCATTTTTGAGGATCTGCTGCATGAATCCAAGCCAGATCGGACTGGCGGCCCGTGAGCCGGTTTCACCCTTGCCCATGGAGCGCTCCTGGTCGTAGCCGACCCAGACGCCGGTAACAAAGCGTGGCGTGTAGCCCACGAACCAGGCGTCGAACAAGTTGTTGGTCGTGCCCGTCTTGCCGGCCACCGGACGCTTGAGCGCCCTGACCCGTTGGCCGGTGCCGAATTTGACGACGCCTTCCATCAGGCTGGTCATGATATAGGCGGTGCTCGGTTCGATCACCTGTTTACGGACCGGATCCATCTCTTCGAGGACATTGCCGTCGCGATCCTCGATCTTGGTAATAAATGCGGGTTCCACTAGATAGCCCTGATTGGCAAAGACCGAATAGGCCTTGACGATTTCCAGAAGGGACACGCCCGAAGAGCCCAAGGCAATGGATAGGTCCCGGCTCAGATCCGACTCGATGCCCAGTTTGCGGGCATAGTCGATCACATAGTCGATGCCGATATCCTGCATGATTTTGATCGTGACGACGTTGCGCGACTGGGCCAGCGCCTCACGCAGCAGGGTCGGACCGTAGAATTTTTTCCCGTAGTTTTTCGGCTTCCAGGTGAAATCGTGTTCTTCGTCTTCGAAGACGATGGGCGAATCGATGATGGTGGTGGCCGGCGTGTAGCCCCGGTCCAGGGCGGCGGCATAGATGATCGGCTTGAAGGCCGAACCTGGCTGGCGGCGCGATTGGGTGGCGCGGTTGAACTGGCTCTCCATGAAGTCCCGACCGCCGACCATCACCTTGACCAGGCCGGTGCCGACCTCGATACACACCAGGGCCGCCTGAACCTCCGGCACCTGGTCGAGATTCAGCTGCCACAGATCCGTCTTGGGATCGTGCTCGACCAGTTCGACCAATATCACGTCGCCCACGGACAGCGCCTGGCTCGGACGGGTGAGGCGGGCCGCGAAAAAGGAGACGTCGGGGTTGGGCTTGCGCGCCCAACGCATCTTTTCGAATGGGATCACGCCGCGCCGGTCTCCCATGCGCACGGTCACGCGTCCGGCCTTGTCGTCCACATCGATCACCACCCCTCGGATGCTGGCGTCCTTTTCGGGAGGCT
Organism: Desulfatitalea tepidiphila; assembly: GCF_001293685.1. Lineage (NCBI taxonomy): Bacteria > Pseudomonadati > Thermodesulfobacteriota > Desulfobacteria > Desulfobacterales > Desulfosarcinaceae > Desulfatitalea > Desulfatitalea tepidiphila. The sequence continues at coordinate 753,531 of NZ_BCAG01000006.1, read as the reverse complement.
TTTCGGCGAACTCTTTGAGCAACTCCTGGGAAAAGGCTTCGATTTCGTCGGGGCTCAGCTTCTCAAGGGGGCCACGGTAACCCTCCCGGCGATCCAGCTCCTTTAGCCCGTTTTGAATCTCCGCGCGGGCCGCTTTCTGCATTTCGATGTTCACGGCCGCATAGATCTTCAACCCGTCGCGATAGAGCGTCTCCTCGCCATACTTTTTCTCCACGTAGCGTCGGATGTCCTCGGTGTATACGGGTACCTGCTCCAGGTACCAGTTGCGGCGCGGGTGGATGTCCAGTTGGACCGACATGGCCTCGGAGGCTTCGATCTGGGTGATGTAGCCTTCGTCCACCATGCGGTTGAGCACATAGATCTGTCGTTGCTTGGCCCGCTCGGGATAGTGAAACGGCGAATAGCGGCTCGGCGCCTGGGGCAGACCGGCCAGAATGGCGCATTCGGCCAAGTTGAGGTCTTTCACCGGTTTACCGAAATAATTTTCGGCCGCGGCCTCGACGCCATAAGCGCCATGGCCCAGGTAGATCTGGTTCAGGTAAAGATAGAGAATTTCGTCTTTGCTGAAGGTCTTGTCGATCTGATAAGCCAGCAGGGCCTCTTTGATCTTACGTTCATAGCTGCGTTCCGGGGTCAGCAGAAAACTTTTGGTGACCTGCTGGGTGATGGTGCTGCCGCCCTGAACGATGGCGCCCGCTTCCAGGTTTTTGAAAAAGGCGCGCACGATGCTGAACACGTCGATGCCCCGGTGTTTGTAAAAGCGGGCATCCTCGGCGCTGATAAAGGCCTGTCGCAGTTGAAGGGGAATATCTTCCAGCGGGACCACGATGCGCCGTTCGCGGTAGAATTCGGCGATCTTGCGGTTGTCGTCAGACAAAACCGTGGTGACGATCGACGGATGATAATCCTTCAAGGTGGAGATCTTGGGAAGGTCCCGGCTTAAATAGAAGAAGATGCCCACTGTGGCGGCGCCGGCCACCAGCATGAGCAGGAAGACCGACCACAGGGACCATTTGATGATCCTGGACCAGGTGTTGCCGTTTTGTTTGCGTGCCCGCTTTTTTAAAATCTGCGAGGTACTGACGGGTTTTGCCATATGGGTTGACCTGATCGGCGCCCCATGCGACCGCGTTCCCGCAATTGCCCCGAGGCGCCGCCTTCCGATACAGATTGAAATTTGTTGAACTTATCAAAAAAGGAGGGTGACGGCAAGCTGTTCAAAAAATGTTCCATCCAATGCGCTAACCGAAAAAAAATTTGACTCTGTCCGCAATAATCGGTACTTGACCTGTTTTTATTATCGCATATGATCTCACAGGCGAGGAGGTGGACATGAAGGCAGTGCTTGATTTCAAAAAAATGGACGGCTTGGTACCGGCGGTGGTTCAGGACCATCAGACCGGCGAGGTCCTCATGGTCGCCTTCATGAACCCCGAGGCGTGGGAGACCACCCTGAGTACGGGCAAGGCCACCTTTTACAGCCGTACCCGTCAGACCCTCTGGACCAAAGGGTTGACGTCGGGCAATGTGCAACTGGTCAAGGAGATCCGCATCGATTGCGACGATGATACAGTGGTGCTCAAGGTCGAGCAGGTTGGCGGGGCGGCCTGCCACACCGGCCACAGGAGTTGCTTTTTCAAACGTGTAGACAAGGATCAAAATGTCGAAGTGGTCGGCGAACCGGTGTTCGACCCCAAGGAGGTCTATAAATAAGATGTCACTCCCATTGAAACTCGGTATTCCCAAGGGCAGCCTGCAGAACGCCACCATTGCGCTGTTCAAGCGTTCCGGCTGGACCATTGATGTGAACGGGCGCAGCTATTTTCCCGAAATCAACGACGCAACCATCGACTGCGCCATCTGTCGGGCCCAGGAGATGTCGCGTTATGTCGAAAACGGCACCCTGGACGCCGGTTTGACCGGCAAGGACTGGATCGCCGAAAACCGCTCGGATGTGCACGTGGTCGACGACCTGGTCTATTCCAAGGTCAGTTCGCGCCCGGCGCGCTGGGTGCTGGCCGTGCCCTACGATTCCGGCATCAAGACGCTCGAGGACCTGGCCGGCAAAAAGATCGCCACCGAACTGGTGGCTTACACCCAGCGGTTTTTCAAGGAGCGCCACATCGATGTGTCGGTGGAGTTCTCCTGGGGCGCCACCGAGGCCAAGGTGGTCTCCGGGCTGGCCGACGCCATCGTCGAGGTGACCGAGACGGGCAGCACCATCAAGGCGCACGGGTTGCGCATCATCTACGAGCTGATGCAGACCAACACCCAGCTTATCGCCAACCACGAAGCCTGGAAGGACCCGGCCAAACGGGAAAAGATCGAACAGATCGCCCTGCTGCTGCAGGGCGCCCTGCGCGGCGAAAAGCTGGTAGGCCTGAAGATGAACGTATCCGGGGAGAATCTGGAGACCGTGGTCAACCTGCTGCCCAGCCTCAACGCCCCCACCGTGTCTCCGCTCTATCAGTCCGAGTGGTTTGCCGTGGAGAGCGTGGTCGATACCCAAGTGGTGCGCGATCTGATTCCCAAATTGCTCAAGGCCGGCGCCGAAGGGATCATCGAATATCCGTTGAACAAGGTCGTGTAAGGGGGCCGAAAAGGTTATGGTTGCCAAGCGCGTCGACGAGATGACGCCCTTTATCGTGATGGATGTGCTGGAAAAGGCTGGCGAGATGGCGGCCCGGGGCATCGACATCGTCCACCTTGAAGTGGGCGAGCCGGACTTCGACACACCGCCATGTGTGACCGAGGCCGTCTGCCGGGCCATGGCCGACGGGTTCACCCACTACACCCACAGCCTGGGGTTGCCGGCTTTGCGCGAGGCGATCTGCGGCGATTATCACGAAAAGTACGGCGTGACGGTGGACCCGGATCAGATCGTGGTCACGGCGGGCAGCTCGCCGGCCATCTTCATGGCCTGCGCCGCCCTGCTCGAGGCCGGTGACGAAGTGATCCTGTCAGACCCCCACTATGCCTGCTACCCCAACTTCGTCAATTTCCTGCAAGCACGCTGCGTGACCGTGCCGGTGAGCGAGACCGACGGTTTTCAATACCGGCCGGAGGAGATCCAGGAGCGTCTCGGATCCCGCACCCGCGCCGTCTTCATCAATTCACCGGCCAACCCCACCGGCACTCTGCTTTCGGCCGACCGCATGCGGGCCATCGCCCAGATGGGGCCCTACGTGCTTTCCGACGAGATCTATCACGGCCTGGTTTACGAGGGCAAAGCCCACTCGATTCTCGAGTTCACCGACCGCGCCTTCGTGGTCAACGGCTTCTCCAAGCTTTATGCCATGACCGGCCTGCGCCTGGGATATCTCATCGCACCCAAACCGTTTGTGCGGCCCATCCAGAAGTTGCATCAGAATTTTTTCATCTCGGCCAATGCCGCCGTACAGATGGCCGGCATCGCCGCCCTGACCCGGGCCGGAGCGGACGTGGCCCGCATGGTGGCCATCTACGACGAGCGACGGCGTTTTATGGTGCGACGACTCAAGGAGATCGGTTTTCAAATCGCCGTGGAACCCACAGGTGCCTTTTATGTCTTCGTCAATGCCGGGCACCTTTCCCAGGACTCTTACGCCCTGGCCTTCGACATTTTGGAACAGGCGCATGTGGGCGTCACGCCGGGCATCGATTTCGGTGCCGGCGGTGAAGGGTTTTTGCGCTTCTCCTACGCCAACTCCCTGGAAAATATCCGCGAAGGGCTCGACAGCCTGCAAGCGTATGTACAGCGGCGTATCGGGTAAGAGATATTTCGGAGCCGCCTCGTGAAACAAAAAACAGCCGTTGCATCCGCCCGATGGCTCTGGTCTCCCCTGGTGCGCGGAACGCTCGTCAAGCGCTACAAGCGTTTTCTGGCCGACGTGGTCCTGGACGATGGCCGAGCGGTAACGGCGCACTGCCCCAACTCGGGCAGCATGGCGGCCTGCAGCGAACCCGGGCGCCCGGTCTACCTCTCGTTCCATGACGATCCCAAACGCAAGTTGAAGTATACGTGGGAACTGATCGAGATGCCCACCTCCCTGGTGGGCATCAATACGTTGGTGCCCAACCGGCTGGTGGCGCTGGCCGCGTCCCACGGCGCTGTGCCGGAACTGGCAGGATATGAACAGGTGGCCACCGAGGTCAAGGTGAGCGCGCATTCGCGCCTGGATATCAAGCTCAGCGGCATCGGTCGTACCGATTGCTACGTAGAAGTGAAAAACTGCACTCTGGTGGAACAGGGCGTAGCGAGGTTTCCGGACGCCCGCACGGTGCGGGGGCAGAAGCATCTGGACGAATTGCTCGCCATCAAAAACAGCGGCACCCGGGCAATGATGTTCTTCGTGGTGCAGCGCTGCGATGCACAGGTTTTCGAGCCGGCGGATGCGATCGATCCGGAGTATGGACGACGTCTTCGTGAGGTCGTCTCAGAGGGTGTGGAGATCGTCGTGTACGATGTCTCCATCGACCTCGAGGGCATCTCCCTGAACCAGCCCTTGCCTCATCGCCTCTCCTGATCAGCGTCTCGTCAGCGTCCCTCCACAAAGTGGCCATTTGTGGCGGGGTACGCGGTAACAGACCCATATCAATTGACATTACCATCTCTCTCATATAGATTTTCGGTCGCTTGGACGTTTAAGGCCGAGACCTTAAATACCTTCGCATCTCGGATGGAACGCGGCCCGTGTGCATCGGCCCCTGATTTGACCGGAATTCGATACCCATGTGACCATCATGCCGGATAGAAAATTCGTCACCACCATTGCCAGTCGAGAAAACCTGGTCCGCATATTGGACAACCTGAAAGAGGGCATCATTGCCCACGACTTGCAGCGGCGGATCTTTTTCTTCAATGCCGAAGCCGAACGCATTACCGGTTATCGCCGCGAGGAGGTGTTGGGCCGGGATTGCCACACGGTGTTTGAAGGCCCCTTCTGCGGTCAGCGCTGCTCGTTTTGCGACGGGGGTCCCATCCTGCAGGATCATGTCGCCTATCCGCTGACCATCACCTCCAAGAGCGGCGAAACTCGGCGGGTCGAGTTTCGGGCCACCATGATGCGCGGGGATGACGGAGAATATTCAGGCGTGCTGGCCGCCTTCAGCGACGTCACCGAGTTTCTCGAGTTGCAGCGCCGGAGTGGCGAATTGAATCGATTCGCCAACATCATCGGCGGCGACAGCAAGATGCGCGCGGTCTATCAGCAGATCGTCGATGTGGCCCAATACGATTTTCCGGTGCACCTGTTCGGCGAGACCGGCACCGGCAAGGAGCTGGTGGCCAATGCGGTGCACAACGAGAGTCGCCGGGGGGGTGCACCGTTCGTGCCGATCAACTGCGGGGCGCTGCCCGAAGGATTGATCGAAAGCGAGCTGTTCGGGCATGTCAAAGGTGCCTTTTCCGGAGCCATCCGGGATAAAAAGGGGCGCTTCGAGCTGGCCGACGGTGGCACGGTCTTTCTCGACGAGGTGGCCGATCTGCCCAAATCGCTGCAGGTGAAACTGCTGCGTTTTCTGCAGGAGGGCACCTTCGAAAAGGTCGGCGGCGAGCGCACCATCAGCGTCAATGTGCGCGTGATCAGCGCTACCAACAAGGACTTGAAGGAAGAGGTGCGGCGCGATGCCTTCCGTGAAGATCTTTTCTACCGCCTCAATGTGATCCCCATCCACATCCCCCCCCTGCGCGAGCGGAAAACCGACATCCCGCTGCTGGCCGAGCATTTTCTGCGTCAGGTGGCCGAACGCAACGAACGGTCGGTGCCAGCGATTTCCGAGGCCGCCCTGGCGCTCATGATGGATTACGGCTGGCCCGGAAACGTGCGGGAGCTCCAAAATGCCGTGCAGTTCGCCATCGTCAAGTGCAACGGCAGGGTGATTATGCCCCATGACCTGCCGCTGGAACTGCGCGAATTGGCGCGCGCACTGCCATCGCCGGCTCGGCCGAGCGGGGGCCGAACCCGACGCCTGGAGATCGGGGCCGTCCGGGAGGCCCTGGTCAAGACCGGCGGTAACAAGGCCGGCGCCGCCCGCGAATTAGGGGTCGGTCGCGCCACGCTCTATCGTTTTCTAACCGAGCATGTCGATATGCTGGAACGATAAAGAAAGGGCGCCCCTGGATGGGGCGCCCTTTGGTTTGATGGTGTGATTGAATCGAGATTGCGCCGTTAGGCCGCATCGATCGAGCGTCGATCGGACATGTCCATCAGGACGCGTTCGCGAGCCTTGTCCAGACCCAGCGCCTTGCGTTTCTTGTCGATGTGGGCGATCATGAGTCTGGCGATATCATGGGGATTGACGGCAAAACCCCACTTCCCGAGACCCATGGTCTCAAGATCTTCGAACAGGTGTTTGTGGAACTTGGTGCCTTCGACGATGGGGAAGGTGACCCCGAAGACCGTGTAGACGCCCGAGGCCACAAAATAGTGGCCGATGGAAATCGCCTTTTCACTCATATACTCCGGCGCACAGCCGGCTACCGGCAGATCGGCGATGGTGTCGCCCAGCCCTCCGGTTCGGACCATTTCGGATGCGGCAATGAGAATGCGGCTGTTGTCCACGCACGAGCCGAGGCCCAGCACCGGCGGCATACCCACGGTTTCGCAAACCTCCTGTAACCCCGGACCGGCCAGATGGGCGGCTTCAGGGGTGGTCAGGCCCGCTTTGGCCAGAGCGATCTGGGAGCAGCCGGTCTGCAGCACCAGTACATCGTTCTTGATCAGTTCCTTGACCAGCTCCACGTGCACCCAGTCCTGCTTGATCCGCGGGTTGGTGCAGCCGACCACGCCGGCCACGCCCCGGATGCGGCCGTTGATGATGTTGTCGTTGAGCGGTGTATAAGAGCCGCGGAACGATCCGCCCAGCATGTAGTTGATATATTCATGGGAAAAGCCATGAACGCCGATCCCCACATTTTTCGGGATCTCGATCTTGGCCGTGCGATTTTTAAACCGCGTAATCGCCCTGATAACCAGTTCGTCGGTGGTCTCTTTGGGGTTGTGGTCGTCGAATTCCACATGGGTGGCGCCTTCGATGTGGCAGCGCGGATTGGTGGTAATGAGCGGCGTGTTGTAGCATTCGGCCACCTTGACCAAACCCTGTTTGATGCACTGTACGTCCACGGCCATCATATCCACTGCGCCGGTGATCAAAATCGCTTCGGTGGACATGAAGTTGCCGGCATGGGGAATGCCGTGACGCACGAGCACCTCGGCGCCCGAGCAGCACATGCCGACCAGGTTGATGCCCTTGGCGCCGGCCGCCTTGGCCGCTGCGACCAGGGTGGGTTCGTTCACCGAGGCGATCATCGACTCGAACAGATTGGGTTCGTGACCATGGATGATGATGTTGACCTGGTCTTCCTTGAGCACGCCCATATCCACTTCGATGCTTACCGGGGATGGCGTTCCAAAGAGGATGTCCGAAATTTCCGTCGCGACCATAGAACCGCCCCAGCCATCGGCCAGCGCGGTGCGGCTGCACTGCTTGGTGATATTTGCGTAGTGCTGGTCCACCCCGATATGGGTGCGGTGCATCATCTCCATAATTTCGCGCATGGCACCGCGTGGCACGATGCCGAGCTTGCGCCAAGTCTCGAGAGTCTTGGGCGGCACCCGTTTGGCAAAGGGGATTTCGCCTTCGACCTGGGTGTAAGTCCTTTCCAGCTCTTCGTATAGATCGGTGGCGATTTCCTTGACCGTGCGTCCCTCGGTTTCAATACCGATGGATTGGGCGACGGCTTCCAGTTTTTCAACATCCTTGATTTCGTAGTCCTTGATTTTGCCGTTGACCACGCCACGGAACACATCCACCATGCTCATGCCATGGTCGGTGTGAGCCGCACAGCCAGAGGCCACCATGCGGGCAAAGTTCCGCGCCATGATGGTATCGATGGTGGCACCACACACACCGACTTTGCCGTAAGGGTCTTTGGCATTGAGGCGGCATGGTCCCATGAAGCAGTGCTTGCAGCAGGCCGAATCTGCACCGATCGGGCAAGCCTTCATGTTTGCCGCCCGGTCGAAGGCGGTTTCCACACCATCGGTGCGTCCCTTGATGATCATTTTCTGGGTTGCATCACAGATGGTCAAATCCTGCACGGGTACCTGCTTGGCCTCTTTGGCGACCTTTTCCACTTTTTCCTTGATGTCCATATTGTCTCCCTTCTTGGAAAGATTATGTTTGGATGGCCTTATTCCGATGTTCTTTTCCAACGTTCCTGTCGCGGTATGCTTTCGGGATTTCCACGGGGTGTCGGATATTCCGCCTTCCGATGAGATTTGACGACGCTGATTCTTACCATTCCATCAGCCTTGGCACATACTATAGCTTAATAGGAATAATTACTATTTTTCTAAACTGGTTTAGGATGGGATGTCAAGCACAGATTCAATAGGAATGAATATTTTCCTTGATTTCTCAGGATGCCTGCCATTTGCATTCTGACAGGAGTTGTACTAAAGGAAAACGAAGTATCGGGTGCCCGGCGGTAGAGCAAAGAACGATCATATACCTGTGCATTCGATTTTTCATATGCCAACCCTCTCGATACAATGAAAGGAAAGATGTCATGGCCCAAGAACCTGTCAAAATATTCAGTTTGAGCACCTGCAGCCACTGCAAATCCACCAAGAAGCTGCTGAATGAATGCACCGTTAAATATGAGTTCGTGGATGTGGATCTTCTGGAAGGAGACGAGCGAAAGGCAATCCTGGAAGACGTCAAGAAATTCAACCCCAAATGCTCGTTTCCGACCATCATTATCGGTGACAAGGTGATCGTCGGTTATAAGGAGGCCGAAATCAAGGAGGCATTGGGCATATAATGGATACCCAGCAACTTTACGAAAATCTGAAAAAGATTCAAGAGGCCAAGGGATATTATTTCAATAAGGATAAAGCACGCGTGTTTGAATTGCTGGACGCCTTGTTGAAGAACAAGGATCGGTACGGCTATATGGCCTGTCCCTGCCGGCTGGCATCAGGCAATCGGGAAGCGGACAAGGATATCGTCTGCCCCTGCGTTTACCGCGAACCGGATGTCAAGGAGTTTGGCAGCTGCTATTGCAATCTGTATGTCTCCAAAGCCTGGAACGACGAAACCATTCCCCACGACTACGTTCCTGAACGGCGGCCGCCCGAGAAGATGGGATTTTAGTCCCCGCATGTTCATCCATCGGAGGTTGCGTCGACTCACCTTGGGCCGCATCCGATGGTGAATCGACGCAAACAGACCTTAGGACAGCTTGCCGGCAACCGCTCGACCATAGTCCTGGCAGGCTTTCGTGCCGTCTTGGGTCCCGATGACGTGCTCTTTCAGATTCAGCGCACCCAAATCCACCATATCCATTTTATACACATGTTGCATGGTATCAAAAACCATGGGACCCGACTCACCGCTGTGGGTATACGAGCAGAATGCCCCTCCCATCTTACCGGTCAAGTTGGCCTTCTGGGCCAGAAATAGAAACGTCTTCATTCCATTGGTCATATCGCGATGATAGGTCGGGCAGCCGAAAATATATCCGGCGTAGCCTTCCAGATCCTTTTCGCTCGATATTTCAGCGACCTTGCGCACCACGGCCTCTTGTCCGGCCATGCGCACCCCCTCGGCGATAAAGTTGGCCATCTTCTCGGTCATCCCTGTCCTGCTGATATACGCGATCAATACCTTGTGCATGCCTGCCTCCTCCTTATGAACGATTACTTGTTAAAGCCCTGGGTTGATTAAATGGGAACACCTACTTATCCTCGATGGTGAATCGTGCCAGATTGGATCTTTGGGGCACAAACTCACCAATGGGAACCAGCTTTTTATTGAACTTGACGCAGTCAACGATCGTATTCCACAGCTTTTCGAGATCGGCGGTTTCGAGCGTGTTTTCAGGCACAAATTCGACAATGTTTTTATCTACCTTGATTTTCATGGGATCCCCCTTGCGTGTTATGGGTTTAGGTGTTGATCTCTGTCTTCTCATCATATGGACGGTCGCCGTTATGGGCTCGTCCGTTGGTTCATCAAGAACTGTGCCAGGCTCAAAAATCGCCCTGCTAAAAAAGTAATGGTTTAATATCATATAGATATTGAGCTTCCGGTGGTGACTGAACACCCGTATGGTTCGTCCGTTTCTGTTTGTGAGACACCTGTGTCTCAGACATTCAAGACAGCTGTAATGGGGTCGTTAGGTGTAATCAAGCGCAGGTCGATCGGCCGAGCAAGTGAGGTGCGAGCGAATTGTGACTATCCGAATTTGTCGTAAGCGATCATGTCGTTTTCAACGCCCAAATCGTATAACATCTTCTCAACGGCAGCCACCATGGGCGGCGGACCGCACAGGTAATACTCGATTTCGGTCGGGTCAGGGTGGTCGCCCAGGTACTGTTTTAGTGCCACCTGGTGGATGAACCCGGTGGGTCCATGCCACTTGTCCTCGGGTTGCGGATCGGACAGGGCCACGTGGTAACTGAAGTTGGAAAAACGCGCTTCGAGTTCCTTGAACTCCTCGTCGTAAAACATCTCCTGCCGCGATCGCGCTCCATACCAGAAGGTGATACGTCGTTTGGACTCTACGCCCAGCAGCAGCTGACGGATGTGGCTGCGCAACGGGGCCATGCCAGCGCCGCCTCCGATAAAACACATCTCCCGTTCGGTCTGCTTGGCGAAAAAATCGCCGTAGGGGCCGCTGATCGTTACCCGATCGCCCGGCTTGAGGTTGAAGACGTAGGAGCTGCCCACGCCAGGCGGCAGATCCTCTTTGCCCGGCGGCGGGGTGGCGATGCGGATGGTGAACTTGAGCAGGTCGGTTTCGACGGGCGGATTGGCCAGTGAGTAGGCCCTGTTGGCTGGTTCGTCAGACTTGGCCTTGAGCGTCAGCAGGTTGTATTGTTTCCAGGCGGCCTTGTATTTTTCGGCCACGCTGAAGTCTTTGAATTCGGCTTCGTATTCCGGAATGTCGATCTGCATGTAGGCCCCGGCCTTGAACTGGATCGTCTGTCCTTCGTCCAGTTTGAGCACCAGTTCCTTGATGAAGGTGGCCACATTGTCGTTGGAGACCACCGTGGCGGTGTATTTTTGAATGTTGAAGATTTCATCGGGAATCTGGATGGACATGTCCTGCTTGACCTTGACCTGGCAGGCCAGACGGACGTGCTCGATGCGCTCCTTGCGGCTGACCAGGGACAACTCGGTGGGCAGGATATCTCCGCCGCCTTCGAGCACCTTGCACTTACAGGTACCGCAGGTGCCCTTGCCGCCGCATGCGCTGGGCAGGTAGATCTTGTTTTCGATCAAGGCGCTGAGCAGGGTTTTGCCGCCGGGGGTGGTAACGCTCTTGCTTTCGTCACCGTTGATGACGATGCGCCGATCACCCTTGACCGTGAGTTGAGATTCCACCACCAGCAGGAGGCCAACCAGCAAGAGAATGACGCCTAGAAAGACCGCCAGGCTTATCAAATAGATTCCAGACATATTGAGGTCGTTTCCTTTTGACGATGAACGCGATCTACTTTGTATAGGGCGTTCTGCAGGGCGCTCTATAGGGTAATTCCCGAGAAAAGCATAAACGCCATGGCCATCAGACCGGTGACGATCATGCGAATCCCGAAGCCCTGCAGGCCTTCGGGTACGTCGGCATAACGCAACTTCTGCATGATCGTGGCCATGGCCACGATGGCCAGCAGCCAGCCCAGGCCGGAACCGAATCCGTAGACCATGGTTTCGGCGAACGTGTAACGCCGTTCGACCATGAAAAGCGCGGCCCCCAGAATAGCACAATTGACCGTAATCAAGGGCAAAAATACCCCCAAGGCATTGTAAAGCCCCTGGGAGTAGCGATCGATGACCATTTCGACGATTTGCACGATGCCGGCGATCGTTGCAATAAAGAGAACCAATTTTAAAAAACCCAGGTTGACATCGGGCAGGCCGGCCCAGGATAGGGCGCCAGGCGCCAACAGATAGTGGTAAAGCAACCAGTTGGCCGGCGTGGTGATGGTCATGACGAAGGTGACCGCCAGACCCAACCCCAGGCTGGTCTGAAGATTTTTCGAGACCGAGAGATAGGAGCACATCCCCAGAAAATAGGCCAACAGGATGTTTCCCACAAAGACGGAATTGACGAATATGCTGATCAGGTTTTCCATCATTTGTCCTTCAACAGGGTGTGCTCCAGCCAGACAAACAGGCCGATCATGATGAATGCGCCGGGCGCCAGGAGCATCAACCCCATATTGTGGTATCCGGCTGCGTAAAAGCTTTCCGGGACGATTTGAAATCCAAACAATTTGCCTGATCCGAGCAACTCCCGGAAAAAGGCCACGCCGACCAGGATCGAAGCATAACCGATCCCGTTGGCCAGGCCGTCCACGAAGCTGCGCCAGGGCGGATTGCCCATGGCAAAGGTCTCGGCCCGGCCCATGACGATGCAGTTGGTGATGATCAGTCCCACGAAAACCGACAGCTGCTTGCTGATGTCGTACATGAAGGCCTTTAGACATTCGTCGGCCAGGATCACCAGCGTGGCGATGACCGCCACCTCCACGATGATGCGAATGTTTCTGGGGATTTGACGGCGCAGCGATGAGATGACCAGGTTGGAGAAGGCGACCACGAAGGTGAGCGCCAGACCCATGACCAAGGCGGTTTTCAGCTGTACGGTGACGGCCAGCGCGGAGCAGATTCCCAGGATCTGTTTGGAAATGGGGTTGGACTGCCACAACGCCTCGGCGATGGCTTTATAGGTCGGGCTCTTGGATAGTTTGGGCATTTTTCCACAGCCTTTTGGAGTTAATCGGTTCTCAGGTAGCGCTTGTTCTTCTGCCGAAATTGAACGGCCACCGGTTCGTACTCTTTCAGAATCTCCTTCATGCCTTCGGTCAGAAACTTGCCGGTCATGGTCGCGCCGCTGATGCCGTCCACATAATTGATACGCTTTTCGGCGGCGATCTGATCCTCGGCGCTGCCCTTGGCAATTTTAATGGAAACGAACTCGCCGTTTTGGTTCACGATTTTTTTACCTTCGAAATTCTTCCGAAACCATCGGCTTTCGATCTCGCCGCCCAACCCCGGGGTTTCCTGGTGTTTGTAGACCGTGAATCCCCGAATGGTGGCGCCGTCGTTTTCGATGGCCAGATAACCGTGAATTTTTCCCCACAGCCCCTTGGAATCGATAGGCACGACATAGGCCTGTAGTTCATCATTCTTCATATAGGCATACAGCTGCAGATCATTGGTACCGCGGCTTTCCTTGTGCAGGATGCGGCCGCTGTCATCCACCACAAAGCTTTTGACATAGTTCCGATACATCTCCTGGATTCGATCGGCGCTGGTCGTTTCTCCTTCCGATAGGATGCCGAAGGCCAGCAGGATGTTTTTCTGGCGGTCCACTTCGGCGTTTTTCTGCTGAAACGACTGCAGCCCGGTGCTGGCCGCCGTGAGCAGCACGCTGCAGACCACACAGAGTATCGTTGCGAACAGCAGTGATTTTATGGCGTTTGGCATTTGATCACCCATCGGGTCGCTGCGGACCTGACCTTGCGTCCGACTAAATATTGGGTATTCGTTTGCGAATTCTCAACCGGATCACCAGGTGGTCCAGCAATGGTGCGAATACATTCATAAACAAAATAGCGAGCATGATGCCCTCGGGAAAGGCTGGGTTGAAGACCCGTATCAACACGGTCAGGGCGCCGATAAAAAAGCCATAGATCCAACGGGCGGCATGGGTGTCGGGTGCCGATACGGGGTCGGTGGTCATGAAAGCGATGCCGAAAGCGGTGCCGCCGATGATCAGGTGGTAGAAAGGGTTCATGCCCAGATAGGGCGCCGAGCCTTCGCCGGCAAACAGATTGAGCACATAACCGAGGGCGAGCACACCGATGATATCCCCCAGGATGATGCGGTAGCTGGCCACTCCGATGATCATGAGGACCACGGCGCCGATCAGACACAGCAGGGCCGAAGAGGCGCCGATGCTGTCTGGATAAAATCCGAGAAACAGGGTGCTGAAATCATACCCGGCGGCGGCCAGGGTCTGTTCGACCGTTTGCGAGGCCGGTGCCGTGGTGGCCAGCGCCAGGGGGGTTGCGGCCGTAACCGCATCCACGGCTTGGGCGCCATGGTTATAGACCGCCGTCCAGACGGCATCCCCGGACATCTGGATGGGATAGGCAAAATAGAGAAAGGCGCGTCCGGTCAGGGCCGGGTTGAGAAAGTTGCGGCCCGTGCCGCCGAACACCTCTTTTCCGAGTACGACCCCGAAAGAGATGCCCAAAGCCGCTTGCCACCAGGGCGTCGTGGGCGGCAGGGTGAGGGGAAAGAGCATGGCGGTGACAAAGACGCCTTCGCTGATCGGATGCTTTCGGATGGCGGAGAAGACGATTTCCCAACCAAAGCCGAACAGGTAGGAGATGATCACCAGCGGCAGAACGATTTTGGCCCCGAACACCATCATGGGCCAGAAGTCCAGGGGGTGGCCGGCGGCCTTGAACGACTGCAGTCCCACGTTATACATGCCGAAAAACAGGCATGGCAGGAGCATGACGATGACCAGCATCATGTAGCGTTGCACCGTGAGGCTGTCACGGGCGTGGGGCGCTTGACCGGTCACCTGTCCGGTGCCGAAAAAGACGCGTTCCATGGCTTCATAAAAGGGTTCGAGGGGCGCCAGCGGTCCGTTGCCTTCAAAATGCCGGCGTTGATTTTCGAAAAATTGGCGAATCGCTTTCATCGTCGCATGGCACCGTACGTTCGGGGTCGCTGAATTGTTCCCGACGCTCTGATGTTCTGGGCGTTAATCGGGTTTAACGGCTTGTTCTTTGGCATAGGCCGCCTTGGTGGCGATAAATGTTCTGCTGAGCTCGATTTTGGAGGGGCAGACATAGCTGCACAAGCCGCACTCGACGCAATCGAGCAGTCCCAACTCGAGATACTCCTCGACCTCTTCGGCGAGGATGGACTTGTAGATCATTTGCGGCAGCAGATCCACAGGGCACACATCCGCACAATGCATGCAGGCGATACAGGCGCGCAGATCGCCATGCATATTGCAGTTGTATACCAGGGCCTTGGGGTTGAGCCGGGATAAAAAGGTGCGTGAATAGCTCGGGCGGCTGACGCCTGGGTTGAACAATGCCAGGAATTCGGGTTCACCGCCCTCGGGCACCACGTTGACCGCGGTTTCGTAAAACCCCACGTATCCATCGGAATCACTGCTGTAGCCCCTGAAGAGGCCGCCGACGACGAAACGTTCGCCACCGTGCAACCGTGCGTCCTCTACCATTTGGGATAGAGGCGCGCCCAACCGGATGTGGCAGTGGCGCCGATCGGGCGCCGCGCTGCCGGCCACGGCCACCACCCGGCGGATCGGATAGCGCCCTTCGCGCAGCAGGTGGGCCAGTGCGAGCAGGTCCTGGCCGGCCACAAACCAGGCGCGGTTTTGAGAGGCGTCGGATTTGATGCGATAGAGCACGGTTGCCGGGTCGTCACACGGATAGTTTCCGCTGACGACGTGTGTGAGCCACTGCCCGGCTTTCTCAATCACACTGCTTTCGCTGGCATCGGCAAAGACCCGCACTTTGCCCGGGGCCAATACGTTCAGGGCCTTCAGGCCATAGGCCAGCAATTGTTCCTGATCTTTCAGGTAAACGGCCGGCGACGGCTGAAATGGCTCTTTGGCGTTGAGCGAGATCAGAATAAAAGGAGGTTCTCCATCCGGCGCGGGCAGGTCCCGAAAAGGCAGTTCGCGGAAGGCCCACCACATGCCGCCGTCCAGAATGCGGTCCACCAGCTCTTGCCGTTCGATTTGCGCCAGTTGGTTTTCGGTGACCGCCTGAAACCGGGTTTCGGGTTCAGGAGTCTCCTTCCGGTCGATGACAATCGCTTGAATCACGCGGCGCGGTCCGAACGAGATGTCGTGGATCGTCCCGCCTCCCGGAGATAGAAACTTGAACCGTGGATTGCGTTTGTCTTCAAACAGCGGTGATCCGATTTGGACCTGATCGCCCTTTTTGACGAGGAGGCGGGGTTTGATGTGGGGAACGCGCTCGGGCAGCACCGCTACGCGGGCCGGTGCCGGCAGGACGATCAGGTCATCGGCCGGTGCTCCGGCCATGCGGAACCGGTATCCCTTTTTAATGGTCAGCTTTTGCATAGCCTGTCAGCCCTGATGGTATTCTTCGGTCGGCCGGCTGTGAAGGTGCGCCATACGCGCTTGGACGCTTGGAACAACCGGTCGATGCGTTGGTGTCATTGGCAGTTTAAGGATAACCGGAATTTCGATGTGGATGCCTCTTGACCATTAGCATTTTAAGGTTTTATTTTCAATACACACATGATAACGATTCCTAATCCGGCCGAAAAGCCGGTTTCCCGTGACGTCGAAGATTAAAGGAGGCGATGATGGAAGAGGAATGCAAACCGACGATCAATACCGGTCTACGCGGTGTCACCGTCGCCAGCACCAAAATCAGCGACGTGATCGGCAAAGAGGGCAAACTGATCTACAGGGGCTACCTGGTGCAGGACCTGGCTGCCAGGGCAACCTTCGAAGAGATCGTCCATTTGCTGCTATACGAGCGTCTTCCCAATAAAGACGAACTCGCTGTTTTGAAAAAGAAACTGGCGGCCGAGCGTGAGATTCCCGACGCATTGATCCGGGCGTTGGAGACGCGGCCGGCCGATGCCCTGCCCATGGACATTCTCCAGGCCGCCGTATCGATGCTGGCCAATCACGATGCCGAAGCGGCCGATGCCAACAAGGAAGCCGCCCTGCGCAAGGCGATCCGACTGATCGCAAAGCTGCCCACCATATTGGCCGCTTGGGAGCGGATTCGTACTGGAAAAGCGCCGGTCTCGCCGGATGCGGGCATGGGGCACGCCGAAAACTTTCTCTACATGCTTTTCGGCCAAAAACCCAATGCCGATCTGGTCCATTTCTTCGACGTGGCTCTGGTCCTGCACGCCGAACACTCCTTTAATGCGTCAACCTTTGCCGCACGGGAGGTCGCCTCGACCCGGGCGCATATGTACGCAGCCGTGTCTGCTGCCATCGGGTCGTTATCCGGCGAGTTGCACGGCGGCGCAAACGTGCGCGTGATGCAGATGTTGATGGATATCGGCAGCCCGGACCGGGTGAGTGCCTATGTGAACAAGGTCCTTGACGAAGGCCGTCTGATCATGGGCTTGGGGCATGCGGTCTATCAGACCGACGATCCCCGCGCCCACATCCTGGCCCCCATGTCCAAGCGCGCCGGCGAACTGGCCGGCGACACCAGATGGTATGAGATATCCAGAATTTTAGAGGTCGAAGGCAAAAAGGCGTTCAAGGAACGCAAAGGAACCGATATTTACGTGAACGTGGATTTCTACAGCGCTTCGCTTTATTATTCGATGGGCATTCCGGTCGATCTTTATTCGCCCCTGTTCGCCATATCCAGGGTGGCCGGATGGACGGCCCATGTGATCGAAGAACAATACGCAGAGGCTGCCCCGAAACCCATGCTTTATAGGCCGGAATCCAAATATGTGGGGGAATACTGCGGTCCGGAAGAGTGCAGTTTCATTCCATTGGATCAACGCTGATCCGTCTCGTCGATGATTCCATGGATGGTCCCTGCCGAGTGAATGACGATGCATTGTCTGGACAAAAAAAACCACCTGGTAAGCAATGACAAACTGCGCATGACCCAACAGCGGCGTGTGATCCTTGAGGAGTTGCGCAAGGAGAACACGCATCCCACTGCGGATCAACTTTACGAGATGGTCCGCAAGCGGCTGCCCCATGTGAGTCTGGGGACGATCTACCGGAATCTAGAGCTTCTCACCACCATCGGTGAAATCCAAACCCTCGAAATTGCCGGCAGCCAAAAGCGTTACGATGGTATCGCGCAGCACCACTATCATGTCCGTTGCGTTTATTGCGGCCGCATAGACGATGCGCCCATTGCACCGCTCAATCGCCTTGAAGATAAGCTCTACGGTACAACGGTGTACACCATCATGGGGCATCGTCTCGAGTTTTTAGGCCTCTGCCCGGAATGCTCCCAAAACGAGGAGGCCGTCAGGTTTGCAGAGCACCTGCTCACCCATCCAAACGGCCCGAACTGATCCGGTATCGACGAATTTTAAAAGAGGCTGTTAAGGGCGGAGCCCCACAACACCTTACGCCGCTCCTAGTTCTTTCTGCAGCCACGTTTTGACGATGCCCTCGACCGCGTACACACCCTTGAGTTCCCCGTGCTCTTTAATGAAAGCCTTCCGGATCCGTTCCGGCATCTTGATGTGGGCCAACTCTTTGGCCCCGTCGGAGTTGCGCCGGATCAGATAGATGGTCGGTGGCTCTTTCCAGGTGCTCACGGAAAAATAGCACGTTTCATCGTTTTTTGAACGAATGACATAATTGCCGCGGGCCCAATTGTTGCCCCACTCCAGATAGAGCCTGACCGCTTCTTCGGGTGTCATCTCCCAATCAATGGTATTGAGCAATTCGGTGTTTCTTTTAAGGCTCTCTATATTTTCCATTTGTATTCCTTTCCGTGGGATATTTTTTTCGCTAAACTCAATTGCATTCAAAATTTAGCAATTGTTATGCCGTTTTCAATCTGCCGACCGGGAATATTGAGGCACAAGGCGGCACCTTGCTTAAAACGTATCTGTATGTTACGAGTGATGCACAATACACCTTGCAGGGTTGACGCTCACCTGCCTTTTGTAGTTCTTTTTATATCCGACCTGTTCATGAATGATCCCGTTTTCAAAAACCGCAGGTGCTACCGACCCATGTGATGTTGCTCCCGGCGATTGTTTTGAGACACTTATGTATCATCTGCATCGAGAAGTGGTTTAGGTTTTTTTAAGTGATTTAAATAAGATAGCTGGTGTGCACGTGCAGACTTTGGCTGTCGCGATCATCGGGTGTATCAATTGAAAGGGGTGGCGAGGCAGTCGAGGGACCGGGTCGCGGTGTTTCTTGGTCCTTTAGACGCTTGCTAATCATGTGATTGCTTCATTTCTACGGACTTGATCTTTCATTGGCATAAGTTTTGATATTCTCTGGACGTCGTGTAGATCCTATTTTTTCAGTCAACGAAAGCTGTCCGGTGAAACCCTGCGATCACAACATTAAGCTGACCATTGCACTGACCCAGGAAATGATGCGTCTGGCCGATCGTGGTGATGCCGACCGTGAGGATACGGGCTGTGGCATTCTCTATGGGATGCTACGCGATTCGGCCTACAAGATATGGCGCATGGCGGAAGAAGAGAAAAAGCGCCACCAGGCCAAAGGGTGGTGGGACGAGCACTGCCCGGTGTCGAGCGACCATGGCGAACTATCCATCACACCCATTCAATCTGAACAGGACAACAAAAAGGAGGACAAGTAGTGGCAATTTTAAAAGGATCCCAAACCGAAAAAAACCTGCTGATCTCATTCGCGGGGGAGTCCCAGGCGAGGACTCGTTACACCTACTTTGCCAGCAAAGCCCGTAAGGATGGCTTTGTTCAGATTTCGGATATTTTCGAAGAGACGGCCAATCAGGAGAAAGAACACGCCAAGCGGTTTTTCAAGTTTCTGGAGGGCGGAGAGATTGAGATCGCAGGTGCGTTTCCCGCCGGAATCATCGGTTCTACCCTGGAGAACCTGAATGCAGCAGCCGACGGCGAGCGTCATGAGCATATCGAGATGTATCCCGGTTTTGCAAAAATCGCCCGTCAGGAAGGTTTCGATGCCATCGCCATGGTTTGGGAGGCGATCAGCGTGGCCGAAAAACAGCATGAAAAGCGTTATCGCGATCTGGCCGCCAACATTCAGGCCGGCAAGGTTTTCAAGCGCAGCCAGGCCGTGGTGTGGCGCTGTCGCAATTGCGGGTACCTGCATGAGGGTTACGAGGCTCCCCAAATGTGCCCGGCATGCGCCCATCCTCAAGCCCATTTTGAATTGTTGGGCGAAAACTGGTAAGCTTTTTTTATCGAGCCATTCAGCAATCGTCCATTCACCCATCAACAAAGGAGAGGAGAAAAGGGAAATGACCGAAAGGTTGGAAGTTTACAAATGTAATGTTTGTGGCAATATTGTAGAAGTGTTGCATGCTGGTCCCGGCCAACTCGTGTGCTGTGGTCAGCCCATGGTCTGCATGAAGGAAAACACCGTGGACGCGGCCAAGGAAAAACATGTTCCCGTTATCGAGAAGATCGATGGCGGCGTCAAGGTAAAGGTGGGCAGTGTGGCTCATCCCATGGAAGAGAAGCATTACATCGAATGGATCGAAATTATCGCCGATGGAAAGGCATACCGGCAGTTCCTCAAGCCGGGGCAGACCCCCGAAGCCATCTTCATGGTCACGGCATCTGACATTAAAGCCCGTGAATATTGCAATATTCATGGGCTCTGGAAGGCTTAGGCGGGCTGATAAGGTCCAGGCTATCCGGCCAGACTACTCAAGTCGGACATCGGCCAGTGTCTCCCGGACGGCGGAATCAAATGCGGGTTTTGAGTTGTCCACCCGCAAATGGCCAGATGGCCATTTGCGGGTGGGTACGAATTAATGGAGGGGGTGATTGCATGGCCAAGTGGAAATGCGGCAATTGCGGGTATGAGTTGGAAGCCGAACGGCCACCGGAAAGATGCCCGTCTTGCAAACAATCTTGTGAGTTTTTAGACAACACCTGCTATACCCCGGATTGTGCGGTGAGCGGTAAGGACCCTCGTATCAAATAGGGGATTTCATATCTTCACACAACGAAGGAGGAAGTCATGTCCACACCTCAACATTGTCCAGGATTTGAAAGTTTCCGGAACCTCAAGTCGTTTGTGTGCAAATGTCCGAAGTGCGGGACACCAAAAGAAATTTTTTCTGATGAGTTTCACAAGCCGCACAAATGCGACAGCTGCGGTGAACCCATCGATTTCACGCAGTGCAAACTGGAAGGCGCCAGCTGATCTTTGGAGGCTTCGGTAGCACCGGGGTTCTCTGTGGCATTCTGAGGTAACCTGGGCTTATATTTCTATGAAGTTGCACGGCAGCACACGACCGTTGTTGGGCCGGATGCGGCGCAGCGTGCAGTACTGCCTGGTGCAGGGAGGGGTGTTGATTGCAAAAATCACCGCAGAAGGACCCACCGGAATCCGTTCAAAAAGAGACATCCATGATGCGTGTCGCTTTAATCCTGTTGGTTTTGTGGGGGGCAGTAGTGATGTTGCCCGCTGCAAAGGCGGAGATCAACAAGGGTGCCGCCCAGATTATGCTGGAAGGGGGTAGCAGCGGACCGGTGCCGTTTCCACATCAGGACCATCAAACGCGATTGGCGGATTGTTTGATCTGCCACCAGGCGTTTCCCCAGGAAAAGGGCGGCATCGAGAAGCTTAAAAGCGAGGGCGTGCTGCAAAAAAAACAGGTGATGAACAAGCAGTGCATCAAGTGTCACAGGGCGGAGAAGACGGCCGGCAAACCGACCGGTCCGCTCACGTGCAACAAGTGTCATGTGAAGGAGTAGAACCGGATGCTGGCCCTCGGTCTTCAAGGCAGCCCAAGAAAAAAGGGTAACAGCGACATTCTGTTGGCCGCTTTCATGCAGGAACTGGCGCAGCTGGGCATCGAGATCCAGACCATCGATGTGTGCAGGCGGCACATCGATCCGTGCAAGGAGTTTACGGTTTGCGAGAAAAAGGGTATTTGCCCCATCGACGATGATATGAGCCGTGAAATTTACGCATTGCTGCGCAAGGCCGATATCATCGTGGCGGCATCGCCAATTTTTTTCTACAACGTCACGGCCCAGCTCAAGGCATTGATCGATCGCTGCCAGACCCTCTGGTCGCGAAAATATATGCTCAAGCTCAAGGACCCCGGGCACGCCATACGGCGTGGCTACATGCTTTCCGTTGGGGCTACTTCTGGAAAACAGCTTTTCGACGGTTTGAACCTAACGGCCAAATACTTCTTCGACGGCATCAGCGCACGATTCGCCGGCAGCCTCACTTACCGGCGGATCGAAGCCCGTGGGCAGATCAAGGACCAGCCAGACCTGCATTCGGACGTGGCTCGGGCGGTCCGCGAGTTGACCCAGGACCTGATCGGGCGCCGGCGGGTGCTCTTCGCCTGTCGGGAAAATGCATGCCGCAGCCAGATGGCGGCGGCTTTCGCTCGCCTTTACGGTGGTCATCGATTGGACGTGGCTTGCGCCGGAAGCGAACCGGCCGCTCAGGTCAACCCGCTCATGGTCGAGGTGATGCAGGAAAAGGGCGTGGATATGGGTTTTTGTACCACCCAATTGCTGAGAACCGCCATTGCGGGCCAACGTCCAGAGATCATCATCACCATGGGATGCGGTGAACAGTGCCCGTTCGTACCGGGCGCCGAGCGCCGCGATTGGGATCTGGCCGACCCGGCCGGGCAATCCATCGAGGTGATGCGGCAGACGAGAGACGACATCGAAATGATGGTGAAGAGGTTTATAGATACCCTTCCATAGTCGCGTAAAATCGGCCGGGGGTGGCGGCTGTTTCGTGCAGGGGATGGGCATTGACATCGACAAGGATGACTAAAACAAGGAGGTTGAGCACGATGGACCGTTATGTATGCACGATTTGCGGGTATGTTTATGATCCAGAACAGGGTGATCCGGACAACGGCGTGGAGCCCGGTACCCCATTCAAGGACGTGCCTGGTGATTGGGTCTGCCCGGTTTGCGGTGCGTCCAAAGATGAGTTTGAAAAAGAGGAGTAGAATCGAAACGATTGTCTTGGGGATGCCCTTTTTGCCAGCGTAAAAAGGGCATCGCCTTTTTTTGAGGGAAAGCAGCATGAAACCCATTGAAATTGCAAGTGGTATTTACGACGTCGGCGTCAACGACTGGAATATCGATGACTTCCACGGGTACTCCACACCTTTGGGAACCAGCTACAATTCATTTTTGGTCCTGGACGAGAAGGTGACGCTGATCGATACGGTCAAGAAAGAATTTGCCGACCAGCTGATCGCCAACATCGCTCAGATCGTGGACCCGCATAAGATCGACTATGTGATCAGCAACCACACCGAAATGGATCATTCGGGGAGTCTCACCCGCGTGATGCATCGCATCGGAGAAGATAAACCGGTTTACTGCTCCAGGATGGGCGCCAAGAATCTGGCCCTGCACTTTGCGCCCAAACTCAATTACCAACCCGTCACGGACGGTCAGGAGCTGAGTCTGGGGCGCAGGACCCTCTCTTTTCTGGAAACCCGCATGGTGCACTGGCCCGACAGCATGTTCACCTACTTGAAAGAGGATAAGATCCTCTTCTCGAGTGATGGTTTTGGTCAACACTACGCCGGATTCGAAAAGTTCGACGACGTGGTGGGCCATACGATCATGCCGCATGCCAAGAAGTACTTTGCCAACATTTTGCTCCTCTATGCCCCATTGATTCTCAAACTCATCGAAAAAGTGGTCCAGATGGGTTTGGAGATCAAGATGATCTGTCCCGACCATGGCGTGATCTGGCGCACGGCGCCGGAGAAGATCATCGACGCGTATGGGGAGTGGAGCAAGCAGACGCCCAAACGCAAGGCCGTGCTGGTATACGATACCATGTGGCACAGCACCGAAAGAATGGCCGACGCCATCGCCGCCGGGCTCAGCGCGGAAGGCATACAGGTGCGTCCCATGTATCTTCGCAAGTGGCATCGCAGCGACATCATGACCGAAGTGTTGGATGCCAAGGCCGTGGTCGTCGGCTCTCCCACGCTGAACAACGGGCTTTTTCCCACGGTCAGCGATTTTCTGACCTACATGAAGGGACTCAAACCGGTGGGAAAAATCGGCGCTGCCTTTGGTTCATACGGATGGAGTGGTGAAGCCGCCAAACTCATCACCCAGGAACTCGAAACCATGAAGTTCGACATCATCGAGCCGGTCCGCCAGCAGTATGTGCCCTCAGATGCCGCTCTGGAAGAGAGCTACGCCTTCGGCCAGGCCATCGGACGCAGTATCAACGCGCAGGTTCCCGCATGAAACGACCGGTCGTGGATATGGCCGCCTGCACCCTTTGCATGGGGTGTGTGGCGGTCTGCCCGGAAGTGTTCAGCCTGAACGACGCGGGTTATATCGCCGTGGCCGATCTGACTGTGTATCCCCAGGCCTGCGTGGACGAGGGCGCCAAGTACTGCCCGGAAGATGCCATCTCCTGGGAAGAAGAGTAGGGCAAAATTTCAACCCATTATCCCGGTCTTGGAGTGAACGATGAAAAAAATGGTGCTGTTCGTCTTCAATGGCGATCCCATGTGTTTCATTCATGTGCTGCTCAACGCGCTGGACATGCAAACGCGCGGTGATGAGGGTCGCATCGTCGTGGAGGGAGCGGCCACGCGCCTGATCGGTGAATTGGCCAAGCCTGATCACGCCTTGTATGCCCTTTGGGAAAAGGTCAAGCAGGCGGGTCTGGTGGAAGGGGTCTGCAAGGCCTGCTCTCTGAAGATGGGAACTCTGCAGGCCGCTCAGGATCAGGGGTTGACCCTGCTGGACGAGATGAACGGCCATCCGAGCATGGCCCGCTATCGCCAGGAGGGGTATGAGTTGATCACATTTTAGGGTCGGTCCGGAATCCGTGTCCCCAGATATGGGCATTCAGCTTCAATTCTTTATGTCCCGATTTTTTTTGCAATGGCCCTGCGCCAATTAAAACAAGAGGTTCTTCGGCTGTTCCAGGCCAAAGATCTGGCCACGGCGATGAAGGCGGTCGCGGCGATGCCGGCGCGCCAGGTGGTCAATCCGCTTTTCGGACTCCTTTACCATGGCGATCCAAGGGTGCGCTGGTATGCGGTGGCGGCCATGGGCGAGGTGGTGTCGGCGCTGGCCGATCGCGACATGGAATCGGCCCGTGTGATCATGCGACGCCTGATGTGGAATCTCAACGATGAATCGGGCGGCATCGGCTGGGGATCGCCGGAAGCCATGGGAGAAATCATGGCGCGCCACGGCGGGCTGGCCCGGGAGTATGCTTCGATTCTCGTATCCTACCTGGATCCAAACGGCAATCATCTCGAGCACGAAGGTCTACAGGCGGGATTGCTCTGGGCCGTGGGGCGTCTGGCCCGCATTCGTCCCGACCTGGTGGAGGACGCCCGAGAGTTGCTCGTCATCCATTTCACTTCGAACAATCCCCGCCTGCGCGGCATGGCGTTGTGGGCGTCACTCGCCCTGAGGCCGAGGCCCGACGTGGGGCGTCTTTTGCATCCCTTGTGTGCCGACCCGGCCGAGATAGCGATATTTCAAGATGGCGAATTGATATTCATGCGCCTCGGCGATCTTGCCGCCGAATTACTCCCCGGGGATATGGAATAGGCGACAGGTATTGGTCCAGGTCGCCGATGCCATCTCTTCGGCGGACACCTGGCGGATTTCAGCCAGCTTGAACAGCACCGTGCGAACAAATGCGGGTTCGTTACGGCGAAACTTGTTTCGTTCCGGGGTGGGAGTCAGATAGGGGGCATCGGTTTCCACCAGCAGCTGTTCTACCGGTATTCGCCGCACCATGCGGCGCAGGGTTTCACCGCGGGTCTTGACGGTCAATATGCCCGTGATGCCGATGCAAAGCCCCATTGAGAGATAGGCATCGAGTTCGTCATCCGTGCCGGAGAAGCAATGGACCACCCCCTGGCGATGGGGTCCCCAATGGGGTTTGAGCAGCTGCAGGAACCGCCCCTCGCTGTCTCGTTCGTGAAATATCATGGGCAGGCCGGCGGCCTCGGACGCCTCGATCTGGCGCACAAACCAGTACTCCTGGTCACTTTGAGGGGAATACATGCGATTGAAGTCCAGTCCGATTTCCCCCCAAGCCTTGACCCGTTTGTCTTCAGCGAGCGCACCGAACGCCGCGATCTTCTCTTCATTGCCGCTTTTCGCATCATGGGGGTGCAGACCAACCGAAGCGTACACGTTGTCGAACCGGTGGGCGATTGAGACCCCTTTTTGAGACGTGTCCAGGTCGATACCGACCTGCATCATGGCACACACCTCGGCCGCATGGGCCCGGCGGATCACCTCGTCCAGATCATTGTCGTAACTCTTGTCGTCCAAATGGCAGTGGCTGTCGAATATCTTCATCGTTTCTCTACGGATATTAAAATTGTGAGCCTCTTCTCTGCAAACCCGCCATCGGATACCATTGAACACGATTTGAATCAACCTGCTCCGTCAAGCCTCAGCGATTCGAACTGAATGCTATTCATTAAACCCGGCGTGGAAGGAGCAGGTGGCCGACGCCACAAGTCAAGCGGTCAAGTGCCGGTGGTTGGCGGGCGCGCTCTTCAACTCCGCCCAAATTGGTAGTACCGGTTATTCTTTAAAAACCCTTATCTATGCTTTTCTTTTTGATTAAAAGGCGCTATGGAATTTTTGAATCGATGGTAATACCAAAGGAGGGATTATGTTTAAGATCCTGCGTCGCCAAGAGATGGCTAAAGGAACGGTAGTTCTCAATGAAATTGAAGCACCTTTGATTGCAAACAAGGCAAAGCCGGGACAGTTTGTGATCCTCAAGGCCAATGAAACCGGAGAGCGGATTCCATTGACCATGGCCGATAGCGATCCCAAAAAGGGTACTATAACGGTGATTTACATGGTAGTCGGGAAATCCACGGCGCTTTTCCGTGATCTCAAAGAGGGCGAGGGGTATCAAGACGTCATCGGCCCCCTGGGACGCCCAACCCATATCGAAAAGGTGGGCAACGTGCTGTGCGTGGGCGGCGGGACCGGGGTGGCCGTTCTCCATCCCATCACGCGGGCTCTGAAGCAGGCTGGGAATCACGTCACCTGCGTGATCGGTGCCCGAAACAAAGACTTGTTGATCCTCGAAGACGAGATGCGCGCCGCATCCACCACCCTGCACGTCTGCACCGATGACGGTTCATATGGACATCACGGATTTGTCACCCAAGTGGTCGAGGAGATACTCAAGAAAGAGACCGTTCAGCAGGCCGTCGCCATCGGTCCCGTGCCCATGATGAAGGCGGTTTGCAACATCACCAAGGCTTTTAATGTTCCCACCCTGGTCAGCCTCAATCCGATCATGATCGACGGCACCGGGATGTGCGGCGGATGCCGGGTCACGGTGGGCCAAAAGACCAAGTTTGCCTGTGTGGATGGGCCTGAGTTTGACGGCCATCAGGTCAACTTCGATGAGTTGATGCTGCGCCTGAAGGCGTACTGCGAAGAAGAGAAGCACTGCTACGAAGATTACTGCCGACTCACGGATTGAACAGGCGAGCGATGATGTTGCTGCGGTGCCGATATTTATAAAGCCGGCATCCCAGCGGCTCTTGCGACGATTTATAACTGCAGCTGCAGGCTGATGTTTCCCGAACAGGAGGTGTCATGGCGGAAAAAACTGAGCAAACCGGCCGCGTACCCATGCCCGAACAGGCCCCTGAAATTCGCAAACGCAATTTTGATGAAGTCCCCACCGGCTACACCGTGAAGATGGCCCAGGAAGAGGCGGCCCGATGTATTCAATGTAAAAAGCCGGGATGTGTGACCGGCTGCCCCGTAGGGGTGGACATCCCCGGTTTCATCCATTTGATCACCGAGGGTGACCTGACCGGTGCGATTCGGCATATTTGGACCCGCAACGCCCTTCCGGCGGTCTGTGGACGAGTATGTCCCCAGGAGATCCAATGTGAAGGCAATTGCGTCATGGCCAAGAAGGGAAAGCCGATCGCCATCGGCAACCTGGAACGCTTCTGCGCCGATTACGAACGGGAGCACGGGACGGGCGCATTACCGCCAAAAGCGGCTTCCACCGGCAAGCGAGTCGCCGTGGTGGGCTCCGGCCCGTCAGGATTGACCGTGGCCGGTGATTTGATTCTCAAGGGGCACGATGTCACCGTCATGGAAGCATTTCATAAACCCGGCGGTGTGCTGGTTTACGGCATTCCCGAATTCAGGCTCCCCAAGGCCATCGTAGCCCAGGAGGTCAATTTTCTCGAACGATTGGGTGTCAAGGTGCAATGCGACACCGTCGTCGGTCGCACCGTTTCCCTGGACGAATTGTTCGAGCAGGGCTACGATGCCATTTATCTGGGGGTCGGTGCGGGCCTGCCGCGTTTCATGAATATTCCCGGTGAAAACCTGATCGGCATCCTTTCGGCCAACGAATACCTAACCCGGGCCAACCTCATGAAGGCCTATAAATTCCCAGACGTGGACACACCGATTCCCCTGGGAAAAAACGTGGTCGTGCTGGGTGCCGGCAATGTGGCCATGGACTCGGCCCGCACGGCCATGCGCCTGGGCGCTGATACGGTTCGCATCGTCTATCGCCGTTCCCGGGAAGAGATGCCGGCCCGTAAAGCGGAAATCCACCATGCCGAAGAAGAGGGCATCGAATTTTTCCTGCTCACCAACCCTGTCGAATATCTGGGCGATGCCAGCGGGCGTCTTACGGGAATGCGCTGCCTGAAGATGGAGCTGGGTGAACCCGATGACTCGGGGCGCCGTCGGCCCATACCGATCAAGGGATCGGAATTTGAAATGGAGACCGATTTGGTGATCGTGGCGGTCGGTTCCGGGGCCAACCCGTTGCTGACCCAATCCACACCCGATCTGGCCCTTAATAAATGGGGCTATATCGTCACCGAACAGGAGACTGGCAAGACCTCGAAAAGAGGCGTTTGGGCCGGTGGGGATATCGTCACCGGCGCAGCCACCGTCATCCTGGCCATGGGGGCGGGGCGTGCGTCCGCCAATTCGATGCACAGCTATTTGACCTTGGGGTGGTAGTCCTAAGAGATTTCTGGCGTTCGACGGCCATCCGGTTTCCGGATGGCCGTTTTGTGTTCTTGGTGGAGTGGCCGGTAAACTGGCGGCAATGGTTCATTACTAATATTTTTACACTAAAAAAGTAATGCAATTTTATTGACATGACACTACTCTTGTTTATTTTTTAGGTAAAACGGGTGACAAAAAAGACCCTGTGAGTTTCTAATTAAGGTGAACAGGAGGTGTGCTTATGGAACTGATGAAATGGACCCCCACAATAGATTTGTTCAACGCTTACAGCCGCTTCAATTCATTGTGGGATCAATTTTTCGCGTCTGGCCCGACTTCGGCCAGCCGAGAAAGCCTGTGGAACTGGAATCCAGCGGTGGATGTATATGAAAACGATGATGCCATCGTCGTGAAAGCCGAATTGCCCGGCGTGGACAAAGATAAGATCGCAGTCGATATTCAGGGGCGCACATTGACGCTGAAGGGCGAACGTTCCTCGGAAAACGAGGTGAAAGAGGAAAATTACTATCGAAAGGAGCGCGTGCACGGGCGGTTTGAACGTTCGTTTGCACTGCCTGCGGATGTGGATCCTGAATCCGTCAAAGCGCAATTCAAGGATGGCGTGCTGACCATTGAGGTACCCAAGCCTGAAGACCGTAAGCCCAAACAGATAACGGTTCATTGATCTGTTGATGGCCTGACAGGGGGGCGATAAGCGGCATAACATGCCTCGGCCGGCGGGTTGAAAAAGCCCCCGGCCGATTTTTTTATTCGCTAGTGATGGATCTGCTGTTGCAAAGCGGCCAGCTGCTTGCTGACCCGCACGGGAAATCTCGCCGGTGCCTCGAGAGCCTTGAAGGCATCGGGAATTGCCTTGAATTGGCGCTGGAAGCGGTCACGGATCTGGGACAGGCTCGGTTGGGCCGCAAGACGGCGACCCGATCGCATCATGGGCGCCAGCAAGGGTTCGGCGTCCTCAATGGTTTCGCCGCGTTTCGCGATAATGTCCTCGACCATTTGGCCCGTCTCGCTCGAAAAACGACGATAGACCTGTTTTTGACCAGCCAGGGTCACTTTTCCTGTGGACAGTTTGCGTACCGGCCGCTCATCGATTTGAACCAGCTTGTAGACCAGATCCATGTAGGGGGAATCGGCCGACACGCCGACCTTGGTTCCCACGCCGAAAGCGTCTATGGGGGCACCCTGGGCCAGGGCCTCGGCCAGACCGAATTCGTCGAACCCACCGCTGGCAAAAATCTGAACCTCCCGGCAGCCGCCGTCATCGAGAATGCGGCGCACCTGGCGGCTCAAATCGATCATATCGCCGCTATCCAGACGGACTCCCTTGAGTTGGCTCCCTTTCGCTCTCATCTCATGGGCTACCTCGACGGCGAGATGGGCCCCCTGAACGGTGTCATACGTGTCGATCAGCAGGATGGTTTTTTCGGGAAACAGCCGCGCATATGTGCGAAAGGCATCGATTTCGTTAGGAAACGCCTGGACAAACGAGTGGGCCATGGTGCCGGACACCGGAATCCCATATCGCTGACCAGCGAGTACATTGCTGGTCGCATCGAATCCGGAAAGATAAGTGCTGCGTGCGACGGTCATGCCGGCATCCGTGCCCTGGGTGCGGCGCAGGGAAAAATCGATGAGACCTCTCCCCTGGGCCACATGGACGCAGCGGGCCCCCTTGGTGGCGATCATGGTGGCCAACCCGACGGCGTTGATCAGATAGGTCTCGACCAGTTGGCTCTCTATGATCGGCGCCGTTACCTCCATGATCGGTTCATCGGCAAAGAAAGGTGTGCCTTCCGCCAGCGCCCACACTTCACCGTTGAAGCGCATGCCGGCCAGGAAATTTAAAAAGTCGTCTGAAAAGAGTTTCAGGTCGGACAGATAGGCGATATCCTGATCTTCGAAATGAAGACTCTCAAGAAAATCCAAGGCGTTTTGTATACCCGCAGCCACATAGAAACCCCGGTGAGGATCCTTGCGCGTGAACAGGGAAAAGGTTCCCTTTCCCTTGACGCCGCTTTGAAAATAGGCGGCCGACATGGTCAGTTCATACAAATCGGTGAGCATCGGGCTCGATGGTGTCATGGGGGTCTCTTATGAAATGTCGGCTCCGTAGAGCTGTTTCATGCGATTGAGCGCGAAATCATGGAAGTTTGCATCGAAATCGGCCACACCCGCCTCCGGAACCCGCACGGCATAGTCTCGATTGGCGAGTCCACCGACGGTATCCATGACACAGATGGACGTGCACACGCCCACCACCTCGACCTTTTCGGGCTGGATCGCCGACAAGATGCGGTCCAGATCGGTACCATAGAAGCCGCTGTAACGGGTTTTGGAAATGATCGTCTCACCCTCCCGGGGGGCCAGTTCATCGATAATGCGGCTGCCCCAGGTGCCGGCCACACAGTGTTGTGGAAAGCGCTCGAATTCCTTGTCGTCCGGGGCATGGGCATCTTGAAGGTAAATCACCGGATCGTCGGAGCGGCGATAATCGGCCAGCCGTTCCCTGATGAAGGGAACGATGTCCCGGGCCGATGCACCACAATAGAGGGCACCTTCGCTCTGAATGAAATCATTGAGCATGTCGATGATGATCAAAACCCGTTTGGCCATGGTCGTTTCCTCTTGCTGACGATCTATTTTAGGGAGCACTTTCGAGGGAGCAAGGCGAACGATGGCAAGACGACGGCTTGCCCCTTGAATTTTATATTTGTTTCCGAATATAGTGCATTTCTAAAACAAATTTGAACGATACTATTATTTTAACCCTTTTTGACATAACCGCAACGGACATGGAAGCGATTTTCACATAAATGGATAAAATCCTCAGCCAAACCTACGATGATTATATACAGGCATTGAGCGACATCAGCCATGCCATCACCTCGGATCTATATCTCGAGGACTTGCTCAAGCTTATCGTCATGGTGACCGCCAAGGTGACCGGGGTGGATATCTGTTCCCTGTGGCTGATCGATGAAACGGTGGCGCCACCCAAAATCCGCCTGAAAGCCACCCAGGCCATCGCGCCCGAATATGTCAAGGATCGCAGTCTCAATCTGGACGAGGGGGTCGTTGGCCATGTGGCCACCCATCGCAAGCCGCTGATCATCAAAAACGTTCTGCGAAACCGCCGGTTTAAGGAAAAGGAGATGGCGCGGCAAATGGGTTTGGTCTCCATGGTGGGAGTCCCCTTGATGCTCAAAAACGACAAGGTCATCGGCGTGCTCAACTGTTTTACCATGGAGGCCTACGATTTTTCCAAGACCGAAGTCAATCTTCTGACCGCGGTGGCCAACCAGGCTGCGGTGGCCATTTTAAATACCGAACTGATGGTCAAGACCCAGGTGATCCAGGAGGAGCTCGAAACCCGCAAACTGGTGGAACGCGCCAAAGAGATTCTCATGCAGCGTATGAATATACAGGGGGACGAGGCCTATCGCTGGTTGCGCAAGAAAAGTATGGATTCGCGAAAATCCATGCGTCGGGTGGCCGAAGCGGTGATGCTGTCAGAGGAGCTGAACACCGATACCTAACCAGTGTCCATCCACAAATGTCCAATTTGCCCGATATCGGCGTTGCACGAAAGATTTAATCCTCGGAAAATAAACTATATGCCTGCGGTTAAATTTTTCGTGCGCCTTGATCTCGACCAAATTTGCCTATTTGTGGACGGACACTGACTATTGCCCAGCAGTTCTAACTGAATGCGATTCACCTTGAAGGGCGCGTCTTCCAAAGTTTTTTGATACAAAAATTCGCATGGCAATGGAGATGGCAGGCGTGGGTGGGGCAGGTGGCCAGGGCCACGTGAGCCTGCGGTCTTAGCGCCAGTTAAATGCAAACGGCGGACAAGCGGCCCAGACTGTTTGTGCACAGCGAGTTTCTGGGCCGCCCGCCGTGCATTTTGCCGGCACTTGACCGCTTGGCGTGTGGCATCGGCCACCTGTCCCACACACGCCGGGTCTACTGAATCGAGTTCAGTTAGAATCCCTGACTAGTGCCCATCCACAACGGATAGATTTTGAAGCCCTTTTATTATTTCGATCCATCGAGGCCCGCGTGGGTCTTTTTTCTTGACTAACGAATTAAGTGAAACTAAATATGGCTGACATTGTTTAGTGGCCGGTCAATGGAGACCGGTCGGCAGTTTCATTAGATCGATGCCGCACATCGGCGTGCGCTAAAAATTACCAATAAAAGACAAAGGCGTCTGCGTGCTCTCGTATCGAGAGGCAGATGCCTTTTTTTGTCTGTTGGGCGGCTGAATCCAACCGGCATCCTCCAGTCCACTTGTTATTCGAGCCGGAAGGCTTTGAGGTATCAACAATTTATTATTGCAGAGAGAAGGAGAATAAACCATGCGATTTGACAAAAGAAATGATGTGCTCGGGACCGTGAACCGGGGCAATGTGGCCGAATCCGGCTTGTGCACCCTGTGCCGTGCCGATTGCGAAGGCAAATGCGAAACCTGGCTCTCCAGCCTGGTGGGCCGCAAGCTGCTCTACCCCCGGGATTTCGGTTTGGTCACGGCGGGTGCCAACAACACAACCCATGTGGGCGTCTCTTATAACGCTCTGCGCATCCAGGGATATGCCTACGGTGCGCATGGGATCAAAGACACCCTGTCCAAGGATCCCGATGATTGCATTTTTCCCAATGTCGATCTGACCGCCGAATTCGGCAACGAAATCAAGACGAAGGCGCGAATTCCCTTGATGACCGGCGCCCTGGGCTCCACCTTCATCGCGGCCAAGTATTGGGATTCCTTTGCCGTGGGTGGTGCCCTGGTGGGAATGCCCATTGTCATCGGAGAGAACGTGGTCGGTGTGGACCGCGCTTCTGAAATCAAGAAAGGAAAGATCTCCAAGGCTCCTGAGCTGGATCGGCGCATCGATATCTACTTGCGCTATTTCGACGGTTTTGGGGGCATTTTTGTCCAGATGAACGTGGAGGACACCCGCAACGGCGTGGCCGAGTATGTGGCCGAAAAGTATGGTGACAAGTGCATCATCGAACTCAAATGGGGGCAGGGCGCAAAGGATATCGGCGGTGAGATCCAGGTCACCAGCATCGACTACGCCCTTTTCCTGAAAAAGCGCGGTTACGTGGTCGATCCGAACCCCGAATTGCCCGAAGTGCAAGAGGCCTTTGAAAAGGGAGCCATCCGCTCGTTCGCACGCCACAGCCGCCTGGGCGGCACCAACCTGGACAGCGTGGATCTGGTGCGCGAAGATTTCATGAAAACGGTGGAATACCTGCGCAGCCTGGGTTTTAAACGGATCTCCTTGAAGACCGGATCTTACGGCATGGAGGAGTTGGCCATGGCCATCAAATTCGCCTCCGACGCCAAACTGGATCTTCTGACCATCGACGGATCGGGCGGTGGCACGGGAATGAGTCCCTGGAACATGATGCAGAGCTGGGGCGTGCCCTCCATCCTCCTGCATGCAAAGGCCCATGAATACGCCAGCATCCTGGCGGCCAAGGGTCAGCGGGTGGTGGATCTCTCCTTTGCCGGCGGATTTGCCCTGGAAGACAGCATCTTCAAGGCCCTGGCCCTGGGAGCACCCTATACCAAGATGGTCTGCATGGGCCGGGCCGTGATGATTCCCGGGTATCTGGGGGCCAATATCGAGGGGGCGCTTCATCCGGAACGCAAGGCCGCGGTGAGCGGCAACTGGGATCGCCTGCCAAAGAGCGTGACCGACATCGGCGCAACGCCAGACGAGATTTTTGCCAGCTACTTCGATATCCAGAAGAAGATCGGCAAGGACGAAATGAAAAAGATTCCGTACGGTGCCATGGCCTTTTGGACTCTGGCCGACAAGCTCTCCTGCGGATTGCAGCAGTTGATGGCCGGCGCACGCAAATTCTCATTGAACCAGATTCGTCGCACCGATATTTTTGCGGCCAACCGCGAAACGGCTCGCGAGACCGGAATTGCGCATTGTTCGGATGTCAACGACGAATTCGCCAGGAAGATCCTCGCAAGATAACCTGGCTCGGCTGGATGGATATACACCGCGCGTTGCCCGGCCGGGCAACGCGCGGTGTTTTTTTGACTCTCGGCTCAGTCGGCCTGTTTAAGAAGAGATTCTGTCAGGAGGTTGGCGGCCGCATGCTTGGCGTCCACCTGGTAGGTGCCTTCCTTGATTTGGGATTTGATTCGGTTCACTTTATCGATATCGACGTCGGGCAGCTGGCGTACCAATTGCTGTGCGGCCTGCAACTCCCTTGCCCTTTCAGACAACTGCACGCGGTCCGTTCCCGTCGCAGCGGCCGGCGGTGGGTTACCGGTTTTCTGGGGGCCAGAACCCGCCGTGATCCCCTGTTTGGCATAAACCGCCGGCATTTCATTTGATATTTTCATGTAGAACTCCTTGATGGGCTAAAAGGTGGTGCCGACCCCAATGCCGAAATGAAAACGGGGCCCACTGTCCGTCTGCGGCGGCCACTTTTTGATCTCCTCAGGAACGATTACCGGATAGCGATACGGCATTTTACCGATGGTTCGCTCTTCTCCACCCTGAACTTGACCGACCACCGTGATCAAGGTGCCGGCCGGGTAAATGGCCGGATCGAGAAAATCTTCCGACCGGACGATGTATCGCCCCTCAGATTGATCGCTGTCGGTCGGCCGGTCCGAGGCGTTGAGGGGCAACTGCAAAACGGTCAGTTCGGTTTGATCGCCCATGGGTTGAACTTCGATGATTTTTCCGCCCAGCAGCACGATTTCACCCGCCGCCTTGTCCGGTGCTTGTTGAAGCGCCTGAAACGCTCCCGAGTAGGTCACCTTCGATCGG
Source organism: Desulfatitalea tepidiphila (assembly GCF_001293685.1). Taxonomy (NCBI): domain Bacteria; kingdom Pseudomonadati; phylum Thermodesulfobacteriota; class Desulfobacteria; order Desulfobacterales; family Desulfosarcinaceae; genus Desulfatitalea; species Desulfatitalea tepidiphila. The sequence goes on along the minus strand of NZ_BCAG01000006.1, from coordinate 717,979 downwards.
GCCTGCTCGGAGATGCCTCCGGCACAACCGACAATCCACCCCATCAGGAGCACCATGGGCAGTTTCCACATCACGCTTTTTCGCATCGCTTTATCCTGCTCGTTGGGGCCGGTCTGACGACATGCCCATTTTGTATCCATCCCTCAAGGTACTTCTAACCAATGGATGCTACCGGGGTGCTACCGCTACCACCAATAGGGCCTGTAAGGATAGCCCCACCCCCATGGTCGGTAATAGTAGGGAGGACCCCAATAATCCCAGTAGGGATCATACGGCACCACCTTTTGCTCTGGCCACAGGTGAATGTGGGTCATGTCTATGTGAAGGTAGGGAAACGGGAATTTGCCCGGTTCCGTTCGTGAGCTGGCGACGATTTTGCCTGCAGCCGTAATTTTTCGGTCTTTCTGGTACACCTCCGGGTCGATGAATCCCCTGTAGGTGATGATCAAGCGCCCCTGGGACAAATCCCGTGCTTTGGGTTCCTGGCCGCTGCCCAATTCGGTTTGGACCGCTACGATCCGGCTTTGATCCGCTTCATTGGACACCTCGACGATGTACCCGCCCACGATGACCGTTTGCCCGCGATATTGATCGGCTTCCTGAATCAATGTGCGAAAGGGCAGGTCGGTGATGGCGTCGTCGGTCACCTCCGGCGGCATGACGGCGCAGGCATATACGCTGATGATCACGGCAAAACATATGACGGTATGTCGAAGCTTCATCGTTGCAGTCCATTGGTTAACTATATTAATTTTAAAACATCGCCGATAAAAAGCAAGAACTGGTTTGACGCTTTGAAAGGTCTCGATTGGCGAGGGGTGTGGAGATCAAAAGAAGCGGCAATCGAATCCCATCATGATACTGCGGGATTCCCAGGTCACTTTGTTGAGCCGGGAGGTCCGGGGAGGAAGGTTGACTTTGTACATGGTGGCGTCCCCTTGATCGGTGGTCCAACGGGTATAGGTGGCGGACAGGTTGATTCTCACCAGCGGATGGATGGGGATGTGACAGGTGGCCGTTACGCTGCCCCCGCGGGCATCGGCCTCGTGCTTGAAACTCTTCGGATGCGCCAAATCCTGCCTCAGGTTCCAATCGGCATCGGCCTCATAGTCCCCCCAAAAGTGATAAACCAGGTTCAGCTCCCATTCGATGGGTGGCACCTGGGTGGGCCGTTCGGCCATCGTATAGCGCAGGTCGCATCCAATCCACAATCCCATCCAGCGGGTGCAATAGGTGCTGTCCAGTCGACTGTCCAGGGGACCGATGTCCGGCGTCAAGCCCGGTTTTTCACTGATCACCTGGTATCCGTCGGTAATCCGGAAGTTCTGATAATGCAGGGACATGCCGATCATGGGTGCGAAAAAAAGCCGATTTTCCAGGAAGTGAAAGGCATAACCGCCGCCTGCGCTCAAGTCGTAGAGTTCGTCGTCATCGGTATCGCTGATGGAACGGGAATACTCCTGGGTACGGTTATCACCGTCATAATCCGAGTCCCGCACCTCGCCGTTTCGAATCCAGGCCATGCCGGCGCGGCCGCGTAAATATAAATGTCGATGGACGAGAAGCCGGCCGCTCAGGGTGAGTTGGTGACTCAGCACGTCTTTCCATTTCAGCTCGGAACGGACGTTTGGATCGGTTCCGTCGGCGTTTCCTGCAATGGACCAATCCAGTTCATCAAATCGAAGACCCGCGTTGAGTTGGATGCTGGCATCGAGGTGTTCAGACATGCTGCGGTAAAGGGTCGGCCGTTCACTAGAGGGAAGTTCACTGTTTTTACCTCTGGCGGTGGGTTCGGTCGGAGAGAGGGGCGCTGCGACTGCCTGTACGACCATCACGATCCAGATGGTGAATGGAAAAACCCACTGAAGGGCTTTCACAGACCGAAGGTGGTGCATCCGCTATTCGTTCCTTTGCCGGCTCATCATCCGATTCGGGTCGTACGAAACATTTTCATCTGAAGGCGTCGTGGGCGTCGATGGAAACAGCGCCCGCCTTTAATGACATATTTATTTGAGGGAATCCATCTCTTTCCTGGGAAAGGAGCCTAATTTGGCTTTTCCTTGACTAAACGCAGCCGAATCGCTTAAAAGGAATCCAGCCTTGTCGGCGGTGCTTTCAGAGCTGCGTTGCGCGAATGAACAGGAGTGATATCGATGAGTCGCTGTGGGATTCGATGTGGGGCACCAGCGCAAGATATGCGTTCCATGACCGATGAAGACATTTTCATCTTGCAGTTGAAATTGCTGATCGTTATGGCCAAAGCTTATCTGAATGGATATCCTCTTGGCGAACGACGCAAAGCGGCTGTGAATGAAACCGCCCGAATGGTTTTCTATCAAGCCCTCCACCATGCCAACCGATGTGAAACCATCCCCGCCGATAAAGCAAAACGCACCAACGATGTTTACACCCATCTGTTTTATCAGCGCATTCAGTTGCTGGCCGTCATGGCGCTCTCGTTTGCGGCCGGCAATCGGCTGGAGGGGTACCGGCGGCGGGCTTTGGAAGACAATATCGGCCATATCTGTGGTCGTCTGGCCGGGAATCCAGAGCTGGCGGATATGCCTATTCTCAAAGTTGCGTGAGGATCGCCATCATAGACAATGTCCAAATCGCAGTTGTTGATCACGAGCGCTTGACACGGGAATTCATCGTCAACGTGATGATGTACAGTGTCAACCGGGATATTCTCGTCTTTGAGAGCGCATCGGCCATGGATGCCTATCTGAAATCGGGACACCGGGCTCATCTGATTTTCGTCCAGCTCCATCTGCCCGGCAAGAGCGGCTTTGAGTTGTTGCGCCACTTGAAGCGAACGCATCCAGATATCTATCTTATAGCCCTTTCCGCCAATCCGGCCGATGAAGTCGCGGCCATCGATCTGGGGGCGGATGTTTTTTTGGGGCTTCCGTTTGCGCTTCAGGATCTGTTTGACATCGTTCAGCGATTTGTCGTCGAAAACCCCAAGGCCCAAGTGGCCTGAGCCAAGCGGTCAATGCGATAGGGATCATTGGGCGGCTTCATTGTTCCTGAAAGAAAATATAAAGGCGGTACCCATGCGGGAACCGCCTTTTTTAATTTAAATCAAGTCGTTGCTAATACCGATAGTGATCCGGCTTGAACGGTCCCTCCTGTGGCACACCCAGGTAGTCGGCCTGTTTTTTGGTCAATTGGGTCAGTTTCACGCCCAGTCGCTCCAGGTGCAGTCGGGCCACCTCTTCATCAAGCTTTTTAGAAAGGGTGTACACCTTTTTATCGTGGGGTTCCTTGGCCAGTGCGATTTGTGCCAGGCACTGGTTGGTGAAGCTGTTGCTCATGACAAAGCTGGGGTGACCGGTGGCGCAACCGAGGTTGACCAGGCGACCTTCGGCCAGCACGATAATCGATCGTCCCGACTTGAGGCGCCAGCGGTCGACCTGGGGTTTGATCCTTTCCCGGGTGCAGTGGTCCGATTTTTCCAGATAACGCATCTCGATTTCACTATCGAAGTGTCCGATGTTGCAAATGATCGCTTCGTCTTTCATCTGCTCCATGTGACTGCCGCGAATGACGTCGCAGCAACCGGTAGCCGTGACGAAGATATCACCCTGTGTGACGGCCTCTTCCAGGGTGGTCACTTCATACCCCTCCATGGCCGCCTGCAGCGCACAGATGGGGTCGACCTCGGTGATCAGGACGCGGGCACCATAACCGCGCATGGAGTGGGCGCAGCCCTTGCCCACATCCCCGTAGCCGCAAACCACAACCACTTTGCCGGCCATCATCACGTCCGTGGCACGCTTGATGCCGTCCGCCAAGGATTCCCGACATCCGTATAGATTGTCGAATTTGGACTTGGTCACCGAATCATTCACATTGAACGCAGGAAAAAGCAGTTCCCCTTCGCGTTGCAGCTGATAGAGGCGGTGCACGCCCGTGGTGGTCTCCTCAGATACCCCGCGCACCTTGGCCGCGATGCGTGTCCAGAATTGAGGGTCGCGGGCATGGCTCACCTTCAATCGCTCCATGAGCAGCCGCATGTCTTCACTGTCATAGGCTTTTTCCAAAAGGCTTGCGTCTTTTTCCACCGCGACCCCCTGATGGATATAGAGGGTGGCGTCACCCCCGTCGTCGACGAGAAGGTCCGGTCCACTGCCATCGGGCCAGATCAGGGCCTGTTCAGTGCACCACCAGTATTCCTGGAGGGTTTCGCCCTTCCAGGCGAACACGGCGGCCGAACCTTTTTCGGCGATGGCGGCCGCGGCATGATCCTGGGTGCTGAAAATATTGCACGACGCCCAACGGATGTCCGCTCCCAGAATTTTCAAGGTGTCGATCAGCATGGCGGTTTGAATGGTCATGTGCAGGCTGCCCATGACCTTCATGCCTTTGAGGGGCTTGGCCTGGCCATATTTTTCGCGCACGGCCATCAGGCCGGGCATCTCTCTTTCAGATAACGCCATCTCCTTGTGGCCCAGTTGGGCCAATCCGATATCGGCCACCTTGTATGGCAGCGAAGGGTCCACTTCGAGGGGCCTTTCCGGGCAGTTTGCTTTCGAAGCTAAAGGCATCCAAACTCCTCCTGTAATCCCGAATCGACCCATCGTGATGCGGTCGATCAGGTTGATATGATCGCAAAAATATACCTGATGTTAAGGTCTAATAAAAGAATGTCATCTCTTAAAGTCCCGCTTTTTCCTTCAGGATATCGACCTTGTCCGTCTTTTCCCATGAAAACTCGGGTTCACTGCGGCCGAAGTGACCGTAGGCAGAGGTCTTTCCATAGATGGGTCTCAATAAATCCAGCTGTTGGATAATGGCCGCCGGCCTTAAGTCAAACACCTCCGTAACGATTTGCCGGGCGCGACTTTCGGCGATGTTACCGGTGCCCATGAAATCGATCATGACCGACACGGGTTGGGCCACGCCGATGGCATAGGCCACCTGAACTTCGCATTTTTTTGCCAGCCCTGCGGCGACCAGGTTCTTGGCCACGTAGCGGCCCATATAACTGGCGCTTCGGTCGACCTTCGATGGATCCTTGCCGGAAAAACAACCGCCGCCGTGACTGCCTTGTCCGCCATAGGTGTCGACGATGATTTTACGTCCGGTCAAGCCGCAGTCGCCCATGGGCCCACCGATCACAAAACGGCCGGTCGGATTGATGAAATAGCGGGTATCACCATCGATCATGTCGCTCGGGATTACCTTTTTGATGACCTCTTCCACGATCGCCTCTTTGAGCCGGTCATAGCCCACCTCGGGGATGTGCTGGGAAGAAACCACGATGGTGTCGACCCGCAGCGGGGTACCGTTTTCATATTCTATGGTCACCTGGGATTTGCCGTCCGGCCTGAGAAAGTCCAGGATGCCGATTTTGCGAACCTGCGCCAGCCGCTGGGTCAGTTTATGGGCATACATGATCGGCATGGGCATCAGTTCCGGGGTATCATCGGTGGCAAATCCGAACATCAGCCCCTGGTCGCCGGCGCCTTGCTCCTTGTAGAGCCCTTCGCCCACATTGACACCCTGGGCAATGTCCGACGACTGGCGATCGAGGCTGGTGATCACCGAGCAGGTCTGCCAGTCGAAGCCCATTTGGGAAGAGTCGTATCCGATATTGCGAATGGTATGTCTTACGATATCGGGGATATTGACGTAGCAGGACGTGGTGATTTCGCCGGCGATAAATGCCAGTCCGGTGGTGACCAGGGTTTCGCATGCCACCCGGCAGGCGGTGTCCTGGGCCATGATGGCATCCAGGACCGCATCGGATATGGCGTCGGCGACCTTGTCCGGGTGTCCCTCGGTGACCGATTCTGATGTAAAGAAGTAGTGTTCTTTGTTCATTTATGACCCGCTCCTTGATAATAATGAGGCATTTTATGCAGGGGGAGTGATCCGCATCGATTGTTTACAAGCCATTTCAAAAGAGCTTTTGGGTTCAAGTTTGACATGGCTTGTGGTGAGCCGTACTATCGGCAAATAGACGACGGAAAGATGACGGCGCGTTGCATCGCCCTCATCCTGTCCGGAAGGTTGTTTGCCTGCAATCGACCGGCGGCAGACTATATCAAGGTGTGATGGCCTGTCAACGGAGATTCGGCGTTGGCGGTGGGGTTGCGCCAAGACGTCCGGTCCGCCGTTGCTTTTCCCCCAAGAGAAAGGTGGGGGGCTTTTCGTAGGGGCTCAGGCTTCTGGATTGACCATCTGGACCACAAGGCGCTCGGCATCCTCCAGCGGCACGCGGGCGGTGTTGATGACCAGGTGGTACAACTCCGGCTGGTCATAGTCTTGTTTGCTCAACTTGTGATAAAGGTTGGCCCTTCGTTTGTCATTGACCCTTACCAATTGGGCGGCACGCTGTTCGGTCATGTTGTAATGCGCCATGATAAAACGGACCCGATTTTCAAAGCTGTTGATCAACAGCACATGATAGGCTTCGGGCATGTCGCTCAGGATATACTGGCTCCCCCGTCCCAGAATCACCACGTTACCCTCTTCGGCCATATGGGAGATCAACACCACCAGGTAATCCAGGTAAATCTGTTCATCAATATAACCCCGCTCGTCTTTAAGGATCCGATCCACGAGCGGTTTGGATACCATTTTGTTGATAATGCGGGACAACCGACCGCCGGCCTCCTTTTCCACGGATTCCACCCATCCGGAAGATACCCGGGCCAGTTCGGCGATCTTTTGAACGATGTCTTCGTCCGCGAAGGTGTATCCCAATCGTTTTGCCACACGCTCACCCAGGGTTTTCCCCCCGGCACCAAATTTGCGTGATATGGTGATAACGGCCATGTTCTTCTTCCTCCTATGCCCCGATGGCAGCTGTTATGATCTCGTTCAGCTGGGTTTGGGCGGTGGAACGATCAATGTCGGGTAATCGGATTTTTCGGCGATATTCTGAGGCACACTGCCTAAAAAGCGTTCGACCCACTCCTGTTTCGCGGACGACCCCAGCACAATCAATGTGGCCTGGCAGTCCTTGGCGGCCCGTTCGATCTCTTTGATCGGATCGCCCACGTAGACGTGGGCGCGCGCATCGATGCCGACGCCCGCAAACCGGTCACAAATCTCTTCGAGCTTTTCACGTGCCGCTTTACGAACTTTTTGAACCGTCATAGAATTATCACCCTTGAGATCTTTTTCCTGGGCCACGTGTACCACATGGACCTGGTCCACGATGCCATTCAACGGTCTCAAATAGGCTTCCGCCCGGACACTGGCCGGCGACCAATCCGTAGCCAGCAGGATCCGTTCAAAGGGTCGGTCAAGTACCTCAATTTTGTCGGGCATGGGTTTGTAGACCAATACGGGTATGGAGGCCTGGCGTAGTACCTCGGTGACGTCGGAGCCGGAATAGAGCTGGTCGATGAAACGCTTTCGCGAGCGGCCCACCACGATGAGGTCGGCCTCCTCTTTGCGAGCGGCATCGAAGACCTGGCGAACCATGTTTCCGACCACGATATAGACGCCCACCTCCATCCCCTGTTCGAAAAGGGATTCGGCCCAATCGATGAATCGGATATTGGCGGTCTCGCGCAGACGTATCTCTTCTATTTTCTGGTATCCAAGGCCGCGATGCATGGAAACCTTTTCCCGTTCGATGACATTGACGAAGACAACATGATTCAATGACGCTTTGCGCAGCACGAGCAGGCTTTGCAACGCATCAAAGCTCAAGTCGTCAAACTTAGTGACAAATAGAAGTTTTTTGATATTCATGCGCAGGCCGATCTCCTGTTTTGCGGTCCGCTAGTGCAATATGTTCCGGATGGCCGTGGCGAGCTCCTCGGGCTCAACCGGCTTTTCCAGATAGGCTTCTGGTTCCGGCACCGCTGCCCCGCCGAATTCGGTCAGGGCTTTCTGGGAACGCAAAAAAGATTTCTGGGTGATACCAGACAAGATGATCACCGGGATTTTTTGGAGTTTCGGGTCCGTCTTGATGTGGCGAAACAACCTCACACCGCTCTCCTTGGGCATCAACACGTCCAGAATGACCAGATCGGGTTGCTCGCTTTTGACGATGGCCAAACCCTGTTCTCCGTCGGTTGCTTCCAGCGGTGTATACCCATGTTCTTCCAGGACGGTGACGCTGAAGAGTCTGACATCCGGATCGTCGTCCACCACGAGAACTTTTTTACCCATATGATTTTCCTCCTTGGCGCCGATTGAAGGTATTATTTCGATTTTGCCACTGGTCTCAATCCAATAGCCCGTTTTTGAATGCAAAGACAAATCGCGGGTAACATTCGCGATGGGCTTTCGTCACCGCGCGGTTCAGGTGCTCGATCCGGCGGCCGCTGCGCAGTGTCGCATGAACGGCAGGCAAAAGGCAAACGTAGTGCCGGCCCCTGGTTTCGATTGAACCGTGATGGTGCCGTGATGTTCCTTAACCAATTTACGGGTGACCAACAACCCCAATCCCGTGCCCCGGTGTCCCTTGGTGCTGAAGAACCGGGAAAACAATTTTTTTTGAACTTCCGGGCTCATCCCGCTTCCGTTATCGATTATTTCGAAGCAGATCTGATCGTTTTCCATGCGGTGAGTTCGAATCGTGACTCGCCATTGTTTGTCGGATTCCACCTCGAAGAGGCAGGCATCCAACGCATTGGATATCAGATTGGATAAGCATTGGTGCAAAATATGAGGATCCATGCAGACCGTGCCGACGGTGGGATCCAGATCGGTTTCGATGCGAATGTTGTACTGATCGGCGGTCGTTTGAACCATCTGGCGCACTTCCTGAACGATGGCATTGGGTTCACAAGGCACATATTCCGGATCGCGTTCTTTGGAGAAGGAGAGCAGGCCCATGACCAGGTCCGAAGTACGCGTGATGTTGCGCTGAATGATGTCCCATCCCTTCAACAATTTTTCATTGTCGTTTTTGGCAATTCCCAGATTGACCAGATAGGAGCCGCCTTTAAATCCATGTAGCAGGTTTTTGACGCCATGTGCCACACCGGCCACCGTCTGGCCGATGGCGGCCAGTCGCTCGGCGTGCAGCAGCTCCGCCTCTAGCCGTTTGATTTCGCGCAGGTCCTGATAAAAAGAGACCGACCCCATCAATTTACCTTTTTCCTTCAAGGGAGCGGCATAAAAACGAACCGGAATTCGCTCCCCGTCATTTGCCGTGACGATCGTCTCCACCCATTCGGTTGGCTTGGCTGTGCCGTTAGATGTGGGCAGAAGAGAAAAAAAACGGGCCAACTCGTCCGGAAGGAGTTCCGTGATGTACCTATCTTTCATATCTTCATCGGCATGACCGAAAATACGCTCGGCACCCGGATTGTAAATCACGATGCGCAGGTGGTCGTCGGTGGCGATGATCGCATCGTTGGAGCTTTCGATGAGCCGTGACAGAAAGTTGGATTGGCGGCGCAGTTCCTGGGTGGCGTGGGCCACTTTCTCTTCCAGCTCCTCGGTGTGGGCCTTGAGTTGACTGCGGATGGCCAGCTTCTCTTCGGCGCGACCTATGGCCACGGCCAGCACTTCATCGCGCACCGGTTTGTTGATAAAATCCGACGCCCCCAGTTTAAGGGCTTCGATGGCGTTGTCGATGTCGCCATGGCCGGTGATGATGATCACCTCTGCATCGGCTTCCAGGGATTTGATGTTGCGAAGTACTTCGATGCCGTCCATGCCCGGCATTTTAACGTCGGTCAGGACCAGATCGGGCGATTGAGTTTTGAACAGGCGCAGCCCCTCTTCTCCGCTCTTGGCGGTTATCACTTCGTAGCCATCGATGCGCAGGCTCATGGATAACACACGCAGAATATCCTGTTCATCATCGATGAGCAGAATCTTATGGATTTGACGATTCGTTGGCATCGCTGCATATCGGAAAAGTTAAAGTAAAGGTCGTTCCCACGCCCGTTTGGCTTCGAACATCGATGGTGCCATCATAGTCCTTGACAATGCCATAGCTGATGCTCACCCCCAATCCGGTGCCTTTTCCCACCTTTTTTGTGGTGAAAAAGGGCTCGAACAGCTTGCTTTTCGCTTCCTGGCTCATGCCGATGCCATTGTCCTCCACCGTCACAATGACTCTATCTCTTTCAGCGCGGCTTTTGATGACAAGGCGTTTGGCCATGCCTTGGTGTTCCGGCTGCTCGGCCTTCTCGTCCATTGCGTCGATGGCATTGGTGACCAGGTTGATGAAGACTTGTTCCAGGCGATTGTGGTCGGCCATGATGAAGGGTATATCGTCGTTCAAATTCAGGTCAAGGGCTATCTCATGCACTTTTATCTGGTGCCCTAAAACTTTGAAGACATCCCGTATGGGGTCGTTGATCTTGATCCTGTTTTTTACGACTTCCGACTGCCGCGCAAATTCCCGCACGTGCCGAATGATGCCCGTAGCCCGCGATACATTGGCGGTGATATCGTTGGCCATGTTGCTCAGGTCTTCGGACGGGATCGGCTGCTGCTTGTTGATCATTTTGAGCAGATAGTCGGCACAAATCTGGATTACGTTGAGAGGTTGATTGATCTCGTGGGCCATTCCGGCGGCCATCAATCCCAGGGTGGTCATTTTACTGGCCTGGATCAACTGGGTCTCTTTGTCGACGGTTTCCGAGATATCGGTGGTCGTGGCGATCAGGACGTCGCTTTCATCGTTCTGGGCGTGACTGACGTTGATGTTGACATAAAACGGCCGCCGGCCCTTGCGAAAATGGCGCCGTTTGGAAAAGAGAACGGATTGGCCGACGGCCAAATGCGTCAGCCCCGCTCGCACTTCGGTATCCTCCGGTTCTCCCAACTGCATGAACGGCATGCCATTGAACTCTTCGCGCGAATAACCGTAGCACTCTTTAGCCCGCTCGTTGATGTCCAGAATGTTCAGCGACTGCCGGTCGATGATGAAAATCGGATTGGGATCATTGTTGAAGAGGGAGCGATATTTGGCTTCAGACTTGATGTACTGCTCCTGGAGTACGGCGTTTTCAAGCGCTACGCCGATGCGGTTGCCAATCAACTCCAGAATGTGGCGCTCCCCCTCGTCATACGTTTTGGGTGTGCGGCTGGCGATCTGCATGACCCCCAACGTCTTTTTGTGCTTGGCGCTGATAGGGACATAGGCCAGTGATTGAAACCCCTTGTTGGCAAGGTCGGCCAGCAACGGCTGTTGTCTGGGATCAATTTTGTCGATCAAGGTCAGCGTGTCGTTTTGAGCCACCTCTCTAATGAGACGGTCATGCGGCTGAATCACGGGTTGGTCGGATCTGGTAAGACCATAGTGGTACTTGAGATGAAAACCATCGCCGTTATTACGCAAAAAAATAGAGATGTCATCGACTATTAGAAAATGCTGGATCTCTTTTAATGCTGCTTCGATGCGAAAATCGACGATCCAGGGTGCGCTCAGGGCCGTATAAATGGCGCACAGCGCGCTCAATTCTGAGGCATGCCGTTCTCTTTCCTGCTCGGCGCGCCTGTCTTCGGTTTTATCCCACAACGTTTCGATGGCGCCGGCGATGGTGCCATCCGGCGCCTTTATGGGTGCCGCCGTGAACCAGAGCCATTTGCCGCCGTCACCCACCTGTGGAAAGAAAACCTCTGCTTCGTAGGCGCCATCGATCATGCCGGACTTACGCCACTGGCTGCCATAGAGCTTTTCAATTTCGCCTTCATCGATTTGATCGATGATGACGTCGGCCATGGTCGGACGCTCACGTCGCCAAAACGGTGCCCACTGCCGATTGGTGCCGACGACCTGGTCGGCCGGAACGCCTGACATTTTTTCCAGCGCACGATTCCAGTGTGTGACGATATGGTCCCGGTTTATGACAAAGGTGGGGATCGTACTTCCCTGGATGATTTGGGACTGTGTCTTTTGAATCTCCAGTAGCGCCAGTTCCTTATCGCGGTAGCGTTCGTTGCGGCGCTTGATGATTTCGTTGAAGCAGTTGAAGGCCTGTTGAAACAATTCTTCCAGTTCATCCGGATCGTTGCGATGGGTTTCAAGCTCATCGAGGATCTGAAGTTGCAGGTTTTCCACCTGGATCGTATCCCACAGATAGCGGGCTACAGAATGATCGATGAGTTCCACATGGGCAGGTTTCGTTTTCTGGATGGCGGGGGCAAGATCGGCGTCGTTGGTGATTTCCAAGATCACCTGTAAATCAGGGAGGGTGTACAACGTTTCATAATCAGAGTTGGTGGCAATGCCGCACTGCCGGGCATACCGGGACCCCTCGGCTTCACGATCGATGTCCACTACGCACAGGATACGGGGCTTGATCGGATGGCGATCCTCTTCCTGAAAAAAATGCAGCAATATGTTGCAGAACTGGCCACCGCCGACAATGCCGACATTGGCCCCCCGCAGGCGCTTGATCACGCTGCTGGCGTTGCTGCAATTTTTTAACGTGCCCGGAGCATTCATGCCGTTATCCCTTGCCGGTTAAAAATAGATCCATGTCACCACAATAAGACAGGGGACTAGAAATACCAAGGTATAGCCCAAGATGTAACCGAAAAAGCTGGGCATCGGCGTACCGGCCTCTTCGGAAATGGCACGCACCATGAAATTGGGTGCATTTCCGATGTAACTGCATGCGCCGAAAAAGACGGCACCGGTGGAAATCGCTTCCAGAAAAATACTCTTTTCGGTCATGAGTAGAGGAACCGCCTGGGGTTCGCTCAAGCCTGCAAAGAAACTTCCCAAGGCGGTATTGAAAAACGTCAGGTAGGTTGGGGCATTATCCAGGAACGCCGACAGCATGCCGCTGACCCAGAAGTAATGCACAGGTTCAGAGACCCGGTTGATGATAAAGCCCAGGGCACCCTGGGCGCCGGCTTTGAGGATCAGCAGGCATGGGATCATGGTGATGAAAATGCCGATGAACAGATAGGCCACCTCTATTATGGGAAACCAGGTAAATTCATTGTCCTGACGGATTGTAGTCGAGGTGGTCACCAGAGAAAGCAGCCCAAGGGCAACGAGCAGCAGGTCGCGTAGCCAGCTTTGGATCTCGCGATGGACGCCAAAGGTGTTGATGGTGCCCAAATCGGCGATACCGCTGAACAACACCGCACCGATGATGCCCAGCAGGAAGAGAAAATTGAGTTTGCCTTCCAAAGACAAGGGGACACGATCCTCGGGATTTGCGGCGATGGACGCGCGAAGGGGCTCTTTGATATCCGTCTGGCCTAGTTCTTTCCTGTAAAAGTAAACATCCATGGCCAGGTAAAGTCCGAGAAGTAAAACGGTCATGGTCAGCATGTGCGGCAGGATTTTAAAGGTCCAGAAAAAACTCACGCCGTGCAAAAAGCCTAAAAACAGCGGCGGGTCGCCGAGGGGCGTAAGAGAGCCGCCGATATTGGCCACCAGGAAGATAAAAAAGACCACCATGAAGGTGCGGTTTTTGCGATGTTTGTTGGCGCGCAGAAAGGGACGAATCATCAGCATGGCGGCACCGGTGGTGCCCATCCAGGAGGCCAGCAGGACGCCGATGGCCAAAAGGGCTACATTGAGCAGCGGTGTGCCGCGCAGAGTGCCACGCAGCAGGATGCCCCCCGAAACCGTATACAGCGACCAGATGAGAATGATAAAGGGCACGTAGTCGGCCAGCATGATGTGAAGGATTTCATAAATGGCCGTACCTTTATACATCACAACGAACGGCAGGGCCAGACTCAGGGCCCAGAAGCCGGCGATTTTGCCGAAGTGATGGTGCCAGAAATTCGGCGCGGCCAAGGGCCAGAAGGCAATGGAGAGCAGCATGCCGGCGAACGGCAGGCAACTCCACAAGGGGAGATGCCGCCCGAGATCCTCGTGGCCATGGGCAGAATGGGTCTCTGCAGCCGAGTCCTGTCCCTCATGGTGCGGTGCGGCTGGGGCCGTCGCGGTTGGTCCGACGTCGGTGGCAGCAGGTTGCGTCGTTTCTGTCTGGGCCTTGCCGTATGCGGCCTCTGACCATAGGCAGCAGACGACGATGACCAAAATGACCAGTCCGGCACATCGGCGGACAAGTTGGCGGATTAGATGCATAGCGTCCGTCATAATCTTAGGGGTTGGCTTTGGCGAGTGAGCTGTTGCCAAGGATCAGGCTTTGAACGATCCCCGTGGCAGTATCCAGATTCACCCGGCTCATGTTGAGGGTGAGGTGATAGTGTTCGGGCCGATCATAGTCCGCTCGGCCGATTTTGCGATATAAACTGGTGCGTCTTTTGTCTTCGGCCGCAATGGCGCGGATCGCCTCGTTATGGGACAGGTTGTATTGTTTTTCCATAAATTGGACACGATACGCTTCGCTGGCAATGAGCAGCACGTGATACGTGTCCTTGCGGTCTTTGAGGATGTATTGTCCGCCCCGACCGAGGATGACGCAATTGCCTTCGTCTGCGATTTTATTGATGATCTCGGAAAGTAGATCGACATAGATTTCTTCGTCGATATAGCCCTGGCGATCGTCCAGAATGCGATCCACCAATCTCCTTGGGACAATCGCGCCGATGAATTTTTGCAGTTTGCCGCCGGCCTCCCTTTCCACCGACTTGACCCAATCGGGAGAGACCTTGGCCTTTTGAGCCACCTTGGAGATGATCTCGTCGTTGACAAAGATATATCCGAGTAGCTCGGCCAATTTTTTCCCCAATGTCGCACCACCCGCTCCAAATTGTCTGGAAATGGTTAACACTGCCATGGGTGCCTCCTATGCGTTCGCAACCGGCTGTATGGGTGTCACCGCCCGAATCCGAAAATACTCATCAGGCCCGATAGTTGGGTTGTCGAATGAACGATGAAACAGGTGTTGCCGTTTTGAACCACAATTGCCCGTTTGCAGCGGTCGGGGTCGCTGGGCGAGTGCAACGTCGGGTCCGGCGGACATGCGCCGAAGGTGTCTTATCAACGCTTTCCGTTTGGGACGCCATTTTGAACGTAGTGAAAAATTGATCAGGCGTCAATATTAATTCCGGATTCATCGGATGTATAAAATTCATTTGTTATGATCACCCCAACGGCTTGACAGCCATCAAATATTTTTGATAGTGGTTGAGTGCTCGTGTGGAATGAAAAAACTCATATTCCATCACTCGGTTCCAACCTTTAAGCCGGAAATGGTGTGCCTTGCTTCATGTCCTGCTCCTATTCTTCAACTTGCAGATTGAGATGGCTTTGTTTTAACAATTGTTTTTTTGGGATGACCGATGGTTGTCCTGCTGATACGTGCGGTTTTTTACAGAATAAAGCGAACCGGCCGGCAACGGTGGCCGACAAGATGCCTTAAACGGGTGCCCGACCCACTACTGTAACCTGGAGATACGGTTGGACACTGGATCCATGAAGCACAGCGAATGGATGGGGCAGGTATACATTGTCATGCAGCTGGGCCTTACCCTTGCCGGCTGTGTTGTGTTCTGCTTCTTTGTGGGCCGTTACATCGACCGTTGGTTGGGCACCCGTGGGGTTTTTCTGACGATTTTCACGCTCCTGGGCGTGATCGGCGGCGCAAATGTCGCCTACCGCCAGATCCAAGAGGTGCTGAAAGAGGAAAAGGATAAAAAAGACAGATCCAATGACCAGTGACATACAAGACCTTCAAAAAAGATATTGCTCGCTCGCCATGGCACTGGCCATCGTTGGCGCCTTGCTTTTCCTGGCGCTGGATGCCAAGCCAATGGCCAAGGGTCTGGTCTTGGGAACCCTGTTCAGCATACTAAATTTTATCATGATGGCCACCCTGTTGCCGATGCGCCTCGATAAAGGTCGGCGGCAGACTTTCCTGGTCGGCCTGGGCGGCATCGGGTTTAGATACGTGGTGTTGGCGGTGCCGTTGCTGATTTCGGCAAAACTTGACACCATCAATTTCTACAGCACCGCGGCAGGCCTTTTCATGGTTCAGGGCGTGCTTATGGGGGATCATTTCACCAGGATAATTTTCAATAAAGAGTCATAGGACGGGGGCCATGCAAGAGCTCGGCAAAATTCACCAGCTGATTCTTACGATCGCTGGGTACAAGCTGACATTGAATTTAGAGGTCATGTTGATGACGTGGATCGTCATCGGCCTGCTGATCGTTTTTGGTTGGCTCTGCGCATCACGCCGCGCCATTGTGCCCAATCGTTTTCAAATCGTGGGAGAGTTACTGGTGTCCAAGCTCTACGAACTGACCGAGGATGCCATGGGAAAAACATTGGCCAGAACCTATGCCCCCATGATCGTCGCGCTGTTCATGTTCCTTGTGCTCTGCAACTGGATCGGCATCATTCCCCACCTGGAGGAGCCGACCAAAGACTTGAACACCCCCCTGAGCCTGGGCATCATGGGGTTTGTCATCGCGCACTACGTCGGCATCAAAACCAAAGGGTTCAAGGCTTACATCAAAGAGTATTTCGAACCCATGTTTTTCATGATGCCGCTGAATCTGATCGGCGAGCTTGCCAAGATCGTATCCATTTCCTTTCGTCTCTTCGGAAACATCATGGGCGGCTCGATCATCATCCTGGTCGTCTCCTATTTGACTTACAACATTATTTTACCGCCGTTCCTCAATGCATTTTTCGGTTTGTTTGTCGGGGCGATTCAAGCGTTCGTGTTTACGATGCTGACCGTGGTTTATATTTCAACCCAAGCGAAGTAGTAGCCGATAGCCATGATAGACGACATTGCAGTTTGGGTAAAAGTGGGCGCCTATGCCGGCGGCGGATTGGCCATGGGTTTGGGTGCGATCGGGGCCGCCATCGGCGAGGGGCACACCGCGGCCCAGGCCAATGCGGCGATCTCAAGAAATCCAGCCATTTCGGGTGATATTCTCAAGTCCATGCTGGTGGGCCAGGCCATCGCCGAGTCGGCCTCGATTTTTGCCCTCGTGATCGCCATGATTCTGCTGTTTTCTTCCTTCCCCGCCACCTCTTTTGTGATGGTCTGGGCCGTATTTTCGGCCGGGTTGGCCATGGGGCTGGGCGCCATCGGGTCGGGGATCGGGGCCGGGTACCCGGCCGGGGCGGCCTGCCTCGGCATGGGGCGCCAGCCGGCCATGAGCGGCCGTTTGACCACCAACATGCTGGTGGGATCGGCCGTGTGCCAGACCCCCTCCATCTTCGCCCTGGTTATCGGGTTTATCCTGATTTTCACCGACTATGCCACCAAGCCGTTGTCCCCGACCTGGGCGGCGGTCATGGGGGCCGGGTTGTCAACCGGACTGAGTGCCATCGGTTCGGGTATTGGCGGCGGATTTGTGGCCCAGGCCAGTTGCGAGGGAATCGCCCGCAATCCCAAGGCCGCCGGTCCGGTGACCAATATCATGCTGCTGGGACAGGCCATCAGCCAGACTCCGGCGATTCTCGGCTTGCTGATCGGCTTTATCCTTATCTTCAAGGGTGGCGCAGACAGCGATGCGCTGGCGCCGGCCATGGCCCTGTTGGCGGCAGGCATATGCATGGGAACCGGCGGGATCGGCCCCGGTATTGGCGAAGGGATTGCCTCGAGCGGCGGCGTCACCTGGATCGCCCGCAACCCGGAAGAGATGGGAATTATCGTTCGCACGATGCTGGTGGGCATGGCCGTGGCCGAATCCACGGCCATTTATGCGATGGTCATTTCTTTGGTGCTGATATTCGTGGTTTAATCAAGATAAACATCCGCAAGGATCAACGTAACAACGTGGGAGGATCTCAATGGCAATCGAAGGCGTGGATATTGTCAAAGCGGCGGCGTTTTTGGGCGCGGGTTTGTCCATGGGGCTGGGCGCCATCGGGCCCGGCGTGGGCGAAGGGATGGCGGCGGCCAAAGCGTGTGAAGCCATAGGCAAAAACCCCAAGGAGGCCGGCTTGTTGACGCGTACGATGTTGGTGGGCCAGGCGGTTTCCGAGTCGACGGGCATTTACTCGCTGGTCATCGCGCTGTTGCTCCTGTTTGTCGTCTAACCAACCTCATACGGGTCCCTGCTTATGGAAGTCATTGAAACCACCGCTTTGATCACGATCAACGCGACACTGGTCTTTCAGCTGTTGTCGTTTTTGCTTTTTCTGTTCATCATCCACCGGATCATGATCCGTCCGCTCGATCGAGTCATCCAGGAGAGAAACTTTTTCCTGGATCAATTGAACGAAGAGATCACGGAAGCGGGAGATGAATACAAACAGCTGTTAAAACAGATCCAGCGCCAGGAAGACCAGGTGCGGGATAGCGCGCTGAAAATCAAGGATGATATCGAGGCGTCCGGACAGAAGACCGCCGCCGAATTGATCGCCCGCACCAGAGACGAGATCAACGCCATGAAATCAAAAGCCCAGCAGGAGACGGCGGCCAAGTTGAAGACAGCCATGGCCGCGACGCAAGATGAGGCGATGTCGGTTGCGGAAATGATGATCGCCCGTTTGCTGGAACCCAACGGAGAGCTGCGATAATGGGGCGCAACATGCATTACATCGGCATCGTGTCGACAATCGTCATTGGGTGGTGCGCCGTCGCCGGCAACGCCTGGGCATCCGATTCCTTTGAGTTTACACGGCACACCTACGATCTGATCATGCGGTATGTCAATTTCGCAATCCTGGCCGGCTTTTTCATCAAGTATGCGCGCAGACCGATTATCAGTTTTCTCAAGGATAAACGAGCCGAGGTCCGGCGGGCGATCGATGATCTGGAAGAAAAAAAGCGCGGCATGGAAATTCAGATCGAGGAGACCCGAAAAGAGTTAACGATGGGCCAGGAGCGCCTGGAGCTGGTCAAGGACAGAATCATCGCAGAGGGTCAGCGACGAAAAGACGAGCTGATCGCCGACGCCAGAAACGAGAGCGAGGTTTTAATAGAAAGCACCCAGCATAAAATCGAAGCCATGTTCAGAGACACCAGCGCTCGCATTCGCGGCGAGCTTATCGACATGGCCGCCCAAATCGCCCTCGAAAAGCTGCCTCGGCGGGTCACCCTTCAGGATCACGATCGATGGGTCCAAAGATGGATGGAGGCTGCCCAGCGTTGAGCGACCCCCGTCCGGCCCTGTGAAAATCCGATCTGTTCACCCGATATAATGGATTGACTTGTCCACCGACTCCGGCTAAATGAACCCTTTTGGTTTTATTTTGTTTTTTGGCCTGCTAACCGATTTGGGCTTAAGAAAAAGATTAAACAGCAAAGAGGTTCGATTATGGCAACGGTGGAACAACAGGACGAACAATCCGTTGAGCAGTTCGTCAATCAGCAGATCAAGAAGTGGCAGAAACTCTATACGGCGGACGAGAAGAAAAAGACCGCGAAGATCCCGGTCATCACGGTGTGCATGGAGCCGGGCGCCGGTGGCTGTCTCATCGGTGAACAAATTGCCAATCGGCTGGGATTTGACTTTTTTCATCGCGATATGGTGCACAGGATCGCCGAAAGCGCCCGCATCAGCACCACTGTGGTGGATTCCCTTGAAAAAGAGCGCCTGTCGGGCGTCCAGGATTTCATCGCCTCGGTGATCAAGGAACAATACATTCATCCCAGCATCTATTTGGAGCATTTGATGAAAGTGGTCGGCACCATTGGAAAGCACGGGCACGCCGTGATTGTGGGCCGGGGCGCCAACTTCATCATTCCGCCCAAAGATCGTTTTGCGGTGCGGGTCGTGGCGCCTCTCGAGATTCGTATCGAAAATGTGTCCAAACGGTTTCGGGTTCCCACCGATGTCGCCAAACAGCGTGTGTTGATCCGTGAGAACAGACGCCGCGCCTTCATTCGCCAATCTTTCAATGCGGACATCGTGGATCCCGTGCACTACGACATGATCCTCAACACCGGCAACATGAATGTGGATGCCGCCGTGGAGGCCGTGATCGGGGCGGTGATGGGACGCTTGAAAAGCGGCAAGAAGAAATCGCGGTAGGTTCGCCGATCCTTTTAAACCCATGTCCATGCGGAAAGTGGGCGGACACGGACCATCAGGCGCACTTGGAATAGCCGCAAACCGGGCAGTTCAGGCACCCCTCGCCATGAACCAGAGGTGAACCGCAATCCGGGCACATACCGGCCGGCTGGTGAGATTCTGCCGGTTCACTGGCGGTCACGTGTTGGAGCACCTGCGCCATGGCATCGGGGCAGGAGAGTACCATTTTCCCGTTTTGCCAGATGGGTGAGGGGCACCGGATCCCGCTGAGCTGTTTGATAATGGCCTCCGGCTTGACTCCCGAACGCAACGCCAGGGAAATCAGCCGACCGGCCGCTTCGATCTGAGAAGATGCGCATCCCCCGGTTTTGCCCATCTGGGCAAACACTTCACACATCCCCAAGTCATCGGAATTAATCGTCACATACAGTTTGCCACAACCCGTGCTGATTCTCTCGGTGAGTCCGAAGGTGCGTTGGGGTCTGGGACGCGGGGCGATGCGATCGTTTTCCGCGCGGGAGTGACCGGCGCTGAGTACCTGATGCTGGCGGCTGCCGTCGCGATAGATGGTGATGCCTTTACAACCCATTTTGGCGGCATTGAGAAAGACCTGGGCCACCTCTTCCGGTGTGGCATGGGCCGGGAAATTGACAGTTTTGGAAACCGCATTGTCGGTGTGCTTTTGAAAGGCGGCCTGAATATTGACATGCGATTGGGGGGCGATATCGTAGGCCGTACGAAAGATGCGCTGGACCTTTTCGGGCACGGACGGATTGCCCTGCACGGAACCGCTGGCCGCTACCGATTGAACCAGGGCTTCGGAGAAAAACCCCTCTTTTTTTGCGATCTGAACGAACATGGGATGCATCTCCGACAAGACTTGGTCATCGAGCACATGGCGCGAATGGGCCACGGCAAACAGCGGTTCGATGCCGCTCGAAGCGGCAGCGATCAGGCTGATGGTCCCAGTGGGTGCGATGGTGGTTACCGTCGCATTTCTCATGGAAGCATAGCGTCCCTCTAAAACACTTCCTTTGAAGGCCGGAAAATTGCCCCGGCGTCGCCCCAGATCTTCGGAGGCACGGCGTGCCTCCCGATGGATAAAGGCCATGATGGTTTCGGCCTGGTCCACGGCTTCATCTGAATCATAGGGAATGGAGAGTTTGATCAGCAGGTCGGCGAATCCCATGACGCCGAGTCCGATTTTCCGCGTCAACTGGGTGGCCTTTTCGATTTCAGGCAGGGGGTATTGGTTGACTTCGACCACATTGTCCAAAAAGTGCACGGCCAACTGCACGCTCCGTTTCAGCCGGTTGAACATCACCCCTTTGGATGACACCATTTTGGAAAGATTGATGGCGCCCAGGGTGCACGATTCATAGGGCAGCAAAGGCTGCTCGCCACACGGATTGGTCGCGTCGATGGCACCGAGGTGGGGGGTGACATTGTCCTGGTTGATGCGGTCGATGAAGATGACCCCGGGTTCACCGCTGCCCCACGCCGATTGCACGATGCGATCGAATATTTTCTGGGCCGAAACGCTGCGCACGGTTTTGCCGGTGCGCGGACTGAGCAGTTGGTACTCCTGACCGCTGGCCAGCGCATCCAGAAAGGTTTGGGTGATGGCCACCGACAAGTTGAAATTGGTCAGTTGACCGGGATGGTCCTTAGCGGCGATAAAAGATTCGATATCCGGATGATCCACGCGCAGGACCCCCATGTTGGCACCGCGTCGCGTACCACCTTGTTTCACCGCTTCGGTGGCGGTATCGAAAATGTTGATAAACGATAGCGGTCCGCTGGAAACCCCTGCGGTGCTCGACACGGTATCGTTGGCCGGCCGGATATGTGAAAAGGAAAATCCCGTTCCACCACCCGATTTGTGGATGATGGCCGTGTGTTTCACCGCATCGAAAATACTCTCGATGCTGTCGCCCACCGGCAATACGAAACAGGCTGCCAATTGTCCCAATCGGCGGCCGGCATTCATCAAGGTGGGCGAGTTGGGCACGAACCATAATTTGGAAAGCAGGTCGAAAAAGGACGCTTCGGACTGGGTTACCACCTCGGAAGATTCGAAGGCCCGGTCTCCCTCGGCCACATGGCGGGCAACACGCCGCATCATTTCTTCCGGTGTTTCGATGATTTTTCCCGAAGGGTCTTTGTCCAGATAGCGCTTTTCCAAAACGAGTCTGGCATTGGGTGAAAAGGTAATCTTCATCATGTGTACCTGCTCGTTCTTGTGTGTTTCTTCGACGTTTAAAAAGCCGGATTTTACTTACGCCCACCTGTGCGCGGCAGAATAAAATTCATTACAGTTCTTTTTATATTGAAATCATAACCATTTTCCGGCCTTAAGTAAACAGATGTGCCTTGGCCCGAATGATCAATCGAATGAACGAGGAAACCAATCGCCGTTTCACGGTTGAGTGTGGAGATTTTCGATAAACGCCATGAAGGCGCTGCACAGGGGAGATGGGGTGCGGTGCTTGTGACGGGTGAGGTAGAAATGGCGTTTGAAGTCGAGTCCTTCAACCGTGAGGGTTTTCAACGTGCCGGCGGTCACATCGGCCGCAACGGCAATGGCCGAAAGAATCGAGATGCCGATATGGCTCTTGATACTTTGGCGGACGGCCTCGGTGCTGCCCATTTCCGCCACGACATGGAATCCATCCAAATGGTGGCTGGCTTTTTGGAGATGCTGTTCGATAGCTCGCAGGGTCCCGGATCCGCTTTCGCGGATGATAAACGGCTCTTGGATCAGTTCGGCCATGATCACGCTGGTACGACCGGCCCATTTGTGGTCGCTGGGCACCACCACGCACAATACATCTTCCATCAGCGGTGTTTGCTCCAGCTGGCTGTCGTCACAACGGGCGCCGACCACGCCAAGTTCGATGTTTCCGGAGCTGATTTTGTCCAGAATCTCCGATGTATCGCCCACGACAAGGGCGATGTGGACGTCAGGGTAGGTGCGGGAAAACTCGCCGATCAGCTGGGGCAGGAGATAGCCGCCGGGTATGGTACTGCCCCCGATGGTCAGTCGCCCTTTAATTTTTCCTAAAAATTCGGCCAGGGCGGTTTCGGTTTCCTGTTGAAGGGCGATCAGCCGTTGCGCATAATCGTAGAGCAGTTCGCCGGCTTTGGTCGGAGAAGCATTGCGGGCCAACCGATCGATGAGCTGGGTGCCGAAATGGGTCTCCAGGTCCTTGATGTGGCTGCTGACCGTCGGCTGCGACAGGTGAACCGCTTCTCCGGCTTTGGAGAAGCTTTTCAGCTCGAGTACTTTGCAGAATATCTTAAGCTGCCATAGATCCATTGGGTTGCAAACGTCGGCTATCGGGTCTTGGTGTATTTCGCTTTGACACGCTCGTTGACCAGCGGTGGAACCATGTCGGTGATGTCTCCGCCGAAAATGGCGGCCTCTTTGATGATCGAGGAACTGGTAAAGAACCATCGCATGCCGGTCATTAAAAAAACGGTTTCGATTTCCCGGTTGAGTTTGCGGTTCATCAAGGCGAGCTGAAACTCTTTTTCAAAGTCGGATACTGCGCGCATGCCTCTTAGTATTGCACAGGCACCGTGGGTTTTCGCATAATCGACCAGCAGACCGTCAAAACTGTCAAACGACAGGCCAGGGATATCTTTCATGCATTCCCGCAGCATTTCCAACCGTTCGTCAATCGAAAAAAGGGCTTTTTTTTGGGGATTGTTAAGGATGGCGACGATGATGTGGTCAAAGATTTTTCTTCCTCTTTGAACGATATCCATATGGCCGAAGGTCACGGGGTCGAACGAGCCGGGGTAGATCGCGATTTTTTTCATATTATCCTTCCATCATGTCGGATACAATAACCAGGGCGATAGATCACCGCAGATGTCGGCTGTGGATGGGCACCTTCTAGCATGGAAAGTTTCAAGATGCAATAATCTCAGCGGCAACCGTCCAAAAGGTGAGCAGGGTCTCGCCATAGCGTCGCTGATCGTCGCACGTCAATTCCGGAACAACGGGCAGGTCGTCCCCTTTGGCAGCCTGCTCGACAACGATTCGGGCATCAGCGGCCAGCGTCTTTTCACGCATCAGATGCAAGAGTGCCGGCTGGACCATGTTTTGATGATATGGCGGATCCAAAAAGACCAGATCAAAGGCCTGGCGATAGGGGCGCAGGCAAGACAGGTTCTTCACAATGTCCCATTGAATGATCCGGCTGCGGGTTTCAAAACCGCAAAGGGCGATATTTTTGCGCAAGACTTGAATCGTTGCGGATGCCTTGTCGATGAAGACGGCCTGCCTCGCGCCGCGACTCAAGGCTTCGATCCCCAGGGCGCCGGTACCGGCAAACAGATCCAGTACGGTGGCGCCCACGGGATTGGACCCCAGGATATTGAACAGCGCTTCCCGGACACGGTCGGAGGTGGGGCGGATGGATCTGCCGCTCAAAGATACCAGTTTTCGTCCTCGCAATGTGCCGCCGATGATGCGCATGCAGTTAGTCGTTTTCTTCGGACAGCTTTTTGATTCTGCGATGCAAATAGCTGCGTTCCACGCCGATGGATTTGGCCGTATGGGTGATGTTGTTTTCGTTTTCCACCAGTTTGCGCTGGATGAAATGTTGTTCGAATTGCTGCTTGGCCGCTTTTAACTCCTGGATGTTGAAGAGGGATTCGATTTTTTCGGAACCCGGAGACACGGTCCCGGGATTGTAGGGCTTGGGCAGATCCTTCACGCCAATGTGTTGATCCGTACTCATGATCACCAGGCGTTCGATGAGGTTTTTCAACTCCCTCACATTACCCGGCCAACTGTATTGCTTCAACAGGTCTACCGCTTCCACTGACATGCTTTTTTTAGGCTCCCGGCTTTGTTGCGCCGCCTCGGCCAGAAAGACATCGACCAAAGTGGAGATGTCCTCGGCCCGATCCCGAAGGCACGGCACCTCGATGGGCACGACATTGAGCCGATAGTAGAGATCTTCGCGAAAAGTGCCATGCCGGATTTCCTCTTCCAGGTTTTTGTTGGTGGCGGCGATGACGCGTACGTCCACATTCAGCGTCCTGCTGCCGCCTACACGTTGAAACTGCTTTTCCTGAAGCACGCGCAAAATTTTGGCCTGGGTTTTCAGGCTCATGTCGGCGATTTCGTCCAGAAAGAGCGTGCCTTTGTCCGCAAGTTGAAATTTTCCGATTTTCTTGCTGTTAGCGCCTGTGAAGGCTCCCTTTTCATGCCCGAACAATTCGCTCTCGATCAGCTCTTCGGGTATGGCGGCGCAGTTGACCGCGATGAGGGGTTGGGTGGCGCGCTGGCTCATATGATGAATGTTTCTGGCCACGAGCTCCTTCCCCGTCCCGTTCTCACCCTTGATGAGGACCCAGCTGTCGCTGGGCGCGACCCTGGCGATGGCGGCCTTCAGCGCTTGAATCGGACCGCTGTTTCCGGTGATGGCATGCTTGTCGATGGTCTTTTTGCGCAGGTATCGATTTTCTTCTTCCAGGCGCCGGAAGTTCAGGGCGTTGTTGATGGCCACGATCACTTTTTCGATGGACAGCGGTTTTTCGATGAAATCAAAGGCACCCAGCTTGGTGGCCTGAACCGCCGTCTCGATGGTGCCATGCCCAGTGATCATGATCGCTTGAATATAGGGATGATTCTTTTTGATCTCTTTAAGCGTCTCGAGGCCGTCGATGCCGGGCATCCATATGTCGAGCAACACCAAGTCCGGCGCGTCCGCTTCGATCTGCTGCAGCGCTTCGTATCCGTTGGAAGCGGTGGTTACCTCAAAACCCTCGTCCGCCAAGATCCCCTGCAGAGACTGGAGGATGGAGGGCTCGTCATCAACAACGAGTATGGTTGGGTACATGATACACTTTCCTTTTACGCTTTTTGCATCCGAGCTGTTTTTTACCATCAGACAGGCATTTCAACGACGAATTTGGCTCCCTTGGGGAAATTATCCTGAACGCTGATTCTGCCGCCATGGTCGGTGATGATACTGTTAACGATGGTCAGGCCTAATCCCATACCGGTCTTTTTGGTCGAAAAATTGGGTTCGAAGAGCCGGATTTTATCATCGTCCGATATACCCATGCCGTCATCGGTAACCTCCATACGCACCATGTTGAGTATGGGGTCGTGGGTCACCATGATGCGCACGACCCCCTTGATGCGAATGGCCGAAACGGCATTGTCGACCAGATTGATCATGGCCTGTTTGATTTGCTGCCGGTCGAGATTCATCGGCGGCAAGGTATCTTGTATCTCGATTTGAAAATCGATGTTGGTATGTCCCTCCCTGTAAAGCGCGACCGTCTCTTCGATGAGGGGGGCCAAGTCACACGGTTTGGGGTCAGCGGTCGGAAAACGGGCGAAGGCTGAAAATTCATTGACCAGATTGCGGATCAGCTCCACGTGGTTGATGATCATCTGGGTGCACTCATCGAACACCGGTTCATTAATCCGTTCGGAGTATTTTCGTTTCAGCCGCTGCGCCGACAGGCTGATCGGTGTGAGCGGGTTTTTAACTTCGTGGGCAATTCGCCTGGCCACCTCCCGCCAAGCGGCCATCCGTTGCGCCTTTTCCAATTCGGTGAGATCGTCGATCACCATGACGATGCCGACGTGCTGGTTGCTTTCATCCTTCAGTGCATTGATGTAGACCAAAAAACTCCTCGGGCGTCCGCCGATGGCTACGCGGAGTGGAATCTCCATGGTCTCTTTCTGGCTTTGGGGCAGGTTCTCCATAATTTCTTCGGCCAGTTTGAGATGCGGCCCTTTGAGGAGCGTCTTGAAATTTTTATTGAGTATTTCGCCGGCTTTCAAGTCGAGCATGCGTTCGGCCGAGGTGTTGAAGGTGATGATCGCTCCCTTGGCGTCCAGAGTGATGACACCGGCGGAAACATTCTTCAGCACGATTTCCATGTAGCGTCGACGGGCTTCGATCTCGATATTTTGCTCGCGAAGCATTTGAGCGGAAAGCTCGAGCTGCTCCCGTCCGGTACGCAGATCGCGGGTCATCTTATTGAAGGCCGTCACCAGACTGCCGATTTCATCATCGGCTTGAACTTCGAGAGTAAAACTCAAGTCCCCTTCGGCCACCCGGCGGGTGCCGTCGGCAAGGCGCAAAATGGGGATGGTGATGGTTTTGGCCATATAAAATCCCAGCCACACCGCGCAAAACACGACGAGCAGCGCCACCACGGACAGCGTGATGTAGTAGAAGGTCTGGATCGGGCGTTTCAAGAGGCTGATCTGCTGATATTCTTCAAATCCGCGCTGAATGGATGCCATGCTCTCGGAAATGTCGCTCGAGACATAGACGGAGATCACCACGAAACCTGAGATTTTTTCGGCCGACGCGCCGAAGGGAACGGTGCCGATCGTTCGCAGCAATTCCCCTTGCGTGATTTGGGTTGAAATGGTTTGAACGCCGTCGTTTGAGGCGGGCTTAAGCAGATCGCTGGCCCCGATATGCCCGAAGGGTTCTTGCTCTATCGCAGGGGCCACCGCATAGGCCAACCGTTCGGCTTTCATGTCGTATGACTCGATGGCGTCCAAGTTAAACTCGCGCTGCACGATCTGGATGTAGTTGGCCAACGCTTCCTGTTTGTCGGCCGCGAACAGGTTCTTCTTTTCGATTTGATAGGCGACACGTTCAAGCAGAAATCGGCTCTCCTGCTCGGCCCGCTCATATATCATGTGCCCGACGCGCAGTGAGTTTGCCAGGGCCTGTTCAACCGGCACATTAAACCAAAACTCGATACTGCTGGTGATGAAGGTGATTGAAAAAAGAAACAACACCGTGGACGGCAGCAATGTCAGGGTCATAAAGGCCATGACCAGGCGGGTACGCAATTTTGCACCCATGACTTTGCGTTTGCGATCATAAAGCAGTTTGACCAGATTTCGGAACACGAGAAATATGAGGAGCAACAACAACAGCAGGTTGATGTTGATCAGGATGAACATCAAAATCTGGTTGGATACCGGAAAATCGGTTCGAAAGTAAATGTTGCGATTGAGAATAAACGCCAGCAGTCCAACAATGGGTATAATCGCGAAGATCAGGATGAGTTCGCGTTTACGGCGCCGTTTTTCTTCGTCCGGGAGCTTGGTTTTCAATATTTGCTCGGAACGGTTCATGGCGGCCAATGGGTGCGATTGGATGGGTCTCGAGATGGATTAATAAATAAAGTCGATCGTATACCAATCGGTTTCAAAATCCCACAGGGACATAAAAAACAAAATATAATGTAAATAAAACGGAAGGGTCAGCTTGCTCAGCTTAGCCTTGGCCCGAATCTGGTACTGCCGGCCCTTTTCAAGTTCGCTCAGAGAAACGATGGAAAGGCTGTCGATTTCTGACATCAATTTTTTGGCCTCATCAAAAGATTTCACCACGTGCGGTCGATCACCGTCCCATGATCGAGTGACCATGTACTCTTTCTTGAGGCTGTCATATTTGATGGTGTGTGTTACGGTGATTTCGTTGAGTTCTTTGTCCACCCAAAACTCACGCACGAGTTGCAGATTGATCAGAAAGCTGAAGGTGGCCGGCACGCCGCTGTGGATCGTCTCCTCGATTTCCGGTGGAAAAGCGTTTCTGACCGTCAGATAGAACAGCAAATCATCACGGGTGTTGGTCACGATGATGTTGGTCAGGCTGGCATCCTGGGCATGGCTCATGGGCGGCAGCATGCATATCATACCGCTCAAAAACCATATCAGTAAAGCGCAGGCTTTTGTTTTCATTGTGTTTATTCGTTTACCTGTTAGGGGCATCGTTGGCGCTGTGCCGAATCGGCATCATAGAGGAACCCCAGCTAATTGGCAAGCTGTTTAACAGGTTTTGCGATGCAGGTCGGGGCAGTATCGAAGGTGCGTGTTTGCCAAGCCCCTTTTTGCTGGAAGAATCGTTCGAGGAAGGCATGGTTGAAAGCATGCCCGGATCTTTGGGTGACGATGTGCGCCATGATGGGCAGGCCCAGCAGTGAAAAGTCGCCGATACAATCCAGGAGCTTGTGGCGTACGAATTCATCCGGATAGCGCAGCCCGCCGGGGTTCAGGATCTTGTCATGGTCGACGACAATGGCGGTGTCGAGGGAGCCGCCCTGGCCCAGGCCGTATTTTTTCATGTATTCTACTTCATGCCGAAAGCCGAAAGTTCGCGCATCGGCAATTTCTTCTGCAAAACAGCCGTCTTGGATGATCGCATCATAGGTTTGAGTTTGTATGAGCGGGTGATCGAATGCAATGGTGCACGTCAAGCGAAAATGGGGCGCCGGGTAGGCGCCCACGAATTTCCCTTTTTCTTCCAACTCGATGGGCTCCTGGACCCTAAAAAAATACGCGGGGCGGATTGAACCTGGCGCCCGGCGGATTGAAGCATGCGTGCAAACGGTCCCGCACTGCCGTCCATGATGGGCAGCTCGTAGTTGTCCACCAGTACGAGCGCATTGTCGATGCTCAACCCGGCCAGGGCGGCCATCATATGCTCGATGGTGGAGACGATAAAGCCATCCATGCCGATCACGGTCGCCAGGCTGGTGTCCACCACTTTGTTAAAGCGCGCCGGGACGGCTGGGGCAGTTGGGCAGATCCAGTCGGGCGAACTTGATGCCGTGGTTGACGGGCGCCGGTCGGACATGCAGGTTGACCTGCTTGCCCGAATGTACACCGATGCCCGAGCAGTGCACCTCTTTGGCAATGGTGGTTTGCAAATATCGAGGATCCATGATGGTCTATTTCCTTGCCGCCTTGTGCGGATACTGGTATGTACGCCGGTATCTCAAAGCGGCTTATGGGTTTTACGCTTTTTCCCCATCTATGGGGCTCGGCCCAGCCGAATCGCTTTTTCGTTTCAGCATTTTTTGGCCGCTGCTTGCGCGATTGTCAATTCCCGTCGGCGGTCCATAGGCATAGCGGTATCATTTCCAGCTGTTTCCGCATCCGGTCGCTTTTGCGATCGGGGTGATTCAAGCAAGGTTAGTGCCTACTTATCATATATGCGCCAAGCCTTGAATTTTTTCCTTATTTCAAGGGGTTCTTTTGCTTGCGGGGAAGGGCTTGCGGCCCATCCCCCGGCGGCAATGTGCTCAAAACGACACACTTATTATCCCAAGATGGGTCATTTATACAACAAAATAATGGCGGCATGTCCAGCTGCGGGCAAGACGCCGGGTTCTTGTAACATCTGCGATTTGCGCTCGTCAGCAGATATGAGCCGCCATTTCAACAAGGAGATGCTGTGCTGGCAAAAGTGATGAGCAGTGCCATACATGGTGTGGATGCATACCCGGTGGAAGTGGAAATCGACATATCCAATGGGCTGCCTTCGTTTATCACCGTGGGACTGCCGGAAACCGCCGTGAAAGAGAGCAAGGAAAGGGTAAAGGCCGCCATTAAGAATTCGGGTTACGGCTTTCCAGATGATCGCATCACCGTCAATCTGGCTCCGGCCCACCGAAAAAAGGAGGGAACCGGTTTTGATCTGCCAATCGCCGTCGGCATTTTGACAGCCACCGGCGTCATTTCCCAGGACGCGACAAATGCATTCCTTGTGCTTGGAGAGCTGAGTCTGGATGGCCGCATCAAAGCTGTTTTTGGATCTCTATCCATGGCATTGACAGCCAGGCAAAAAGACTTCAAGGGTATCGTGGTGCCATTTGAAAACCGCAAGGAAGCAGCTGTTGTAAAAGGTATCGATGTCTATCCCGCGAGGCACCTATCCCAGGTCATAGAATTCTTAAAGGGGCAAGGGACAATTGAAATCGAGCCCCCCGATCCTATGGCCTGGATGGTCAGCGACAGCACGCCCAGCGAGGATTTTGGAGAGGTGAGAGGGCAGGAACACGCCAAACGTGCCCTGGAAATCGCAGCGGCTGGCGGGCACAACATCCTGATGGTCGGTCCGCCCGGAGCAGGCAAGACCATGTTGGCCCGGAGAATTCCTTCCATACTGCCGCCCCCGACCTTTGAGGAAGCCATCGAGACCACCAAAATATACAGTGTGGCCGGCTTGCTCGGACGTGACCAGGCCTTGATCAGCCGGCGTTGCTTTCGATCGCCGCACCACACCATTTCCGATGCCGGTCTGATTGGCGGGGGGGTGATCCCCAGGCCAGGAGAAGTCAGCCTGGCACATCACGGGGTTCTTTTCCTGGATGAGTTGCCTGAATACAAAAAGCATGTGCTCGAAGTACTGCGGCAACCGCTCGAAGATGGGGAGGTGACCTTGTCCCGCGCCAGTTCGACGATTACATATCCCGCTCGGGTCATGCTTGTGGCGGCTCTGAATCCCTGCCCTTGCGGGTATTATTCGGATCCGCAACACACCTGCCGGTGCACCTCCCAGCAGATACATCGGTATCGCTCCAAACTGTCCGGCCCGTTGCTTGATCGCATCGACATTCATATTGAGGTCCCGGCCGTCTCATATAAGGACCTGATGGGAGAAACGGGCGCGGAACCTTCCGAAGACATCCGCAAACGCGTCGTGGCGGCACGCACGATTCAGCAGCACAGATTCAGACGCTCACGGATCTTCTGCAATGCTCAAATGCAGAATCGCCACCTGAAAAAGTGGTGCGCCATCGACCCAGACAGCTCCGCGCTACTGGAGAGGGCCATTGACAAGATGGGGTTGTCGGCGCGGGCCTTGAACCGGATTCTAAAAATCGGCCGCACCATTGCCGACCTGGCAGGGCGGGAAGAAATTGCCTGCGAGCATATTGCAGAGGCGATCCAGTATCGCGCTCTGGATCGATCCGTCGCTGATTGATGATCGTCTTATGCGTGTAAAGCCCCTAATACTGCGGCTGTAGCCGGCCGGGGTTGGATGCATCTGGCACCGTTTTGACCGCCCTTTTGAGAGCGTGACGTGCCGTGGGTATATGGCGTTGTGCCGGATCAATTTTAGGAGATCCTTGCCCCGCTTTGATTGCCAAGGGGGGTAGATGAAAAAATCCACTAATGATCGGCACTTAGGTGTTGACAAAGGCGGTATCAGGCTGTACATGCCTTATAATAGTAGCGTTGGCGGGTTATTTCATTCTTTAAAAGGAGGAATTCAGATGACTAAAGCGGAAATCGTTGAGAAAATGGCCAAGGATGCCGGCGTCACAAAAGCAGCGGCCCAGACCGCGCTGGAATCTTTTGTGGACAGTGTGACCAAAGCACTGAAGAAAAAAGACGGCAAGGTCACCTTGGTGGGATTCGGCACTTTTCAGAAGGCGCGCCGCAAAGCCCGAAAGGGTAGAAATCCGCAGACAGGAGAAGTAATCAAGATCAAGGCCTCCAATGTTGTTAAGTTCAAACCCGGCAAAAAGCTCAAAGAGTCGATCTAGTTTTACACCTCAGGTGTTGCGCCCCAAGAAATCTTTACGAAAGGCAGCCCTCTATCGGGACGGGCTGCCTTTTTTCGTTGTGTTGGGATCCTATTCTTAAAGAGTTCATGAAGCAAACCGGCCTTTGAACATTTGATGACCGCAATGGCGATGGGACCAACCGGTTTTCCGAAGATATCGCAAGTAAATTTTCAGCAACCGATATTCAGATCCCATCGAGATCGAAACCTCCCGCGTCGTTTATGACTTTGAGGATCACTTCACTGGAAAAACCACGTTGCTGGAGAAAACGAAAGATGCGAGATCTGTCGCGCTCGCAAAAGATCTCTGGATGGCCGGGTTCCGTCTGTGAGATCCGCTTCTTTTGAAAAGCCTTTCGGCAATCTTCGATTTGAGATTCCTCCGGGCATTGGCGTTCGATGGTCCTCTGGATATAAGTCGCATCGATCCGCGCTGCCTTCAACTTCTGTACGATGCGCAACACACCATAACCTTTGCGACGCAACCGGTCCGCGTAGCCTTCACAAAAGCGCCTATCATCGAGGTATTTCATCTCGATGCACGTGGCGATCACCGGAGAGATCATATCGCCTGAAAACCCCCGCTGCTTGAGTTTCTGTGAAAGCTCGAAGCAGCTGTGGTCGCGACGGCTCAGCAATCGCAATGCGGCCGTGAGGCAGCTTTTATCCGTGTGCCGATTCATAATGGAGATCGGTTCCTTCGTGGGTTCGGCAAATAGACAAGGATCAGATCAAGTGTCATGGGTCCTCTTATTGTCCTTGTCTATAACATTGACCATGGTGCGCCTCAAGATGGAAGGGCTCGTATCCGGTAGGCGCACAGGGCGAGGGTGCGGATTTGACACGGCTGCATCAAGACTTAAATTACCCCTTAATGTTTGCAGGCCTGAGGGGTATGCTGGTACCGGGCTAATTTGAGAATGGATCTGCCGGATCCATCGTGTGCGGGACCGGCAAAACGATCCAACATAAAGCACATTGGAGAGACGTATGGCCATAGAAACAAGGCAGGAATACATGGAACGGGTGATGGCGATGCCCAAACCTCGTTGTCCCTACTGCAATGAAGAGATGAAGCTGTGGGAGGTGCCGCCGATCACCTTTTCGGATGGGCTGGGATGGGGGGTCCCCTACCTGTTTCTCTGTTTTAACGATGAGTGTCCCCTTTACAGCCAGGGATGGAAGGATATGGAAGAGAACTACGCCCAGCATGCCTCCATGCGCTGTTTCAACTATCCCGGAACAGAGCAGTTCGAGTGCATGCCGGTCTTCAGTTCCATGGGGGGACAGGGGCAGATTATCGATGATGAGGTCCTCGCCCAGGAGGAGATGCTCAAAGAGCAGACCAAAAAAGGGTTCTCCATCCTTGCGGATTGTTATGTGAACAAAGACAATTTGACCATCATCCGATTGCTGAGCGACGCCTGTGAGCCGATACGTGTCCGTATCAAAGCCGCGGAGATGATCGGGGATATCGGTGAATTGGACGCCATCGAGCCGTTGCGTTTCATGAAGGCGGCCAATCAGAAACTCCAGGAGGCCATCGACGCCGCCGTGATGCATATACATGAACGCTTTTTTACCCGTGAATGCCCGTTTTGCGCGGAGATTATCAAAAAGCGCGCCAAGATATGTAAAAACTGCGGCAGAGAAGTCGCCGGACTGTAATACGGTATGGGCACGCGTTGGTAAGCTTATCGTGAATGTGCGCGTGCCCTACCGGCCGGATGTGGGCAACCGCTTGTTGACGTTCATGATGTCGTATGATCGAAAGATCAGTTGCTGTCTCGCACGGCGGATCTCGGCCAAAGGCAGTAAGCGGTTTGGATCGAATGACTCTCTTACCTGCTGCTTTGATGGAATGGCCCCCGGACCCTCGCCGATTTTTCTTCCGCTGACCGTATCCCAGACGATGGACGTCCGACCATCCGATGCCACGGCCAGCGGAATCTGGTAATCACACAACAGCCTGGCCGCTGCGATCACTTCCCGTTCACGTGAAGCCAGCGAACCGGGTGCGCATTTGATGACCATGTATCGCCATCCGTCGATGTGGACCACCAAATCGACGAACGAGCGGTACGCTTCTTTACCCATATTAAGAACGATGGGTGCATCGACTTCGATATCTTCCCTGGCATACCCCTTTGATTCCAAGAGAAGGCGTTCCACCGCCTGACGATTGGCCTCCGCACCCGAATCGGGAATTTCACGGCCGGTGATATGATCGATCAGGGTTTCTTCCATGAGGGTCTCTTCCGTCCTGTCCATGATACTCAAATGCCTTTCCATCAAGGTGTATCGGTAATCAACGGCTTGCCCGTCATTTGGGCTGGCTGCGGGATATTGAGCAGCTTCAGAATGGTAGGGGCGATGTCACCCAAAACCCCTTCCCGGAGTGGTGCCTGCTTGTGCCGATCGTTCATATAGATGATGTGTACGAAGTTGGTGGTGTGAGCCGTGTGCATCTTGCCTTCTCTGTTGAGCATGGTTTCCGCATTGCCGTGGTCGGCGGTGATCAGGATGGCCCCCCCTTTGGATTGGACCGCCGCCACAATGCGTCCCACACATCGATCCACCGTTTCACAGGCCCTGATCGCCGCCGGGATGTTGCCGGTGTGACCGACCATGTCCATGTTGGCGAAGTTGAGCACGATCAAATCGTATCGATCGGAGGCGATGCGGTCGAGCACCTCGGCGGTGACCGCTTCGGCACTCATCTCCGGTTTGTGATCGTAGGTTGGTACGTCCCTGGGCGAGGGGATCAGGCAGCGATCTTCATTCTCAAACGGCTTCTCTTCACCCCCATTGAAAAAATAGGTGACATGGGCGTATTTTTCGGTTTCGGCAATACGCAGCTGGCGCAGGCCGGCCTTGCTGACCACCGCCCCGAGGATGCCTTCGAGATGCTCGGGGGGAAAGGCTATCGGCAGATCAAAGCTTTCGTCATACAGGGTCATGCAGACATAGTCGCTCAGTCGGGGACGGATTGCTCGCTCGAATCCCTTGAACCCGTCGTCGGTGAAGGCCCGCGTGAGCTGGCGGGTGCGATCGGCTCTGAAATTGAAAAAGAGAATGGCATCCTCATCGCGCACGGAAGAGAGCGGCTGACCGTCCGGGCCGACGATCACGATGGGTTTGACAAATTCATCGGTTTCACCGCGGGCATATGCTTGGCGTATGGCTTCCAGGGGATCGCGTTGGTGCAGCCCTTCGCCCAGGGTGAGGAGACGATAGGCCTTTTCGGTACGTTCCCAACGGGTATCACGATCCATGGCGTAATATCGGCCGCAGATGGAAGCAATGGCCCCGTTGCCGATGGTTTCGATGTGTCGTTGGACCTGTTCAACATAGCCGATGCCCGCATCCGGGGAGGTATCACGGCCATCTAGAATGGCATGCACATAGACCTTGGCCAGACCCTTTTGCTTGGCGAGATCCAGCAGAGCCAGGAGGTGGGTCAACTGGCTGTGTACGCCGCCGTTCGATATCAGGCCGATCAAATGCAGGCGGCTGTCTTTTTCGATGACACGCTGCATGCATCGGTTGATCGCGTCGTTTTTGAAAAAGGAACCGTCCGCGATGGCGTTGTCGATGCGCAGCAGGTCCTGATAGACCACCCGGCCGGCACCGATATTCAAATGGCCCACCTCGGAGTTGCCCATGATGCCATCGGGCAGTCCCACCGATCGACCGCAGGTTGTCAATTTAGTGTGGGGATATTCGGCCAGGAGTTTGTCCAGGTTGGGGGTGTTGGCCAGGGTGACGGCGTTTCCGGCACCCGGCGCATCGATGCCCCAGCCGTCCAGGATGACCAGCATGACGGGTTTGGGTCGTTGCATGATTGTCTCCCTATTCGATAAAGACCTCTTCGCCTTCGAACCCCTTTGCATCGGCCTCCCGCTGCTCGGCCATGCTCTTGGTGGTGATGCGTTTGGCATCGCTCCACAAGCCTTCGAGGTCATAGAAGGCACGGGTGGTTTCATAAAAGACGTGAATGATCACGTGGCCGTAATCCATCAAGACCCACAACCCTTCGGTTTTGCCTTCGACACTCAAGGGCTTGATGGATTTTTTTCTCAAAAAGCGCTGAATATGATCGGCAATGGCGCTGACCTGCCGGTTGGAGCGTCCGCTGCAGATGATGAAGGTGTCGGCGATGGACGTCAATTGTCGCACGTCCAGTACGACCACGCCTTGCGCCTGTTTACCCAGTACGGACTGAACGAAGAGATCCAGGTCGGCCTCGCGCTTATCTTTCATGAATATAGACCCTTTTGGTGAATGTAGCGTGCGACCGGAGCCGCAACCCACTCATCGATTGATGCCCCCGCCTGGATGCGGGCGCGAATTTGAGAGGACGATATGTCCACAGGCGTAACCGATACCAGATAGATGCGCTGCTTTTGATGATGCGTCAAGACGGTCCCATCCGATTCGGGTGCGTAGGCCCGGGAGATGTGTGTTTGAACATAGGCCAAGACCTCCTGGCGGGTGGTTGGCGACCAGAGCCCGGATCCTGGTCGGGACATGACAACCATCGCCGTTTCCTCGAAGAGACGATCATACGCTTTCCATGTATGAATTTCCATAAAGGCGTCCAGGCCCAGAAGGAATACAAGCAGTTGCGTTCGGGACAATTTGCTTTTGATCAGGCGCACCGTATCGATGCTGAACGAAGGCCCCGTGCGTTCGAGTTCCAGAGAACAGACGTCGAGTCCGGGCTGTCGATTGAGGGCTAAGCGGACCATCTCCAGCCGATGCTCGGCTTTCGCCAGCTTGCCGGTGCTTTTGTGGGGCGGCAAGGCACTGGGGATGAAATAGACGACGTCCAGGTCGAGCTGCCGCCGGACATCCAGAGCGACTTGAAGGTGTCCGCGATGGATGGGATTGAAGGTCCCGCCGAAAAGACCGACGCGCTGGGCGCGGTCCTGCTGCCGTTCATTGGGTTTCATCCAGAGCGTCTAACTGCCGGCGAATGTGTTGTTTCAATGCGTCAAGTCCCTTGTGGGTCGCCGCGCTGATCCTGAGAATCTTGGAGCCCGGCAGGGCTTGGCAGAAAGGATCGGCCAGCTGGTCGGTTCCGGCCAGATCGATTTTATTCAGTACCACCAACTGGGGCTTTCTCGCAAGGGCGTCGCTGTACATGGCCAGTTCGTGGTTGACCATGCGATACGATTTCAGCGGGTCGTCTGGGGTCAAGGTGCTGGCGTCGATCATGTGCACCAGCATGCTGGTGCGTTCCACATGGCGCAGGAATCGGATACCCAGGCCGGCGCCTTCGTGCGCCCCTTCGATCAATCCCGGAATATCGGCCACAACGAAAGGTTCGCCCTGGTGGGATGCGACCACCCCCAGATTGGGGGTCAAGGTGGTAAACGGGTAATCGGCGATTTTGGGCCGTGCCGAAGAGATGGCACTGATTAACGTGGATTTGCCGGCATTGGGCAGCCCGATGATGCCCACATCGGCTATGGATTTGAGCTCCAGCTTCAAGGTCAGACGCTGGCCGGCCTCCCCCGGTTGGGCAAAACGCGGTGTACGGTGGGTGGCCGATTTGAATTTGGCATTGCCCTGGCCGCCGCGTCCGCCCCGGGCCACTACGACGGTCCGGTCGGGATCGACCAGGTCGTATAGCAGGTCGCCGGTTTCGGCATCGAAGATAGCGGTGCCTACCGGCACCGGGATGATCAAATCTTCGCCGCCCCGGCCGCTGCGCTGGCTGCCTTGCCCATGTCCGCCGGACGGGGCTTTATACTCTTTTTTGAATTGAAGATGATAGAGGGTGCGTTTGTTGGGAGCGGCTTTCAGGAGGACATCACCGCCTTTACCACCATCACCGCCGTCCGGTCCTCCCTTGGGAACGAAGCGTTCACGCCGGAAGCTGACGCATCCGCGTCCACCGTCGCCGGATTGAACGATGATGGTGGTTTCGTCGATGAATTTCACGCGGCATAAACACTGACCTTTTTGCCGGTGCGGCCCTTGCGTTCAAAGGTGACGATGCCGTCGATCTTGGCAAAAAGTGTATAATCCCGACCCATGCCGACGTTGTTGCCGGGATGGATTCTCGTGCCCAGCTGGCGTACGATGATGTTGCCGGCTTTGACCGTTTCTCCGCCGTAGCGCTTGGTGCCTCGGCGCTGGCCCTGACTGTCGCGCCCGTTTTTCGAGCTTCCGCCCGCTTTTTTATGTGCCATGGTAAATTCTCCTTACAAATCAAACGAATCGGATGCGGCTAGGCATCGATGCTATCGATTTTGACGGCCGTATAGAGTTGGCGATGCCCTTGTTTGCGACGATAGCGTTTTCGTCGTTTGTACTTGAAAACGAGCACTTTCTTGCTTTTGCCCTGTTCGACGATGTGGCCTTTGACCGAGGCGCCTTCCACCACCGGTTGGCCGATACGAACCGCTTCACCGTCACCGAGCATCAGTACATGATCGAAAGCGACCTCGGCGCCGACATCTCCGGTTAACTTCTCGACACGCAGGATCTCCCCGGTCTCGACTCTATATTGTTTGCCGCCAGTGGCAACGACTGCGTACATGTGTCAACCTCCCTGAAATCAAATGCCTGTCCTGAAAAATGCGGAATATTAAGCTATTGAATTTTTTTGTCAAGAAAAATGTGTTGGGACTTTTCGATTTTCCGCGTTGGCATTCGGGCCGAAATCCGATATTCGGGTATCGGATTTTACACTCGCCAGGACATCCTTATATACTATCTGCGCGGGTGCGAATATAACTTAGGCGCCAGGCGATTGGCAATCCCAAACAAGGAAAGCGACCCATCGTGAACGACACGCGATCAACCATGATCCAATGGCACAACGGCGAGCGGCGGCCGCTCGAAACCGAATTCATCGAAGAGGAGCCCCTTTCGATTCGCGTCCAGGGCAATCCTTATGCCGTGGTCATGCGTACGCCGGGCGACGAACTGGCCCAGGCGGCCGGGTTCTGCCTGACCGAAGGCCTGGTGGACGACCCGGACGACATCGTCAACCTGGCCTCTTGCGATACGGACGACACCAACGTGGTGACCGTCACCCTGACACCTCGACGCAGCACCCAAATGGCCGGTCATCTGGATCGGCGCGGCTATATCAGCCAGACCGGCTGCGGGTTGTGCGGCAAGACCCTTATTGCCGAGCTGTTTCAGCAGTTGCGCCCCCTGGACGACAGCACCACCATATCTTTGCCGGCAGCCGAGGGGTGCATTCGTCGTCTCGATGAATTCCAACCGTTGCGGCGCCGCACGCGGGCCAGCCATGCGGTGGCCCTGTTCGATGCGCAGTTGCGGCCTCTCGTGGCCATGGAGGACGTCGGCCGCCACAATGCTCTGGATAAAGCCATCGGCCGGCTTTTCCTCGACCGGCGCCTGGACCTGGCTAAAGTTGCGGTGCTATCTTCCCGCATCAGTTATGAACTGGTCCAAAAAGCCGTTCGGGCGCGCATCCCCATTTTGCTCGCCATGTCGCGCCCCACCACCCTGGCCGTGGCATTGGGTGCGCGTTTGGGGATGTCATTGGCCGGTGCCCGCCGACCCGAAGGTCTTTACCTCTATTGCAACACCCAGCGGTTCGTGGATGATGCCGATGGTCGCTCCCAATGAATCCTCTTCTTTCAGATAGGCTCGGCCGGCCCCTCGTCGTGGGCGGGCGCACCCTTCCCAGCCGGTTGGTGCTGGCCCCCATGACCTGTCTCGGGCATGTGGCCTTCCGGCAACTTTTGGACGAGATGGGCGGTTGCGGCCTCTTTTTTTCCGAGATGTGCAGCGCGGCCCGCATTCCCCAGGAGAATCGGCACATCTCGTCCTATTTTCGTTGGCGGGACGAAGAGGCCGATCGGCTGGTGGTCCAGATCCTGGGTTCCGATCCAGCGCGCATGGCCGCTGCGGCGCGTAGGATCGATGCCGAGGGGCTTTTCGGCGTGGACGTCAACCTGGGTTGCGCGGTGAGCGAAATCTGCAAGTACAACCAGGGGGCGGCCCTGCTCAAGGATCCGCGTGGCGCGGCCGCTCTGGTGGCACAGATCCGGCGGGAGGTGACGTGTCCCCTATGGGTGAAGTTTCGCACCGGCTGGCAGGACGATCCGCGCATCCCGGTGGACCTCGCCCGACGGCTGGAGGATGCCGGCGCCGACGCCCTCACCTTTCACCCGCGCGTGGCCCCCGACGTTCGAAACCGCCCGGCCAAGTGGGACTACATCGGCCGGGTCAAACAGGCCGTCCGCATTCCGGTGTTCGGTAACGGTGATGTATTTGACGCCGACGACTGCCTGCGGATGTTGCAGACCACGGGGTGCGACGGCGTGGCCCTGGGCCGCCTGGCCATCTCCCGGCCCTGGGTCTTTGCCCAGTGGACCGGTGCCGAGCCGCCGCTGAATCACACTCCGATCGATGCGGCCCTGCGATTGATCACGCTCCTCGAACACCATTTCGACGCCCGGCGCGCCTTGCGGCGCTTCAAACGCTATGGCGCCTATCTGGCTGCCAATTTTGCATTCGGCAATACACTGTACAACGCGATTCGCAACGCCGTCGACATGGAGGCTGCCCGCCGGGCGTTGATCGCCTTTTTCGAATCCGACCCTCGCCTGCTCAGGCGCCCCAATATGAATTTATTGAGATAGTTTTAAGTGTTAAGTTTGAAGTGAAGGTATGCGTCCGTCTGGATGACGGCCGCAGGTCGTTTTCAACTTGAGAAACTGCCGCAGCGGCCTTCCAGGATGCAGACTTTGATGAATTTTTTTTCGGCTTCCCGATAATCTTCGACCGAGTAATATTGGGTGTTTTCCCGTATGCGGAACAGCTCCCGGCCTTGCCGGATGAGCCGGCGAAGCCCCCAGTCGTGCTGCGGTCTGATTTTATTCATAGGCGCTTCCCGTCGTTATCTATTGGTGAATTGGAATGGGCACACGAACCTTGCATGGGCGTGTCGTCATCGAACATCGATTCTTACCATAGGCTTGATCCGGGAATTGGCAAGGGCGCTAGACGGTATAGAGGACGACCAGACAGCGGGTGGGAAGGCTGGAGAGACTTTTGAGTTTGTGGGGCACGTCGGAATTGAAATGGATCGACTCCCCGGGTTTGAGGACGTGCTGTTTAGCGTCCAGGGTAAGTTCCAGGTCGCCCTCCATCACGTAGATAAACTCTTCGCCTTCATGCTTGTAGGCTACCGGCTTATGGTCGTGGTGGGCTTCGATGGTGACCATGAAGGCACGCAGGTGGCTGTTGGCCGCTTCCGGGGTCAGGGTGGTGTAACTGTAGGCCTGGGTACGTTGATAGTAGGCCTGGGCGCGGCGGTCGCGGATGGCAGCCTGGGTCTCTTTGTTCAAAAAAGTGGAGGGGTCGATCTTCATGGCTTGGGCCATGCGCAGGATAAAGCCGACGGGAGGCGAGAGCTGGCCGGATTCGACCTGTTCGATGAATTCGGGACTCTGGCCGGTGGCATGGGCCAGGTCTTCCTGGCGCCATTCGCGCGCCTCCCGCAGTTGGCGGACCAGGGCGCCGAACCCAGCCTTGGCGTCGGTGGCCGATTCGTCAGCGCCGATGCCGCAGGTGGCGTCGGCCAGTTGCCGCATGGCGGCCTGCTGGGC
Source organism: Desulfatitalea tepidiphila (assembly GCF_001293685.1). Classification (NCBI taxonomy): domain Bacteria; kingdom Pseudomonadati; phylum Thermodesulfobacteriota; class Desulfobacteria; order Desulfobacterales; family Desulfosarcinaceae; genus Desulfatitalea; species Desulfatitalea tepidiphila. Next base: position 676,212 of record NZ_BCAG01000006.1, on the reverse strand, counting down.
GCGCTGATTCAGCAGCGGCAGAAAAACGGTGGCGTCGGCCACGATGCCGATGTCGGCAATTTGAAAAATGGGCGCCGACGGGTCACGGTTGATGGCCACGATGGTTTCCGCGTCCATGATGCCCGCCGTATATTGAATGGCGCCCGACGCTCCGGCCGATATGAGCAGTTTCGGCCGCACGGTTTTTCCGGTCTGGCCGATCAGGCGCGCTTCATTCCACCCAGTGGTAGAGCACCGGCGGCCGGGTGGCGCCGACCTCTCCGCCCAAGGCGGCGGCCAACTCCCGGACCAGCCCGAAGCCGCGCATGTCGCCCAATCCAGCGCCGCCCACCACCACGGTTTCGGCATCTTCCATGCGTCGGGTTTCGCCGGATTCCATGGTCCGCCGCACGATCTGCAGGCCCGCCGGCAACTCAACGTTTTCCAGTGCGATTCGTTCGATGGCGGCCCGGTCAGGTTGAGGTTGCGCAACGGCGACGCCATGGGGTTGCACGGTCACGAAGGCCATGGGCCACCCGTCGGCCATGGTGATATGCGCCAGGATCTGACCGCCCCAAGCCGGGCAGCGGCCGACGAAGCGGTTGTTGTCGCAGGTCAGTTCGGTACAGTCGGCGATCAGGCCGGCTTGGCAGCGTTGGGCGCAGATGGCGGCCGTTTCCCGGCCGAAATCGTTGAGCGGCATCAAGACCAGCCAGGGTCGCCGGGTTTGAATGAATTCGGCCAATACGTGGGCGTACAGATCGGCGCGGGGCACCCGCAGATGCGGGTGTTCCAGGCAGATGACCGTCGTGACCCCCAGGGCGGCGGCGTGTTCGGCGGCTCCTTCGATGGGTACGCAGGCCGAAAGATCCAGGGTCGAGCGCTCGGCAGCAATATCGCCGGCGCTGGTGCCGAGCAGCAGCAAGTGGATGTCGGCGCCTGCCGTGTGCGCCAGCGGCAACGCTTTGGCCAGCACTTTCTGGCAATCCTGCCAATGGCGTGCGGTACGCAGATCGCCGTATACCCAGATGGATCGCTTTATCATGACGGTATCTTACCCATGGTTGTCAATTCCGCGATCAAGGCTTCGACCTGTTCACGGGGCTCGCCACCGAGCATCCGGCAGGTGCGCTGGTGCTTGATCTTTTCCAGTTTGGCCACCCGTGTGGGCGAACCGGCCAGTCCCGCATCCTCGGCCTTCAAACCGATATCGGTGAGGCACCAGGTCTGCACGTCGATTCCATCGTGCGCCTGGGCAATACCGACCAGCGGGATCGGCCGAGGTGTAAATGCGCGCGGGTGAATGGTGACGGCGGCCGGAAGGGTCACCTGCCACGTCTCCTCCCAGTCATCCATCTGGCGTTTCATCTTCCACCGATTCGTTTCGGGTTCGATCGCTTTCACACCGCCCAGAAAGGGCAGTCCGATCACCGTGGCGGTCTGGGGTCCGACCTGGCCAGTGTCGCTGTCCGAGGTTCGGGTGCCGAACATCACCAGGTCGAACGGTGCCAGGTGGCGTATGGCAGCCGCCAGCACCCTGGCGGTGGCCAAGGTGTCCGAGCCGGCCAGGGCCGCATCGCTGACCAGGACCGTCTGATCCACACCCATGGCTCGGGCTTCGGCCAATGCTTCGATGCTCACCGGTGGTCCCATGGAGAGCGCCGTGATCCGCCCACCCGTTTGATCCTTCAGGCGCAGGGCGGCCTCCAACGCCGGTCGGTCATAGGGATTGAGTTCGCTGTTTTCAGGCGTACGTCGGCCGACACCCTGGGGCGCCTCGCGAACCACCGACTTGATGCAGACAATCATGTGTACCGACATTACTGGACCCGAACCGTTTTCTTGGATTTTCGAATGGCAAACCCCAAGTTAAATCGACAACATACCTTCACGTTAAACTTAAAACTTTAAACTATCTTTTACCCCAATACCTCCCGTGCGATGACCATGCGGTGCACTTCCGAGGTGCCTTCGTAGATGCGCGTCACCCGCGCATCGCGGTAGTAACGCTCCACGGCATAGGCCTTGGAGTAGCCATAGCCGCCATGGATCTGCACGGCCAGATCGGTGACCCGACAGGCGGCCTCCGACGCGAACAGCTTGGCCTGGGCGGCCGCCCGGCTCACCGGCGCGCCCCGGTCCTTGAGCAGGCCCGCTCGATAGACCATCATGCGGGCCGCATCCACATCGGTCGCCATATCGGCGATCATCATCTGGATGGCCTGGTGGCGCGCCAGCGGAACGCCGAATTGCTGGCGCTGATTGGCATACCGCACCGCTTCGTCCAGGGCGGCCTGGGCAATACCAAGGGCCTGGGCCGCAATACCGATACGGCCGGTATCCAGGGCCGCCAGTCCGATGGCCAGACCCTGGCCGAGTCGTCCGAGCAGGTTTTCTCTGGGCACCTGACAATCGTAGAGGCGGATGGATGAGACCGGGTTGGCGCGCATGCCGCACAGATCTTCCAGATCACCGACCACAAAGCCCTTGATGCCCCGTTCCACCACGATGACGCTGATGCCTTTGCGGCCCGCCTGGGGATCGGTGCGGGCAAAAATCAGGCAGACATCGGCAATGCCGCCATTGGTGACAAAGACCTTGTTGGCGTTAACCAGCCAATGATCTTGGGCAGGTAGTGCCGTGGCGCTGATGGCACTGGCATCGGACCCCACATTGGGTTCGGTGAGGCAAAAGGCGCCGATTCTGCGGCCGCTGGCCATTTCCGGGACCCAGCGGGCATGCTGTTCGGGGTTGCCGAAGGCCAGGATGGGGTAAAGGGCAACGCTGTTGTGAACGCTCAGGCACAATCCGATGGCCGCGCTGACGCGTGATACCTCTTCGATAATGATCGCATAGCTCAATGCGTCCAAACCGGCCCCTCCCAGTTTTTGGGGGGCCTGTATGCCGAAATAGCCCAGCGGGCCCATTTTTTCCACCACCTCCCAGGGAAAACGCGCTTCCTGATCGATTTCGGCGGCAATGGGGCTTAGTTCATCTATGCAGAACGCCCGGACGCTTCGGCGCAGCACGCGATGTTTGGCCGTTATGAAGGGTTCGCTCATCACCATACCTATCTAGTGCCCCTCCACAAATGGCCAATTGATCCGATATCAGCGTTCTGCTCAAAATTTTATCCTCGGAATATCAGCCATATGCCTGCGGTAAAATTTTTCGCACGGCTTGATCTCAAGCCAATTTGCCTATTTGTGGACGGGCACTATCTGTGTTCATGCGGGCCGCAACCCACGGCGCAACCGCAAGCACGGGTTATTACCTGTTTCGGTAAGGGTTGTAAATAGTGTCCATCCGTAAAAGGCGGAATTGCCGCTTTCCGTCAAGGTTTCAGCGGAAAAGCGTCCATGCGCCGGGTCACCGACAGGAGGATTCGGCCCCATCGGACATGTCGCACAATTGAAGAGTTTTAATATTAACAATTAGATGTCTTGATTTTGGGAGGTTTTTTCCGAGGGTGCGGGTTGGCCTGCTTTTTGCTGTTTTCAGGCCAGGGCGTCCGACATTCCGATGTGCGGCTAAATCGAGCCCTGGTGTCCGGAGGTTGCCATGTACCCGGCCATAAAATCGGTCATTGTCTCCATTACCATCGGGTTGTTGATCCATTTTTCGTCCATAGGGCTTTTGTATGCCCAGGCCACTTCATCGGATATCGTCGTCGATGACTATTCACGCCTGCTCCACTTCATCAACGGGGATCATCTCGAAGCGCCCCTGCTGCTCCTGGCCGACAGCCAGGGTGAGTTCGATCAGCGTCTAAATCGCGAGAATCTGGATTACTTGAATCAAAACAAGAGCTTGTTGGAACGCATCCGGGGTCGGCTGAATGCCGACACCATGAAATGGGAGCTTTCCGGATCGAGCAAACGGCTGCTCGTGGTGCCCGAGCATCGTCCGGAATATGCCCGCCTGTTTGAGGGGTACTGCCGCCGCGCCGTCGATTACACCCTGAATCGTACGCAGTTGGCCAATCCCTATCTGCAGATCGCCACATTGCAGGCGCCGGTTGCGCTGGAAAACGAAGATGCCGGCCGGGGAATCACCGCCTATCTGGTTCACAACATTGCCGACGAATATATCGAAGAGTACCTCTTTTATACGCAGGAAGACCGCCGAACCAAAATAAAGATCAAACTGAGCAATCGTGTTTTTACCGGCCGGATCGGCTCTTATACCTCGAGGCTGACCATCGGTCAGGACAGCCGCATCGAATTCGTGCGGGACCCATACACGTTGTGGCAAAACAGCGCCAAAAACCCCATCAACGTACTGGTTGTCCCCATCGAAGAAACCTTGCACATTGCCTTGCGCCCGGCCACCGAAACGGCGATCCGAACCCGCCTGGAACAATACAAGCCGGAAAACATCCAGGATGTGGAAGCCGTGGTGCAAGAGTGGATGGCCGTGGAAGAGGCGATCGTGGGGGGCCTGGTGTCCCGGTTGATGCCTGAAATTTTTACGCATCTGCTGTCCAGTGCCATGGAAAAGGAGATGGCCGACTCTCTGGCCGAACGGGATGCCCATGAACAATATCGCTATCTGCATCAGGGTATCCGGGTGGTGACCGACCTCGGCGTGCGGTCGGCCATCGACCTCTATCTCTCCGAGCCGGCCCGCTTTCAACGACTTATTGGATCGGCGGAACTGGCCGCGGCATTGTAAGTCTTGACGGCAACGGCATTTTTCATGGCTATCAAGGCTTTGACGATACAGTAAAAAGTCGCAGAGGCGTCATGCCGGACTTGATCCGGCATCCAGAACATTTTGAATAAACCGGATCCCGGCTTTCGCCGGGATGACGGGAAACGCGAATTTCGGACTTTTTACCAGATTGTCAAGTCTCTAAAGGGCGATTAAAAAGGGCAGGGAGTTTGCATTTCCCTGCCCTTTCTATAGGTCTAAAAGGAGCTGTTGAGTGGGTTTTTGAGGATGTCCGATATGCAATCAATCTTTGGGTTTAAGTTTGAGAATGGCCATGGCGCGTTCGAGCAATTGATCGCCTTTGAAGGGTTTGACCACATAGTCGCGAACGCCCATTTTGACGATTTTCATGACGTTTTCCTTGCCCGATTCCGCCGTGAGCATGATGACGGGAATTGCCTTGAGGTCTTTTTCGGATTTAAGTTTGGCCAGCATCTCGATGCCGGTCATCACGGGCATGGTAATGTCAAGGATGATCAGGTCGGGTTTTTCCTTGTTGGCGATCGCCAGGCCTTCCACGCCGTTTTCACCCTCGAACAGTTCACAATTGTAAGGTGAGAAAGCTTTCTTAACGATCATGCGGATGGTTTTACTATCGTCAACCGTCAATATCTTGTAGGCCATACAGTTCCTCCTAAAAATTCACCATCTTGAAAATCGACGCGCGTTGGCCCGTGAGTCGGCCTGGCCGGCGGGCATATGCCTGTCCCAAAAGCGTTCATACTGATTAACGGCAATTTCGGGATTTTCTTTAGAGTTTTCTGATGTAAAATTGGCGACGGAAATCCGGAGATGGCCGGTCCACGGCAACCTTGGGCGACAGCGTTCCTGTTAGATCTCCATGGTGCTGAGCGCAATTTCCATGATCTGCGCTTTGCTGTATCGTTTGCCATGGCCGATGCCCGGACATTGGCGCGCCGCTTCGCGCCAGCGGGATTCGGACCGTACGTTTCTGAACCAGAAAGGAAATGTGCGGCACTGATGGGGACGGACCGAATAGATCGTGCAGCCTTCGCGATAAAAGAGGCAGTTGCCGTGGTCGTCTTCTTTGATGCTGAAGCTGTTTTTGTAAGGATACAGATAGCCTTGGATCAGGTCGGAGACAGACAGGCCCAGGTAACCGGCTATGGGACCGATCTCCCCGGAGGCCGCATAAATGGTGCCGGGCGCACCAGTGCAGCACTTGCCGCAGCGCTTGCATTCGAACGACAGGCCCGTTTCGAAAAAGGTCTTGGTTTCGGGACACATAGAGGCAACCCTTCGTTTACAAAGCCGATATCATTATTATGATAGGATCCTTAAAGCCCCGGCGCGCGAGTGCCGGGGGTCATAAAAAGCAGGGGGTACCCGCATGAGTTCGTCGATTGTCACCTGCCGCCACTGTGGCGCTAAAAACCGTATTCCCCCCGACAAACCTCCAGAGGATGCCAACTGTGGCCGGTGCCACCAGCCGCTGATGGGACCATCGGCCCAACAGGGCGCAGAGAGCCCGAAGATCACGCTGCGCTGCGGTCAATGCCGGACCAAGAACCGGGTCCCGGTGAGCAAACTCCATGAAGGCGCCAAGTGTGGTCGCTGTGGTGCGCTGCTGCCCCATGGCGATGTCTTGACCGGTCGGCCGGTGCTGGTGAGCGACACCAATTTCGAGCACCTCGTACTGCGATCGCCGTTGCCCGTCCTGTTGTACAGCTGGGCGCCGTGGTGCAGTGTCTGCAGCGGCATCAATGCGATGGTGGATCAATTGGCCGACGAGGTCAAAGGAAAATTCCGCATCGGCAAACTCAATGTCGATGCCAATCCCAAGTTGGCCGGTCAATTCAATATCCTGAGTGTTCCCACCTTTTTTGTTTTCGACGGCGGCGAATTGAAGCAGCACCTGCCCGGCGCCGTTCCCAGGCACGAATTGCTGCTCAAGATGGCTTTCTATATATATGCCTGACAACGGTCCCCACCCGGTTGCGGGCGCCGCGTTTCAAAAGCGCCGCCGGTCGCATGACCCTGAAAAGCCAATTCCGTTTACTTAAGATGTTCAGATTTTCATACGGGCGGGACTAAACCCCGCCCCTAAGTTGCAGGGTTATGGCAACTGCCTGTAATACAGCTCCAATCTCGTAGGGGCGGGCTTTTTGCCCGCCCACGGCATCCGCGTCGATATCGGGCAAATTGGCCATTAATGGATCGGCACAAATCTAAAGTGCACCGCAAAGCGGACCGATATATATCGCATGCCAACGGCGAACCAAACCACTATCATCGAGCTGGTCAAGCGCATCAAGGCGCTTGAGGTCGAGCAGGAAAAGACCCGCAGGGCGCAGGAGGCGCTCAAGGAGAGCGAGGAGCGCTTTCGCCTGATATCCGAAACCATCCATGTGGGCGTTTTCGAGATCGATGACCGTGGCAACTGCCTCTACACCAACACCCGGTATCAGGAAATATTCGGGCTTAACCTGGTGCAGAGTCTGACCACCCACTGGCATGATTTCGTGGCCGACGAAGACAAGAGCGACATCATCCGAAAATGGCAATCGGCATCGGAAAAAATGGGTACCTTTTCCACCGACTGCCGCATCGTCAATGCCGCTGGAACCCGTCGGTGGATTCACGTGCACGCCTCTCCGGTTTTTTCCGACGAAGGGGGGCGCTACACCGGCACGGTGGAAGATATCACGGCGCGCAAGGAAAACGAGCACGAGCTGGAGCAGGCCAAGGAGGCGGCCGAAATGGCCAGCCGGGCCAAGAGCCAGTTTCTCGCCAATATGAGCCATGAGATCCGGACACCCATGAACGGCATCATCGGGTTCACGGATCTGCTGCTGGAGACGCGGCTCAACGAGGTGCAGGCCGACTACACCCAGACCATCAAACGCAGTGGGGAAGCCCTGCTGCTATTGATCAACGACATCCTCGACTTTTCCAAGATCGAATCCGGCGAACTGGAGTTCGAAGCCATCGAGTTCGACCCCGAGCTGCTCATCTACGACGTGTGCGAACTGGTGCGACCCAAAATCGGCAACAGACCGGTGGAGTTGATCTGCAACATCGGCGATACGATTCCTCCCCTGGTCAAGGGGGATCCCCTGCGGTTTCGCCAGGTGATCACCAACTTGCTGGGAAACGCCCCCAAGTTCACGGAAAAAGGTGAAATTTGTATCACCTTGCAGGTCGATGCCGAGACCGATGACAGGGTTTTTCTGCACACCCTGATCCGGGATACGGGCATCGGGATCCCCGCAGACAAGCTGGCCATCATTTTTGAACCCTTTCAGCAGGCGGACGGCTCCACGACGCGCAAATACGGCGGCACCGGGTTGGGCCTGTCGATCTGCAAACAGCTGGCCACCATGATGGGCGGCGATACCTGGGCCCAAAGCGAGGTGGGCGTCGGCAGCACCTTTCATTTCACCGCATGGGTGCATAAGGCCGTTCGCCAACCGGCGGCGAGGGTCATGCCGCCCCTGCTGAAGGACAAGCGGGTGCTGGTGGCCGATGACCATCCTGCCACGCGTCAGATTCTCGAGCAGATGCTGACCATGGCCGGGATGCGTGTCGTGAGCGTGGATGGGGGGCAACAGGTGGTGCCCGCTTTGACGGCGGCCGACGTGCCTTTTGATGTGGGGCTGATCGATCTGGACATGCCGGACCTCAACGGTTATGCCGTGGCCGAACAGGTGCGCGGCGCAGGTTTGCCGCTGACCCTGATCGCCCTTTCATCGGCCCTGGAGCGCGATGCGGCCAGGTGCGAGGCGGCCGGCTTCGACGGATTTCAGGCCAAACCGGTTCGCCGGGAGCGATTGCTGCAGATGGTGGGGCGCCTCGTGGGCGAGGGCGCCAAAGACAGAACGGCGCCCCAGGTTCAGCGCAGGATGCACACCCAGTATTCGGTACGCGAAGCCATGAAGCATTCGGTCAGCATTCTTCTGGCCGAAGACAATCCCGTCAACCAGAAATTGGCGGTGATGATGCTGGGCAAGGCCGGTTACCAGGTGGAGGTGGCCGGCAATGGCAAAGAGGCAGTGGAGAAATTTCACCAGGCGCCCGAGCGGTTCGACATGATTTTCATGGATGTGCAGATGCCAGACATGGATGGCAAGGAAGCCACCCAGGTCCTGCGGCAGATGGGGTACGCACAGGTGCCCATCGTGGCCATGACCGCCCATGCCATGAAAGGGGACCGGGAGATGTGCATAGAAGCCGGTATGAACGATTACATCACCAAGCCGATCAATCGGGAAAAGGTGTTTGAAGTGATTTCCAAATATGTGTTCGAGGGATGCGCTCATGGACTTTAAGGTGTTGGGAGAACAGCTGGGACTGGACGAGGACGAGTATCGGGAGTTGATCGAACTGTTCATTGATTCCGGCGGCAGCGATTATCAGAAGGTTCTGGATGGTCTGGCCAGCGGTGATGCCGACCTGGTGCGCAGCAGCGCCCATACGATCAAGGGGGCCTCGGGAAACCTGGGATTGATGGAGGTCAGCGACGTGGCTTCTGCCATCGAGGTGTGCGCCATGAACCATCAGTTGGACCGGGTGTGTCAAGCTGTCGAGAAGCTCAAAAGCCAATTCGAAGCCATCCAGGCCTTTGTCAGGGCATAAGCAGCAGGTCCAACTGAATGTGATTCACCCTGAAGGGTGTGTTTTTCCAAGCGTAGTCTAATAAAAAATTCGCGTGGCATCGGCGACCTGTCCCACCCGGGCCGGGTTCAAGGAATGGCATTCAGTTAGAATCGCTGGGGCAAAAGCGCCCACCTGGCCAAACGCAACCGCTTCTGGTATGCTGGCCCCATGAACACCAACGCATCACTGGCGGGACTGGCTCGTTGGATTCGGGATCGGCTGCAAGACGGTATCCGTATGGACCCGTCGCTCCTGGACCATCTGGAGGCCACCTTCGGGACCAGCGATGTCGCCGCCGTTCTGTCCGATCCCACCGGCAGCGAAGCGGCCTCTTTCCTGGAACTGCTTCTATTTCCGGATGCCCGAACGCGCCTCGAATTCGAACGCCGATGGGGCGGCAACCGCTATACAGTACAAGATTTCGACGCCCTGTTGTATGTCGTCATGGATCGGCCCGTAACGGTCGCCATTCATTCGTCCCCCGAATCCGAACCTTTCACGTTGCAGCTCCCAGAATCCGCAGTCACCGCGTTCGTCGAGAGATTGAACATCACCTGGCAACCGGTGGCAGGCTTGGGTGACATGCTGGGGGGCACCCTCACCGGCGAGCAGTTGCCCGCGGTCCGCTGCCGACTGCGCCACCTGCGACTGATTTGGCACCTTTCCCAGATTGAACTGCTCGAACGCTTCCTGACACGGTTTCCTGGGGATGCCCCCGATGTTGACGCCTCTTTTGATTTTCTGTCGGCCCTTTTGGCGGAGATCGGGCCGGAACAGGAGCCGTTCGCCTTTCTCGTGGCTCAAAAATTTGGCTTCTTTCAAGCCCTTTGCAAAGCCGAACGTTTCGAACGCCTGCGACAGACCACCAACATGGAGACGCTCATGCTCCAAGGCGCCCGGGCCGCCCATGGCAGTATGGACGAGTGGCGCGAAAAGATGCGCCGAATCGATCGCCTCTGTGAATCACTTTACGGACAGACCCGTTTTTTTCATGAGCCCGGCGAACAGTCCCTCGATGCCCCGCGGCAGGCCGATGACCGACAGATGGCCGATCTGGTTCGCTGGTTAAGCTAGCTATTTACAAATCCCGTTGAGTTTCTTAAAAATAGCTTTTTCATCGTCTACTACGGAACGATCCGACTTGGAGGCATTTGGATGGGCCCATTCACAAACAGACTGATCAGGTTGGCGGCATGCTTGGCCCTGGTCGCTTTTACTCCCCTCGCATCACCGGCCGATGCCGGTTCCCCCTCATTGGATCAGATTCTCAAAGGCATCGAAAAACGATACGCCGGCAAGGGGTTTTCGGCCTCTTTTTTTCAGGAGTCGATGCTCAAGGCCATGCAGATCACGGACACGGCCGAAGGACACCTCACGGTCAAGCGACCGGGCAACATGCGTTGGGAATATACCATTCCCGAGCAGCAGAGCATCATCACCGACGGCAAAACCATGTGGATTTACCGGCCGGCCGACAATCAGGTCATGGTGGGCAAGGCGCCGGCCTATTTCGGCCACGGCAAGGGGGCCGGATTCTTGTCCGATATCCGGCTGATTCGCAAAAGCTTCACCATAGAGCAACAGCCGGCAGACAACGAGGATTACTACCGTTTAAAGCTTCTGCCCCGCGAACCCACCCAGGAGTTGGCCGATATCATTCTTTCGGTGGCCAAGCAGACCTATCAGATCGACCAGGTGGTTTCGCACAATGCCTATGGCGACGAGACCCGCATCGTGTTCAGTGACTTCAGCTTCGACATCGACCCGGCCGACGACTTGTTCCGTTTCACCATCCCCGCCGGTGCGGACGTGGTGCAGATGGACCAGTTCTAATCTGTATTACCTATAGAAAGGGTGACACCATGCATTCCGATTCAAGAGAGTGGGTCGCCGAGATCAAGACGTTGGCCCGGCAGCGCAAGGCCATTATCCTTGCCCATAATTATGAGCCGCCCGAGATTCAGGATATCGCCGACTTGTGCGGCGATTCATTGGAGCTGAGCCGCCAGGCGGCGCGGACCGATGCCGAGGTGATCGTGTTTTGCGGCGTTCATTTCATGGCCGAAACCGCGTCGATCTTATCGCCGGAAAAGAGGGTCCTGCTGCCCCGGCCCGATGCCGGCTGCCCCATGGCCGACATGATCACCGCCGAGGCCCTCACGGCAAAAATGGCGAGCCTGCCGCCCATGCCGGTCATCACCTATGTCAATTCTCCCGCCGAGGTTAAGGCGCTCTCCACGGTCTGCTGCACGTCGGCCAACGTGGTCAAGGTGGTCAACAGCCGGCCGGAAGACGAACTGTTGTTGACGCCGGACCGCAACCTGGCCATGTATGCCGCATCCCAGAGCACCAAAAAGATCCATCTCTGGGATGGGTTCTGCCCCATTCACGAGAGCCTCACAACGGAAGATGTGAACCGGGTCCGGGCCGATCATCCCGAGGCGGTCTTTCTCGCCCATCCGGAATGCCGTCCGGAAATCCTGCGCATGGCCGACGTCGTCGCCAGCACCTCGGGCATGTTACGGCATGTGGCCGCAGCAAAGGAACGGGCCTTCATCATCGGCACGGAGCAGGGGTTGATTCATCCCCTTCAAAAAGCCAACCCAGACAAGCGATTCTATTCGGCCTCCAATAAGTTGATTTGCAAGGACATGAAAAAGATCGGGCTGGCGGATGTCCATCGCTGCCTCAAAGATATGGACAACGAGGTCAAGGTGCCAGAGCATATCCGACGGCCTGCGCTCAAGGCCGTCGAGCAGATGATCGCACTGGGTTGAAGACGGGTCCGGTTGGCAGAGTTTTTCTGGGGTGTCGGGTTCATCGGGTTTATCGTACGAACGAGGTGTATAGGGATTATTTGAGATGCAGATGGATACGTTTACCCTGGATGCGCTCGAACGTGTCAGAACCAGCGCACCCTTGATTCACAACATCACCAACCTGGTGGTCATGAACAGCACGGCCAATATCCTGCTGGCCGTCGGTGCTTCTCCGGTCATGGCCCACAGCCGGGCCGAAGTGGAAGAGATGATCGCCATGGCCGGCGCCCTGGTGCTCAATATCGGCACCTTGCAGCAGGATTGGGTGGATACGATGATCCTCGCGGGCCGGGCGGCCAATGCCAGGGGCATTCCGGTCATTCTCGACCCCGTGGGGGCCGGCGCCACCCGTTTTCGCACCCGCGCCGTCCACGCCATCATGGCCGGTTGTGCCATATCGGTGCTGCGCGGCAACGCCTCGGAAGTGCTGGCCGTGGGGGCCGCCGATATCCGCACCAAGGGGGTGGACTCCTCCCTGGCCCTGTCCGAAGAGATCGTCGCGGCGGCCAAGGACATGGCGCTCTCCCGGAACTGCATCGTCGCCGTGTCCGGCGAAAGAGATTGCATCACCGACGGCAAGAGGGTATTTCGCGTGGGCAACGGCCAACCCCTCATGACCCGGGTGACCGGCATTGGATGTGGGTTGTCGGCGGTTGCGGCTGCATTTTGTGCCGTGGCGCCCGACGCCTTTTTAGAAGCGGTGACGGCGGCGTTTGCCTTTTACGGCCGATGCGCGGATCTGGCGATCGGCGTGAGCGACCGGCCGGGCAGTTTCTATATAGCCTTCCTGGACTGGCTTTATTCGGCGGGGAAAAACGAAATCACCCAAGGGCTCAAGATCAGCATGGAGGGGTAGCCAAGATGCGTGTCGATCTGGGATGGGACATGATCGTGTGGGGAGACCTGACCCTGGCCCGGCTGCTGCAATATGCGATCGTGGCCGTTGTCGCCTTCATCTTCCTCAAGATTTTCAAGCGGCTGTTTTTCAAGAAGAAGACCAACCTGCAAAACACCGTTTACTTCGTCTGCCGGCACTGCGGATGGGAAGGGCAGGTGAGCAAATTCGGCACCCGCTGCCCCAAGTGCAACCAGCCGATGCGATGATCCTATGAAGCTTCTCATGCTGGTGAATCCATTGGCCGGTCGCAGGCATGGTATCAAGATTGCCCATGAAACCCGGGCCATTTTCAAAACCCTGGGCATAGACGTTCAAATCGGCTGTTCCCGTCACGTGCGACACCTGGCGGCCATCGCCGAGATGGAGGTCGACAACGGCTGGGACGGCATCGTGGCCCTTGGCGGCGATGGGACCGTTTTTGAGGTGGTCAACGGCATGATGCGAGGCAATCCTCGGCCGAAAATTCCCCTGGGTATCATTCCGGTGGGCTCGGGTAATTCCTTTGTCCGCGACTTGGGCATCCGGCGCCGGGAAGACGCCATTCGCAAAATCGCCGCCGGTAAGACCCGACCTGTCGATCTGGGCCGATGCGACTGCGACGACCAGACGATTTATTTCATCAATATCCTCGGCTTCGGGTTCGTTGCCGATGTGGCCCTGAGGGCCGCCCGGTTCAAACGCTGGGGAGACTTCAGCTATCTGATCGGCGTGTTTTTCGAAACCCTGCGGTTGGCTCCCTGCCCCCTGGAATTTGAAATCGACGGACAGTGTTTTCGACGCGACAATGTCTTCGTCGAGATCTGTAATTCCACAAAAACCGGCGGCAACATGATCATGGCACCCCACGCCCGCATCGACGACGGGCTCCTGGATGTGGTGCTGCTCAATCGTATCGGCCGGCCGCGCCTGCTCTCTGCCCTGCCGCGAATTTTCAACGGCACCCATCTTCGGCTGCCCGAGGTGGAAACATTCACCGGCCGCACGATGCGCTTTCGACCGGCCCGACCCCAGTCGTTGACCCCCGACGGCGAGATCGTCGGTCAAACCCCCATTACCGTAACGGTCTTGCCCGGCCGGGTGCAGGTGTTCGACGCATGATGGATCGAAGGATGCGTGTCAGGGAGAGACTCATTTGCCTGCTGGCCTGGACGAGCGGTCTGTGTGCCTTCGTGCCCATCGGCCTGGCGGTGCTCCTGGCCGGCGCATTCCTCCACCCGCGCCGTTTCGACCACTGGACCAAACTCGGCTGCCGGATCATCGTGCGCGCCCTTGGCATCCGGGTCACGGTGGCGGGCCGCGACCATTTACCCCGCAACCGCATCTGCCTCTTTGTCTGCAATCATGTGAACATTTTCGACGTGTTCGTCCTCTATGGGTTTATTCCCCGCTATTTCCGGGGGGTGGAGCTGGACGAGCATTTCGACTGGTTTTTCTACGGCCGCATCATCCGCCGGCTCGGCATGATCCCCATCAGCCAGACCAATGGCCGCCGGGCGCTTCAGAGCCTAAAGATCGCCGCGCAGGCGATCGAAGCGGGCGCATCGATTTTGATCCTGCCCGAAGGCGGTCGCACCCTGGACGGGCGGCTCCAGGCCTTCAAGCCGGGCGCCTTCGTGCTGGCCAAACGAGCGGGCGTGGACATCGTGCCCCTGGCCATGGTCGGGGCCTTCGAGATCAAGCGCAAGGGTAGCCTGATGATTCGACCCGGTCGTATGACCCTGCGCTTCGGCGCACCCATCGCCTATGGGGAGATCCAGGCGATGCCGGTGAAGGCGATTTCAGGCCTGGTGCGGGAGCGGATATCGGTATTGTGTGAAGGTTGATTAAAAAGGAGGATTCGATGCAACAGAACCATGTCAAAAGCGCTCTTATTCTGGGGGTGTGCCTCTTGTTGGGGCTCACCGCACTGGGTTACCTGCTGGGCACCAGCGCACTCAAGTTCAAGGCCTACGAGCGCACGGTCACCGTAAAAGGACTATCGGAACGGGAGTATCCGGCCGATATTGTCATTTGGCCCATCAGCTTCGTGGAGGCCGGAAACGACTTGACCGAGCTGTATCTCGTCACCGAAAGGCACACCCAGACCTTGATCGCCTTTCTGGAGGCCAATGGGATCGAACGGCAGGAGTTGACCGTATCGGCGCCCGGCATCAGCGACAAGCTGGCCCAGGGCTATGAAAAGGCGCGCATCGAATTCCGATACATGGCCACCCAGACCGTGACCGTGTACAGTTCCAAGATCGATACCGTGCGAGCGGCCATGAACAAAATGGGCGACCTGGGCAAGCAAGGTATCGCCATTGCGGACAATACGTATGAGCATGCCACCGAATATCTGTTCACCCGGCTCAACGAGGTCAAACCGTCCATGATCGAACAGGCCACCACTCAGGCCAGGGAGGTGGCGGAAAAATTCGCCAAGGACTCCAAGAGCCGGCTGGGCAAGATCAAACGGGCCAGCCAGGGGCAGTTTTCCATCGGTGACCGGGACCGTAACAATCCGCACATCAAAAAGGTGCGGGTCGTTTCGACCATCGAATACTATCTCTCGGATTGAGCGGATTTGGTCAAACGCCACTTGCCCGGCTGTGACCTTTTAAGGTATGGGAGTGCGGAAATACTTTAAAGCGTGTCCATCCAGAAATAGGCAAATTGGGTCGAGATCAAGGCGTGCGAAAAATTTTGCCGCAGGCATATGTCGAATATTCCGAGGATAAAATTTTGAGCAGAACGCAGATATCGGGCGAATTGGCCATTGGTGGATGGATACACAACGAGGAGCATCTATATGGAACCATGCCCTTGCGGTAGCGGTCAGACTTACGCGGCCTGCTGCCGGCCATTGATCGAAGAGGGACAACCCGCACCAACGGCCGAAGCCTTGATGCGCGCACGCTATACGGCCCATGTCAAAGGGGCCGTGGATTTCGTTGAGGAAAGCACCCATCCCCGCAAACGCGGGGGCGTCAACCGCGACCAGGTGTTGGAGTGGTCCAAGACAGCCGAGTGGCTGGGGCTGGAGATCGTGGCTACCGAAGCCGGCGGCCCGGAGGACGCGACGGGTACGGTGGAATTCAACGCCCGGTATCGACAGAAGGGCAAGCCCATCGACCACAAGGAAATCGCCGAGTTCGTGAAGAAGGACGGCAAATGGTATTTCATGGACGGCAAGGCGCCCAAGACGGTGCAGTTTGTCCGCCAGGGCCCCAAGGTGGGCCGCAACGATCCGTGTCCCTGCGGGAGCGGGAAAAAATACAAAAAGTGTTGCGGCGCTTGAGCGCCCACCAGCTGTTGCTGGACGGCGCCGTAAACATTTAAAGAAAGGTGATTCGTTTGATGGATGTCAAGTATATCAATCCGTTCCTCTCGGCCGTGAAGAACGTGTTCGAAACCATGATCGAGGTCCCCTACACCCTGGGCAAGCCCACCATCAAAAAGGATATGACCTCGACCTTCGAGATCAGCGGCATCATCGGCATCAGCGGCGAGGTGACCGGGTGTGTGGTGGTCAGTTTTCCCGAGAAGATCGCCCTCGAGCTGGCGTCGGCCCTGCTGGGAGAGAAGCTGGAGAAGGTGAACTCGGACTGCACCGATGCCATCGGCGAGATCGCCAACATGGTGGCCGGCGACGCCAAGAAGGATTTTCCCCAGACCAATACGACCATCTCGGTGCCGAGTGTGGTGCTCGGCTTGCACCGCATCGCCTTTCCCAAGGGCGTTCCCATCATTTCGATCCCCTGCCAGACCGAAAAGGGCGCCTTCGCCATCGATGTGGCCATCAAAATGACCTGATTTCAGTTTAGCGGATCAGGGGCAGGTCACAGCACCCCTTGGCCGGCAGGTCGCTCTTGCCCATGAGGTAGATATCCACTTCCCGAGCTGCCTCGCGGCCTTCGGAGATGGCCCAGACGATGAGCGATTGGCCGCGATGGGCGTCACCCGCCGTGAAGATGCCCGGGGTATCGGTCATGTAGCCGGTGCTGGTGGCGATGGCGCCCCCGGCCGTGGTCCTGAGGCCCAGCCGGTCGGCCAGCGGATGGGTTTCCGGGCCGCTGTAGCCGATGGCGATGAGCACCAGGTCGGTTTGCCACACCCGTTCGCTGCCGGCTATCTCTTCGATGCGCGGCGGCCCGCCGGGTTGGGCATGCATGCGGACCTCCACCGTGGTCAGCGCTTCGACCCGATCTTGACCCGAAAATTCCTTGGTCAACACGTTCCAGTGGCGCTCGCCGCCCTCCTCGTGGGAGCTGCTGGTCCGCAGCCGCATGGGGTAGTAGGGCCAGGGTTGGTGCGCCGGCCGATCCGGGGTGGGTTGGGCCGCGGCCTCGAAATTGGTCACCGAACGGGCGTTCTGGCGCAGGCAGGTGCCGACGCAGTCGCTGCCCGTGTCCCCGCCGCCGATGACGATCACATCCTTCCCCTCGGCGCTGATGCGCTCGATGCCCAGGTCGTCGCCGGCATTGATGCGATTCTGCTGGGCGAGAAACTCCATGGCAAAGTGAATGCCTGCCAGCTCGCGGCCGGGCAGGGGCAGGTCGCGCGGCACCGTGGCCCCCAGGCAAAGCACCACGGCGTCGAACGCTTTGAGTGTTTTCGGGTCCAGGTTGACGCCCACATGGGCGTTGACGCGGAATTGGATGCCCTCCTGCTGCAGGATGTCGATCCGCCGGTCGATCACATGCTTTTCCATCTTGAAGTCGGGAATGCCGTAGCGCAGCAAGCCGCCGATGCGGTCGCTGCGCTCGAAAACGGTGACCCGGTGGCCGGCCCGGTTGAGTTGCTGGGCGCAGGCCAAGCCCGATGGCCCCGAACCCACCACGGCCACGCGCCGTCCGCTACGTCTTGTCGGCGGCCGGGGCTGGATCCAGCCCTGGGCAAAGGCGTACTCGATGATCTCCTTTTCGATCTGCTCGATGGTGACCGCCGGTTCGTTGATGGCGAGCACGCAGGCCTCCTCGCACGGCGCCGGGCAGAGGCGGCCGGTGAATTCGGGGAAGTTGTTGGTGGCACCGAGCCGTTCGATGGCCTCTTTCCAGAGTCCGCGGTAGACCGCATCGTTCCATTCGGGAATCAGGTTGCCCAGGGGGCAGCCCGAGATGCAGGTGGGCACCCCGCAATCCATGCATCGCGCGGCCTGGGCGGTGAGCTTCTCTTTGGGAAACGGTTCGTAGATCTCCCGATAGTCGCCGATGCGCACCTCCACCGGACGCCGTTTGGGCAGCTCGCGGTCATACTCCTTGAAACCGGTCGGTTTTCCCATGTGGGCCTCGCCTATTCCTTGCCCGGTCCGGCCTCGCCGGCCAGGGCCCGTTTGTAATCGACGGGAATGACCTTGACGAATCGAGGCAGAACCGCCTCCCATCGATCGAGCACCCGCCGGGCCACCGGGCTCCGGGTATGGTCGAAGTGGCGCTGGATCATCTGCTGCAACTCGTCACGGTCCTCGTCCGTTGCCACCGGATCGAGATCCACCATCTCGCGGTTGCAGCGCAGCCGGCCGAAATCGCCCGCTTCGTCCAGAACGTAGAGGATGCCGCCGCTCATGCCGGCTGCGGTGTTGCGTCCGGTGGGGCCCAGGATCACCACCAGGCCGCCGGTCATGTATTCGCAGGCGTGGTCGCCGGTGCCCTCCACCACGGCCCGCACGCCGCTGTTGCGCACGCAGAAGCGCTCGCCGCAGATGCCGCGAACATAAGCCTCGCCGCCGGTGGCGCCGTAAAAGGCCACGTTGCCGATAATCACATTCTCTTCGGCCGCGAAGGTCGCCCCCTCGGGCGGTCGGATCACCAGTTTCGCTCCCGAGAGTCCTTTGCCGAAATAGTCGTTGGCATCGCCGTGGACCACGGCTGTCATGCCCTTGACGCCAAAGGCGAAGAAGCTCTGGCCGGCCGATCCCCGGCAATTCAGGACCAGGCTGTCGTCGGGCAGGCCCGCCTCGCCGAAGCGTTCGCAGAGCTCGCTGCTCAGGCGCGTGCCGAACGTTCGGTGGATGTTGCGCAGAATCACATCGACGCGCACCGGCCGGCGCTCGTCGAACAGCGGTGTGGCCTGGGCGCGCACCTGCTCCTCCAGGGTCTCGTCGAAGGGCTGATCTTTGATATCGCCGCAATGGGCCATGACATGCACCGGTGTCCTGACCCGGCGCAGCACGTCGGTGAGGTCCACGCCCCGGGCTTTCCAGTGGTCGATGGCCGGCGTAAAATCGAGCACCTGGGTGCGGCCCACCATCTCCGACACCCGTCGGAAGCCGAGCCGGGCCATGATATGGCGCAACTCTTCGGCCATGAAGCGCATCATGTGAATCAGGTGTTCCGGACGGCCGGCAAACTTCTTGCGCAGTTCCGGGTCCTGGGTGGCGATGCCCACCGGACAGGTGTTCAGGTGGCAGACGCGCATCATGATGCAGCCCAGGGCCACCAGGGCGAGGGTGCCGAAGCCGAATTCCTCGGCCCCCAGCAGGCAGGCGATGGCCACGTCGCGGCCGGTTTTGAGCTGGCCGTCGCATTCGAGCACCATGCGGTCGCGCAAGCCGTTGATCACCAGGGTCTGGTGAGCTTCGGGCAGGCCCAGCTCCCAGGGGGCGCCGGCATAACGGATCGATCCCTGGGGAGAGGCGCCCGTGCCGCCCGTGTCCCCACTGATCAGGACGCAGTCGGCCCCGCCCTTGACCACGCCGGCGGCGATGGTGCCCACGCCCACGGTGGAGACCAGCTTGACGCTGATGCGGGCCCGTCGGTTGGCGCGTTTCAGATCGTAGATCAGCTGGGATAGATCTTCGATGGAGTAGATGTCGTGGTGCGGCGGCGGCGATATCAAGCCCACATACGGGGTGCTGTGGCGCGTCCGGGCGATCCAGGGGTAGACTTTGAAGCCGGGCAGCTGGCCGCCCTCGCCGGGTTTGGCGCCCTGGGCCATCTTGATCTGAAGCTCGGCGGCGCTGATCAGGTAGTCGCCGGTCACCCCGAAGCGGCCCGAGGCGATCTGCTTGATGGCGCTGTTGCGCCAGTCGCCGTTGGCATCGGGCTTGTAACGGTCCGCATCCTCACCGCCTTCGCCACTGTTGCTGCGGCCGCCGATGCGGTTCATGGCGATGGCCACGGCCTCATGGGCCTCTTTGCTGATCGAGCCATAGGACATGGCGCCGGTCTTGAAGCGCCTGACGATGTCGGTCCACGGCTCCACCTCTTCGAGGGGCACCGGCGGCCGGTCGGGGTGAAAATCGATCAGGCCGCGCAGCAGCCCTTCGCTGCGGTTTTGCGCGTCCACCGTCGCCGAGTAGGCTTGCCATTTGTCCCAGTCATCGTCGAACACGGCCTGGCGGAAGCGGGCCAGCATGGTCGGGTTGTACTGGTGCGCTTCCCCGTCGCGGCGCCACTTGTATTTTCCGCCAGATGGCAGCACCGGCGGTGCGGCCGCATCCCAGCGTTGGAAGGCGCGTGCGTGGCGGGACAGAGTTTCCGCAGCGATGCTTTCCAGATCGGCGCCTTCGATGCGCGTGGCCGTGTCGGTAAAGAAGCGTTCGACCACAGCCGGCGACACCCCCAGGCATTCGAAGATCTGGGCCCCCTGGTAACTCTGCAGGGTGGAGATGCCCACCTTGGACATCACCTTGAGAATCCCCTTTTCCACGGCATGGATGTACTTCTCCACGGCCGTCGCCGGGTCGGCCACCCTGAGCTCGCCGGCCGTGACCATGGCCGCTGCGGTGTCGAAAACCATGTAGGGGTTGATCGCGCCGGCGCCGTAGCCGAGCAGGCAGCAGAAGTGATGCACTTCCCGCGGTTCGGCGCTCTCCACCACCAGGCCGCAGCGGGTGCGCAGCCCTTCGCGGATCAGATGGTGATGCACGCCGGCCACGGCGAGAAGAGCGGGAATGGGCGCCCGCTTCTCGTCGGCGGCGCGGTCGGAAAGCACCAGCACCGTGGCGCCTTCGCATACGGCTTCAGCCGCGGCCCGGCAGAGGGCCGTCATGCCCTGGTCCAGCCCTGCGGCACCCCTGGCGGCCGCAAAACAAGCGTCCAGTCGGACCGTATGGATGCCGGGTCGATCGCTGGCACACAGGGCCGCCAGCTGGGCGTTGGTCAGAACAGGTCCGTCCAACCGGATGCGGCGACAGTGCCACGGGGATTCGTCGAGCAGGTTCTGTTCGCCGCCCAGGTAGGTGTGCAGAGAGGTGACCAGCTCTTCGCGGATGGCGTCCAGGGGCGGGTTGGTCACCTGGGCGAAGAGCTGCCGGAAGTAGTCGTAGAGCAGTCGCGGACGGCGCGACAGGATGGCCGGCGGAATGTCGTCGCCCATGGAGCCGGTGGGCTCCTTGCCGTCTATCAGCATGGGCGGCAGAATCAGCTTGAGGTCCTCCTGGGTGTAGCCGAACAGATGGTGCCGGCGCCGCAGGGTGGCGGTATCGGGCGCCATCGGTGCTTTGGCCGGCGCCAGCCGCTCCAGGGTCAACTGGTTGTCGCGCAGCCATCGGCCATAGGGCCGGCGGCCGGTGACCGCGGCCTTGATCTCCTCGTCCGGCACGATGCGGCCGGCCTCCAGATCAGCCAGGAACATGCGACCCGGTTGCAGGCGGCCTTTGTGCAGCACCCGTTCCGGGGCGATCTCGAGCACCCCGGTCTCCGAGGCCATGACCACCAGGCCGTCGCGGGTCACAGTGTAGCGCGAAGGGCGCAGGCCGTTGCGGTCCAGCACCGCTCCGATGCAGCGGCCGTCGCTGAACGGCACGGTGGCCGGTCCGTCCCAGGGTTCCGAAAGGTGGGCATGGTACTCGTAAAAGGCGCGGCGCTCGCCGGTCATGGCCGCGTGGTGCTGCCACGCCTCGGGAATCAGCATCATGATGCAGTGGGGCAGGGTGCGTCCGGCGTGGTAGAGCAGCTCCACCACGCTGTCCAGGCTGGCCGAATCGCTGGCGCCGGGGCGTACCACGGGCATCAGCTTGGCCAGGTCCCGGCCGAAAAGGGACGACGCCATCCGCGCCTCGCGCGATCGCAGCCAGTTCAGGTTGCCGCGCAGGGTGTTGATCTCGCCGTTGTGGGCGATGAAACGAAACGGATGGGCCAGGTCCCAGGAGGGAAAGGTGTTGGTGCTGTAGCGCTGGTGCACCATGGCCAGGGCGCTCTCCAGCTCGGCCTCGGCCAGGTCTGCAAAGAAACCGCCCACCTGGTCGGCCGTGAACATGCCCTTATATATAAAGGTGCGGCTGGAGAGGCTGGGAACATGAAATTTCTTCTTTTCCGACAGGTCGGCGGCCAGGACCGTCTTTTCCACC
This sequence comes from Desulfatitalea tepidiphila, assembly GCF_001293685.1. Classification (NCBI taxonomy): domain Bacteria; kingdom Pseudomonadati; phylum Thermodesulfobacteriota; class Desulfobacteria; order Desulfobacterales; family Desulfosarcinaceae; genus Desulfatitalea; species Desulfatitalea tepidiphila. Next base: position 653,915 of record NZ_BCAG01000006.1, on the reverse strand, counting down.
TGGCGTCGGATCAGGTAGAGCCGGCGCTCGAAGTCGGCCTGATCCGCTGCCGTGTCGCCGCACCCGATGAAGATCTGCTGGACGTGCGGTGCCGCATGGCGCGACAATGGGCCCAGAACGTCCGGCCGCACCGGAACCGGGCGCCAGCCGAGCACCCGCTGGCCCTCCTGACGGGTCAAGGTTTCAAGCTGAGTTTTGCAGAAAATCTGCTGGTCGGCGGCATGGGGGAGAAAGACCAAACCGCTGGCATATCGGCCGGCCGGGGGCAGATCGATGCCGTCGTCTCGGCACAGCCGCCGGAAGAAGCGGTCCGGCATCTGGATCATGATGCCGGCCCCGTCGCCGGTCTCCGCATCGCAGGCCAGTGCGCCGCGGTGGGCCAGGTTGAGCAGAATCTGCAGGCCGTTGGCGACGATATCGTGGGAGGGGGTACCGTCGAGGCGGCAGATGAATCCGACACCGCAGGCATCGTGTTCCCAGCGCGGATCATACAGACCCGTCCGAGCGGGCGGATCAGGCGGCAGGTCGGACAACCTCGTCATATTCGGTCCTTCCCCAATGGATTATTCGTCCATGATGTCGTCGGGCAGGTCGGCGTTATTGTAGACTTTCTGAACATCGTCGCAATCCTCCAGGGCGTCGATGAGACGGATCAGCTTCTGGGCCGTCTCGCCCTCCACCGGCGTCAGGTTCTGGGGCACCATGCTCACTTCGGCCACCACGCAGGGGATCGCTTTTGCGTCTATGGCCGCCTTGACCGCCTCGAAACTATCCGGCGCGGTGATCACCTCGAAATTGTCCCCGTCGTCGCGCACATCTTCGGCACCCGCCTCGAGGGCCAGCTCCATCAGGGCATCTTCCTCCACGGTGCCCTTTTCGATGACCAGGTAGCCTTTCTTGCCGAACATCCAGGAGACGCAACCGCTTTCACCCATGTTGCCGCCGTGTTTGGTAAGGGCGTGGCGGATTTCGGAAACCGCCCGGTTCTTGTTATCGGTGACGGAATCGATCAGGATCGCCACACCGCCCGGACCGTATCCTTCGTAGGTGTTCTCTTCGTAATTGACGCCCTCCAGCTCGCCGGTGCCCTTCTTGATGGCCCGCTCCATGTTGTCCTTGGGCATGTTCTCGGCCTTGGCCGCGATGATAGCCGCCCGCAAGCGGGGATTGGCGTTGGCATCGCCGCCGCCCAGGCGGGCGGCCATGGTAATTTCCTTGATCAGTTTGGTGAACACCTTGCCACGCTTGGCGTCGGCCGCGCCCTTGCGGTGTTTGATATTGGCCCACTTACTGTGCCCTGACATGTGTCGTTCCTCCTACTTTTTGCGCAGGCCGATGATGAAGATCTCACGGCTGGCTTTTCGACTGCTCTGGGGTTTGAAGATCTGCATGCGGTCGAACCGCATTTTGACATCGTCACAAAAGGCTTTGAAGTCCTCGCCTTGAAAAATTTTGCACACAAAATGACCGCCGGGTTTCAGCAACGCGTCGGCCATGGCCAGTGCGGTTCGGCACAATTCAAAGGAGCGCACCGCGTCGCTGAACTTATGGCCCGTGGTCTGGGGCGCCATGTCGCTGAGCACCACCGCGAACCCATTGCCCAGGGCCTCCTCCGTGTTTCGCGCCACTTCGCAAATGTCGCCCACAATCGTGGTGACGTTGCCCGGCAGCTGTTCAGTCACCGGCTTCAGGTCCACACCCACGACCCGGCCGCCCGGGCCGGTCTGCTCGGCTGCGAACTTCAGCCATGAGCCCGGCGCACACCCCAGATCCAGGATCCGGTCGCCCTTGCCGATGATGCGATGCTTTTTCTGGATTTCATCCAGCTTGTATACCGATCGGGCCGGGTAGTTTTCCTTTTTGGCACGGCGGGTGTAGTGGTCCTGCCACTGGCCTTTTCGGCCACCCGGGCCGCTGATTTTCCGCTTCATAGTATTTATGCCTGGCTTAAGTCAATGAGATCGAAAGTGTCAGGGGGCTTGCCGTTTGGATCATAGTTTAAAAAAGGGCTTCCAGGGCGCGCTCCACCGTGTCCACCCCGATCAGTTCGATCTGGTCCGGCACCGCCACGCGCTTCAAGCTGCCCTTGGGCGCCAGGCAACGGTGAAATCCCATTTTTTGGGCTTCGGAGAGCCGGGCGGCCATGTTGCCGATGGCGCGCACTTCGCCGGCCAGGCCCACTTCGCCGAGGACCAGGGTCTCGCCGGTCACCGGCTTGTCCAGGAAGCTCGAGGCAATGGCCGCCAGCACGGCGAGATCAACGGACGGTTCGTCGATCTTCACACCGCCGGCCACATTCATGAAGATGTCGTGCCCGAACAAGTGCATGCCCAGCTTTTTTTCCATTACCGCCACCAGCAGGGCCACCCGTTGCGGGTCCAGGCCCAGCACCGTGCGCCGGGCGGTGCCCAGGTTGGTGCTGCTGGCCAGGGCCTGAAGTTCCACCAGAATGGGCCGCGTGCCTTCCATGGTGGCCGTCACCACCGACCCGGCGGCATTGTCGGGCCGTTCGGAGAGAAATACGGCGGACGGATTGGGCACTTCGATCAATCCCCCGGCCTGCATTTCGAACACGCCGATTTCGTTGGTGGAGCCGAAGCGGTTCTTCACGGCGCGCAGGATGCGGAACACATGGTTGCGGTCGCCTTCGAAGTAGAGCACCGTGTCCACCATGTGCTCCAGCAGCTTGGGACCGGCGATGGCGCCCTCCTTGGTCACATGCCCCACCAGCAGGGTGGGGATGCCGCTCTTCTTGGCGTTGAGCATCAGACGCATGGCCGAGTCGCGCACCTGGCTAACGCTGCCCGGCGCCGAGGCGAGGTCGCTGCTGTACATGGTTTGGATGGAATCGATCACCAGCACGTCGGGCCGATGGGTCTCGACCATCTTCAAAATGGCGTCCAGATCGATCTCCGACACCACAAGCAGGCGCGGCGCGCCGGCCCCCAGCCTGCGGCTGCGCAGGCGCAACTGTTGCACCGACTCCTCGCCCGACACATAGAGCACCTTGCTCGTGCCGGCCGCCATGCCGTGCAGGGCCTGGAGCATCAATGTGGATTTGCCGATGCCCGGGTCCCCGCCGATGAGCACCAGCGATCCAGGCACCAGGCCGCCGCCCAGCACCCGGTCCAATTCGCCGATGCGGGTGGAGAGGCGCGCCTGGTCTTCGACATCCACTTCGTCGATGGGTACGGGCGCAGGAGCTTTGAGCGCCGCCGAAATACCGCGCAGAGGGCCGCCGCGCGCTTTGTCGGCCATCTTTTCCTCGGCAAAGCTATCCCACTGGCCGCAATCCGGGCATTTGCCCAGCCATTTGGGCGACTGATAGCCGCATGCCTGGCAGCTGTAAATCGTCTTCGCCATGGGTTTTACCACCGTCGCCATTCCGGCCGCCGCCTGGTCTTCAGACCGTCGATTTCTTCAAGGAATCCAACCATTACCAATTGACAGCCCGCACCATAGCATGTCATTGTGGCCCTATCAAGCGCGGCCGCAGGGCCGCAGCCGCGCGAACCAAGACTTCCGGTCAGCCCTACAGGACTTTTCATGAATCGAGCAGGTTCATTCCTTGAATGCTGGATCAGGGCCTGGATCGTCCCAATTTTCATTATTCTGGGGCTTCTGGCCGCCATACCGTCGTCCGACGCCGAGGACGGGACCGCCTCGTTTTTTGACGCTCTGCAAAAGCGTCTTGTCGCCGACGGGTACGATGCCGGGCGCATCCGGCAGCTTTACAGCAACGCGGAGGTCGTGTTCGAAGCTCAGAGCGTAGCCGCCTATTTCCAGCACAACGAGGCCAAACTGGACTACGGCAAGATGACCCATCACAGCTGGATCGACGAAGCCCGCCTTTACATGGCCACGCACGCCGACATCCTGACCACGGCCCGGCAGAAGTTCGGCGTGGACCCCAAAGTGATCACGGCCATCATCCTGGTGGAGACCAAGTTCGGCCGCTATCTGGGCAAGCGCTCGATCCTCAACACCCTTTCGACCATGGCGGCCCTGACCGAACCCGGCCCCAGGGAGTATCTCTACCAGCAACTGAATCAAAAGACCCGATTCCGCCGCGACGATTACGAAAAAAAGGCGGACAGCAAATCCGACTGGGCCTATAAGGAGCTCAAGGCCTTTCTGACTTACACCGACCTGCACCGGGTCGATCCCGTTTCCGTGGTCGGATCTTACGCCGGCGCCCTGGGCATCGCCCAGTTCATGCCCAGCAACATCCTCGCCTACGGGCAGGACGGCGATGGCGACGGCCGGATCGATCTCTTCGTGGATGCCGACGCCATCTTCAGCATCGCCAGCTACCTGCAAAACTACGGCTGGAAACCCGGTATCGACCGCAACCAGGCCTTCAAGGTCGTCTACCACTATAATCACAGCAAGTACTATGTGAACACCATCCTGGAAATCACCGGTCTGCTGGAAGGATAAAACGAACATGAACGCAGCGGAATGGATCGTCCTGGGTGGCATCGCCTTTTACCTGCTCACCGTCTGGGCCGTCATCGACATCTCCAAAAAAGACTTCGGCGGCATCGAAAAAAAGGCCGCCTGGGCCTTCGTCACCCTGGTCCCCTTTATCGGCCCGATCGTCTATTTCAGCGTCGGCATCCGCAAGGGGGTCAAAAAGAGTGCTCCATGAGGTTTGGGCTCAATCCATCCGGGCTTCTCAAGGAGATCACCGGTTGTCGGCGACCGGGCCACGCCGCCAATTTTGGTTGACAAACACGCGGCCATTCTATATGCCACGCACTACCTTTACCGATGTGGTCCCATCGTCTAGCGGTTAGGACACTGGCCTCTCACGCCAGTAACAGGGGTTCGAATCCCCTTGGGATCACCAAAAAATCAATAGGTTACAAACCTTGCCTCTGCCGCTTGAGGAGTTGACGGCTCCTCAGACGGCTTTTTTCTTTCCTGCTGCCCGGGCCTTTTTTGGCCTTTCCTCCAATTTTATGACCCGAGCGGGTGACGGTTTCAAATCTTCCAACGCCTCCCGGACCCTTTCCAGACCGATGCTTCTTAAGTAGCGCTCGGTTGTGTTGGGGCTTTTGTGCCGGAGTATCGTCTGAATGACAGCGACCTCGTATCCCAACTTGAACAACAGGGATGCAGAAAAATGCCTTATAGCGTGGAATCCAAAGACCTTGACTCCGGCTCGTTCACATAGGCGCCGCATGAAATGGATCCGGTAACGAAAGGGCTCGCCCAGATAGTCTCTACAAAATTCGGTCTTATCCAGGCATAAAAACACATGGGGCTTGTCCTTGATGGGCCTGTTTTCCCACCACCACCGCATCGATTTGCGAAGCTCTTTGGTCATGGGTAGCCAGTCATACTCGTAAGTGCCCCCATGCCTCTTTCTGGTCCATATTCTTACGCGGTTGTTTGCAAAGTCGATATCCTCCCATGTGAGCCGGAAGATTTCACTTCGACGGGCCGCCAGGTGCAAAAAAGCCAACAACATGACCTTGTCCTGGCCTTCTGCTAACGCATACACCTTCCAGAAGTCCTCATCCGGGGGGACGTATCTCGGCTGCCGTATCTCAGGCATTCGCTCCACCAGGCAGGGATTGGGGCCGGGAAGGGGAGGGTCCATGTATTTCATACCCCAGTTCCATGCCGCCACCAGGTTCTTCCGGTCCCGGTTTGAAGCATTCCCAGACCGCTGCTCCTTCTGTTCAACAATATATTCCATCAGCAGGGCTGGTTTTAGCTTTGACACCGGCATGTCAGGATCTAAGATCTTGAACAAGCGCTTGAATAACGAGCGTTTTTCGACATACGTGTTGTGAGAGAAGCTGGGTCGGGAAAAATCGAGATATTTTTGCGCCCAATCATTCAAACAGACCGTGTCGGTCCTGCCTGACCACTCGCTTACGGGCTTTTTCCGCATCTCCACTTCCCAATCCACGGCCTCCTTCTTCGTCAGGAAGACCCGTTCGCATTTCTGGCCCTCTTTGCGCACCTGGGCATACCACTTGTGATTGCGTTTGTATGGCATTGATAAACTCCTTTTCAAAGAACACGATACGCGATCCCACGCGTATCCCGCCTAATTGATGATAGTATTTTCTAATGGTTTTCTGGTCAAGCCCTGTGTATTCGGCGATCTGCTTGACGCCGAGGACCTGGCCGAGTTGACTCTTGATTTGATCCATGATGACCTCTGTCCTTCCCGGGTCCAGAGGTAACATCTTATAAATTCGGTCAGTTATGACCTGTAACTAAATCGGTGTTGCGGGTAATTGCGGTAGGTTGGCCGGTGCACTATGGCGGTGACCGTAACATGATCGGGGTTCGGGACCCTAATTGATTTTAGTTGTTGTAACGATTCACTGCCGGGATTGATTAATCCATCATACCGCAGCGTGCTTTAAATTCATTGATATCGAACTGCCATGCCTGCAGCCGGCTGGCACCCATTCTGACTTGATGGGTGATGCGGCCTGGGCCTGACCTTATTATGAGGTTTTCCCTGTCCAAGGCGTCCCTTAATGTTTCTTTGCTAAAGGACATTTTTCTACCAGAAGCCCGAAAGTGCCGTTGCAGGACTTCGAAGGTTGGATCAGGAAACAGACAAATAATTTGGTTTTCACGGACCTTGCCAATCAGGCGACCGCTGTTTTGATCCGATAACCCTTGTACCATGATGGAACCGGTGGCAAATCTCTGGCTGAGAATCTGATAAAAAACCTCGACCGGACTTTGAATCCTTATGCGATTTGCATGTGCGGCGATATGGTTTTCGACTATCTGTCTGTATTCACGAATGATTGCATCTGCGCGGCCCTCATTGACAACCTGTAAATGCTCAGCGTATCTAACAAATAGCATAAAGCCCCAGGCATTTAAGGCCCAGTTGCTGGCTACGCGAAATCCGTTGGAAAAATCGGCTATGGTGGCGCTAATTCTTGCCGTCTCTTCATTTACGCAATTCTCAAATTGCTCAGTCCAATCATCCTGAGCCAAAAGCCACTGCAACAAGGCGGGCATTAACATGCTGTATTCATCCCGGCGAGCCCAGCACTTGTTACCAGATTGCTGATTCTGGTCCGGCTCCACATGAATAAGTAGGGTGCGACCGGAGACCGATTCGACATCGTTTATGAAATCCTCGCCTGTTGACAGGATCAGGCCTCTTACGCCTCGCATGGGCGTCAACTTGAGACCGCCACCGGCAGTCAGACGGCTGCGTCCCTGAGAGTTGGCACTGTTCTGAATGATTCGGATGACCTTTTTCGGATCAATTATCGATGTTTTCAAATCGTCGATAAAAAACAGCGCGTCACGGAAAAAATACCCCTCATATTCAATCGAATTCGCAGTGGAGGTCCAAGGGATGGGCCTATCGTTGAAGGCACAATAAAAGGATGCGGCAAGGTTGCCAAGAAAGGTCTTGCCACAACCTGAAGTTCCTTGAAGATGCATCACGGGCTTTTGTCTGCCAATTTCACTAATCTGTGATGCAAAGGCAGCCGCAACGATATGACCGATCAGCGGATAGACGACCTGGTGATACTTGAGCTGCATAAAATCAGCCAGAATATGGTCGACCAAATCCTTGATCCGATCCTGGTTAGGTGACAAAAAACCAATGTGACGGGAAAAATTGCCCTCACTCAAGTCAACGTCGATCTCTGGTAATTGATCAATACCGGCTTTTGAGATCACCATGCCGGGCGCTAAATACATTCCATGATTGTCAAAACCCATGCTTGAAGTGATGGTCTTCGTTGGTGGTGTGGACATCTCCTGGGCAGCAATTCTCAAATCATTTTGATTGCCATAGATGATAGCCCTTGATCCGGCCTGTGCAATGATTTGATTTGCCAATCGGTTGCCGCAAAATTCCTCTACAGGAATCATCAACTCGATAATTTCGTCCCTTAAATGCACTTCGATTTTAAAATCCCGGCCTGTGACAGTGCCCTCATCCATTCGGATATACTGTGCGGCAATTGTCAGGTAAAAATTGGCAACCCGAGTGTCCTTGCCCCCTGTCACTTTAAATAGGTGGCCGTCTCGGATTTCATAAATCAAATCCCTGGATTGTTCTTCAATTTCCGTCTCGACTGTATCCGCACCCTTTGCAGCTGGTGCCTCGACCGGCCTTGTATCATCAGCCCCGGTTGAGTTCGGGATGGAGCTTCTATTACAACTTTCTGTGACTTCATACCCTTTGATAAGTTCAACCAAATTTTCTTCCATTTTATAAATCCTTTCGTTTTGATTTCGCATGCTTGGAGAGTGTGTCAGCAGAGTCAGCAGAGTCAGCAGTCCCACAGGCATCATCGATTGAGATCATTGGACACAATTTTCCGAGTCTTGTATTTGTATGATTATGTTTGGTGTTTGCAGGATTTCGAAAAATTGTAAAAAATGTAATGTGATATTGGGTTGTTATGTAAAAATTGCCGTCATCGGCACTGACAATCGTCGCAAAAAAGAGTAAGCTGCTATAGACAGTGGCTGATTTATAGAAGATTTGGATGGTGCTGTTGCTTGCCCGCAGGATTTAGGAAAATGGCGTCTTCAAGCTTATACATGAAAGGAGGACATATGGCCCGGACCCGTTTAACAACAGCTGAAATCCAAAAAGCCATTCAAAAGATTAGACAGGTGCAGACCCCAACCATCGATGGTGAAGTATTGGCCAATATGGCGGAAATTTGCCATAAGTGCGCATTAAAAAATCATGAAGTCCGTGGATTAAACATAGGTGACGTATCCCAGTCTGGTATTGCTCGCAACACCATATCAGTTAATGGAACCCCGATTCCAATTTCAGATTGGGTAAAGACCATTGTTCAAAATCACATGAATCACTTAAAAAAGGCTGGCCACAGATTCTATCCAAAAAAGCCATTGTTCCCACAGAAGAAGTCAGGATCAAGATACACTCCTGAATCATTGAATAATCACATAGATAACTGCCTGAACAACATAGACTCGGGTTTTCGCCTCGAAAATATCAGACAAGCGGGCATCCGTGATCATTTTTATAAACTATTGAAACAGGGAATGTCTGCCAATGAGTGCCTGAAGCAAACGGCCGATTTTGCAAGAGTTGATAAAAACGATTCAAGTGAGATGCGGCATTTAAAAAATCTGCTTGATGGTGAGATTCAGAGCACTGGAAATAAATCTCCGAAGCCAGGCGAGTTTGAATATTACTTAGAAAAAATTGAGTATGCGGCTAATTATCGTAGAAAAAATGTCGAGTTGATTTTGGATCAACTTGAAATGAATATGTATGAAATTACTACAAAAGAAAAAAAATCATTCTATGAAGAAGCATTAGATCCGATATGGTCAAAACTTAATCAAATTAAAAATGAACTAAATAAGGAGCCAAAACTTGACAGCAAAGAAAGGGTTGAATCAATTAAAGAACGTTTGAATAAAGTTAATCTTGAGATTAATAAATTGAAAAAGTCGAATTGCGAAGAAATTGTCGAATCCAACTTGCTGGATCTCGAAGAAATATACTGTGAAATAGCGGAGCAACCAAAACTAAATGATGAAGAGAAACTAGAGTGTATATTGCAACACCTTGAGGATTTGAGAAATGAAATAAAGAGTGCACGACAGCTAAGTAATGATGTAAAAAAGCAACTGAATAAAATGATCAACGATGAGAAGAAAAAAATAACCGATAGCTTTTCTGCTCAAAACTCACCGCCGGTCGGAGAATTCAAATCAATAGCTGATGCCATCAAAAATTTTAACCCTGAAAATGACAAACACGATTCTTCTTCAATGGATTGGGCGCGCTGTTTCGGATATGACGAACACCAATCGCAGAATGAAAAGCGGGATATAGATTCTAATAAAGACTTGAATAAAGATGATGAGGCCATTTGACACCATTCAAATCGTGAAACTCCAGCTGAATCCCATTTTTCATTTCCACCGAAAATATCCTCGTACAAGAAATGAACTTGATATCACAGTGTGACCGAATATTCTTGTATGCCCTCCCTAAAAAAATACGAATTATAATATAATTACAGAATGGTAGATGGTTTTCGACAACTATCCTGCATTGTATCAACAAAATTACATAAACGAATAAATCGTTTAAAAGCATTTTTTGGTGCAATGGAGGTGATGCATATGAGGGTATAAAGGCAAGCCGCATGTAGTTGTTTGTTTATGGGCCGATCCGATTTCCGGGTCGGCCTTTTTGTTTACATTTTTTTGCGAAAGGAATTTCAATCATGAAACAATCACAAAAAGTTGACCCAAAGGGTCATGAAGTACAGAATGAAGACATTATAATTGATATGCCTGCAACCAACACAGGCGTTATACCGGATAAGAATATCCTTCCGACAGTGTTCGCGGGGCATTCCGATCCGATCCATCAGTTCATCGAATGGCCAATTATACGGCCCGATGGTGCTCTTCAACCGATCCAATATAGGGCATCGGGCCACCTGCAGTCCATTGGGATCACCCCTGAAAATATTCAGGCAGCGAATCTCATTTCAATGTGCATGTTGTCTGCCCGATTAGGTCACCCCATCTCTGCAATGCTCGAACCCGATAACGCTCAAGAAGCAGTCCAACTACTGGATCAATGCTTAAGAATCGTTCCGAAAGATGCGGTCATCGAGTTTCCGGAATTCAAACAGGAACACCTATATATAGATCATGGGAGACTACTTGATGGCAAATGCATCCTTAGTCCAACAGTAAATGGCTTTAGCAAGGTATCTCGAGATTTGGAACTGATTCTCACCCGCGGATATAGTGTCCAGCAAGAGGTAACAAAAGGAAAATACAAGGTTGACCTGTCCGAGCATCGATCCGAGATGCGTGTGTCAGTGCTCGGTATTACCGGCGGCACGCCTGGTAAAGAGCTTAGCCTTCCTTCAGTTTTGAAAATTCCTGTCGTTGGGAATCAGGGAGCAATTTCCCAAAGCATGCCTGACCTATATGAGCGATACGGCTTGATTCATTCGCCCCTATTTAAGTTTCGAAAATCTTTTCAGAGGTTGAAGCCACAGCCGGTGGTTATTCCTTACGAACAGCAATTGGAAACCGCTTTTATTGAAAGTGGTTGTGATCATGCTGTTGAAAAATTGACGATTCTGAAACACCTGATTTCTATCTGTGCCATCATCGGTAATCCCCCCACGGTCGAGATGGCGGAGCTTGGGGCTTTAATGTTCGGTACGGATGAAGATGAGGTGCGTTACTGGCTAATAAATGCAGGTATTGCAAAAGGTACGGAACCGGTGTCCAACGGGCCGCTTGTTGCCACAAAAGTCGAATATCACATCAGCCGTTTGCTGCTAGATGGCATGCTACTGGTCGGGTCGACACGTTTTTCTGACCGTCAGAAGATGGTTTTCGATGCGGTCAAAACCTTGAATATGGCCAAACTCAGCACCGCCTTGTTGACCAAAGACGATGATGTCGAAAAACTGTCCACGATCGCACAAGGTTCTGGATATTGGGCCACACGAGAAAAGATATTCGAAAAGATAGGCAGATCCGATGCCCAATTTTCGTTATCGAGCATGAGCAACGATCTTATGGCTCTTGTGACGATGGGTATGCTGGAGCGTGCCAAGCCCCCCAAGAGCCGCTATTACGGCTACTATATCACGACGCCAACGCTTGAAAATGCAATTGGGTTGCCGGCTCCTGAAACGATCCAGGATCCGATCTATGAGGGTAAAGAGGTGTTGGTGGTCAATCCGTTATCCGCTCAAGTCGAGAAGATTTAAAAATTTAAACTTTTAAAAATTCGGCAGCTTGAGCGGATAAATTTTTAAAACTTGAAACCTTGCCATGATGGCAGAGCTAAGGAGCCAATCTTCGTTTAAGGGGATTGGCTCTTTTAATTTTACTTTGAAAGGAAAAAAAAATGATTAAAAAATCGATAAAATGTGAAGGTACGCAAGAGTGGTCAGTAAAGACTGTAAATTGCTGCACCGGTTGTTCCCATGATTGTCTGTATTGTTATGCCAAAGAGATGGCCGTTCGTCGAAAACAACTGACGGTGGGACAATGGCCGCTTGAACGAGTGCGGGAAAAGGACGTGTACAAGTCTCATAAGAAATATCCTGGCCAGGTCATGTTCCCATCTACACATGATATTACCGATAGTAACTTGGATGCTTGTGAAAACGTCATTTGGCGGCTTGTTCAAGCGGGCAATCAGATCTTGATCGTATCCAAACCTCATTTCAACTGCATTGAGCAACTGTGCGTTTTTCTTCGCTCCTACAGAGATCAGATCCTATTTCGCTTTTCCATCGGCGCCCGCGATAATCGCATTCTTTCATTTTGGGAGCCGAATGCCCCAAGCTATGATGAGCGCAAGCAGTGTTTAATCTACGCCTGCCAGGCCGGATTTCAAACATCGGTAAGTGTCGAGCCCATGCTCGATTCTGCCAACATAGACGCGCTTGTAAGCGATTTGTTGCCATATGTGACCCATTCGATATGGATCGGTACGATGAACCACCTGGTCCGCTTAGAGAAGCATGCAGACCCTGTTATGCTACAGGCCATCGATAACGTGCGTCAGGGGCAAACCGAAACCATCATCAAGGCAATTTATCGGCGCCACAAGGACAACCCGATGATCCGGTGGAAAAAAGAGATTAAAAAGATCGTGGGTATTCCAATTCCCAAGCAAAACGGGTTGGATATTTAAGCAGAAAATTAAAGAAAAATAATGGCGGGGCGATCTCCAACAGGGGGTTGCCCCATTTTTTTGCACGGACGAGTTTGCAACTGAATACTTCATGCTTCATTCGCGGTAACAAATCAATACAAAAGCAATTATCATTGCTGTTCATTTCATTTACAGGAGGAAACATCATGAGAACACGCCAATTTTCAAAATCCCTCAGCGTGGCGCTGCCACAGGAACACTTCGATCTGATTAAACGGATTACAGACGAGCAACAGACCAGTATGGCCGAATGGGTCAGAGATGCAGTGGCATCGGCGCTGAACAATATCAATCGAGAGGAGGATGAAATGTAATGAATCCTCAAAACATGATCACAGACAAAGAGCAATTCAATAACACGGCAACACATTTTTTAAGCAGATTGTTTGAAGCATCTATGCAGAACGACTGCGGTGAAATCCAAATTGACGGGTTTTACAACGGACCAAAATATCAATCCTACCACAACACAATACCTGACGCCGTCGATGCAGCATATCGAGCATGCCAGCAAGGTCTTGATGTCTATTTTGGAGTTAATCCACGGGTTGGAAAGGCAGGCAAAGAGGAAAATGTACACTACCTGTCGTCCTTTCATGCTGAGATCGACTATGGACATGATGGCCATAAAAAGAAGCCGGAATACGATACGTATGATGAAGCGCTCACTGCAATAAAGGCATTTGAAATACCAGCGTCACTTGTCATTCACAGCGGTGGCGGATTTCATTGCTATTGGATATTGGACTTTCCGGCAGAGGTTTTAAAAATAGGCCTAAATGACCTTAAGAACGTCAACAGGGCGATTTTAAGTAAAATCCATGCTGATGGTGGGACGCACAATATTAACCGCATATTGCGCGTTCCTGGGACATTTAACTTCAAGATCCCTGGCAATCCCCGTCCTGTAATTATAATTGATGACTCGGGGCCGACCTATGATCTGAAAGCGTTCGAATCATTTATGGATTTTCAGCCCAAACCCAAAGATAATGCGATACCACAGGCCACCGTCTATGATTCACCCTCTTCGGATTGGGATAAAAACATATCCTCACTTCCGGTATCGGATAAAATCAAAAACCTGATCCTGCATGGTAAGGATGGATCATACCCGTCCCGGAGTGAGGCAGACCAGGCGGTTATCATTGCCTTGGTAAATAAGGGTTTTGACGCTGGCCAAATCAAGGTCATATTTGAAAACTATGCCATCGGCGCCAAATATCGGGAACACTCCTCGCCAGAGGCCTACCTGAAACACAGCATTGAAAAGGCCAAGGAGTTTTCCCATCTAACAGAAGAAGAGCGCCAGGATCCCCTATTCATATCAGGTGCCCTGCAAAAAGACGACAAGAGTAAATACACCCTTAAAATCGTCAACTTTCAAGAATTCATGTATAAAAAGCATATGCTCAAATTCCTTGAAAAAGAGCGGGCTTTTTTCAGATACAATGGCCAATGCTATGAACAGTGCAGCGATGACCGGTTGAATAATATCTGTCAGGCCGAATTGGGTAAGCACCGTGAGCTGTTTACGCCGGCATCGAAAGCGAACTTTATCCACTATGCCATTGGAAATGATCTGATCGATATCGAAACGGCATTTGAAGACCAGGTCCGTTACCTGACCATGCAAAATGGCTTGTATGACCTGTCCCGGTACAAGTTAGTCCCGCATAATCCGGAAATATTTACGACCAACCTACTGCCCTATGATTATGCTCCCAGCGCCAAATGTCCCAGGTGGCTCCAATACTTGAATGAAATTTTTATGGGTGATAAAGCGACAATCCTATTTGTACAGGAGGCGGTCGGTTATGCATTCCATAAGGCCATTCCCAAGGCGGTCATATTCTTTTTAATCGGTGATGGTGGCAATGGAAAATCGGTGTTCATCGATGTAATTAGCTGCCTCTGTGGCAAGGACAATGTGGCTAACATCAGCTTGAATCGTTTGAACGATGAAAAATATCTGCCAGAACTATTCGGGAAAATGATCAACGTATCGGGGGAAACGCCCAATGCCAGGTGCATGAATACCGACCTGATCAAGTCCGTCGTCGCTGGTGATTGGGTGACAGGCCGGGAGGTGTACAAGAAACCATCGAAATTCAAACCCTATGCCAAGCACTATTTGGGAATGAACACACTGCCTGAAATCGAAGACAATACCTATGGCATGTGGAGAAGAATTCATGTGATCGAATTTCCGAAAAAATTTACCGAAAGTGAAATGGATGTGGAGTTGACCGGAAAGCTGATGAATGAACTGTCCGGGATATTTAACTGGGCGCTTGAAGGGTACAGACGGTTAAGGGATCATGATTTTATATTCGCTGTCAGTGATTCCATGAGAAAATCGAAAAGTCAGTACAAGCAAAAAAACAACAGCGTTTGTGAGTTTATCGAATCCCATTGTGACATCATTTTCTCGGATGACAGGTCAGCTCCACTAAAAGAGGTCTATAAGCTTTACCAAAAATTTTGTGAATCCGCCGGCATAAAACGAATGACATCGAAAATTGATTTTCGAAAGGCGCTTGAATCTGAAGGATATCTGATTGCAAATTCGAGTAGACACGCCAATCAACTTCGGATATTTGCACCTGACAATGAAATCGTGAATTTACAGCAGTAAACGAGGGATTGTCCTGAGCTATTATTCTTGGGATGATCTCTCGCTTATTTGAGTGGATTTTGTGCCGATGAGAATTTTGATGTGTGAAAATTAAAGTAAAAAAATGAAGAGCGTTGCTCTTCCCAAAGGTGCTTGCTGCTAAAAATAATAATCCCCGCAGATTTAGATTAATAAAATTAAAACGGATTAAAATGTTTTTAATCCCATAAATAAACTGATTCCAACATCTTACAACGAAAATTAAAAGATTAACTCACTTTATATCCCAAATACTCAAAAGTATAAAAATAATACAATATATAAAAAAGCATATATATAGTATAAAAGTTCAGATCTTCGTTAATCTTTTAATTTTTCAACTACTATATTGTTATTATTCTAAATATTAGATTAAAAAGGTTTTTAAAATAACTTCGTATTTTTTAATCTCACCGAGATGGCATTTACAGTTTATCAGCAGCTAATCATTGGTCACATATCTATTTATCTTCTTACATCGTCTCAAGATTAAAGTTTTTAAAGCAGCAGCGACTTTGGGAAAAGCAACGCTTTTCGATTTTCTAATTTTTAAGCTGGTACTGTGGCTGCGGTAGTTTTATTTTTCAATTTTTTTTCTGAATTTTTCATTTGATCAAGTTTAACCATCAAGGCAAGATAATATAAATCTGCGTTGGACAGTATGCTCTTAAGCATTTTCTTTTTGTTCGAATAATCGGGATTTTCAAGCTCTAAAACATATTTGTCAAAAATAGGAAGTGTATCATTCTTATTTTGGTATCCTCTGCCATAACATTTTCCACACATTGTCAAATCGATTGTGTCATAATTTTCATTGTGTAAAATATCGAATGGTTGAGATTTGCAATGGGAACATTCATATTGATTTCTTTCAAAATTGCTATATTTAGTAGACTCCAATAAATTGTTCTGTAAATCAGTAAAGTTTTTGTTAATGAATTTCTTTCTTTTATCACGAGCCTTTTTGTATTCTGCGAAATATTCGATAAATTTTTTAATTTTTTTATTTTTAATCCTATCGAAATTTGGTTTTTTAAAATTTAAGTTAAGGCCCTTATAGTTATGGCCATTATACAAATTATAAAAAATAGTAGAGGCAATTTCCTTATCATCAAGATCAATCGCGGTAGTTGGTATATAGAATCCATAATCCAAGTGAGTTTGTGTGGTCGGTCTTCTTGCGTTTGTCACAAAATCCACAAAACCAGTGCCGTTGCAAACTCCACAGTACGAAGACATGAAACCTTCGCCGATTTTTATACTTGAAAATCTACCTTCGTTTTTTCTCTTCGAATATGGGTAACTAATTGGTCCTTTAGCATTGCATCGATAACATATGTAATGCCCTTCCGGAGCCTCAAATAGATACTGAAATACTTCGTTAACAAATTTAATTGATTTTACAAAACGTTCACTTATTTCTTTTTTAGATGGACCGAGTTGATCAGATTCAAGTATTTTTCGGTGTGATTTTTTGATCATTTTTGCCTCCTGTTTACGATTCCTATAAATGGTTTTCAAAAGCTTTGCTTATCTAAAAATTACACTACTATAGAATGTGTTTTCGGTTAGTCTGTCTGAAACTTTAGAAAAAATTGAGCTGTAACATCTAAAAATTGTCAAGCCCTTTGAAATTACATAGAAAACCATTTGACTGAGAACTAATTAGCGGTTTCCTCGATTCAATAAAAAATTTGTTGTTCATGGAATTTTTTAAATGAAAAAATGAAGAAGGAATAATGCGACAGCAGATTTAGAATCCAACAGCGTTTCCTTAGATGCTTTTTACCATTTCATCATTTCGTTTCGATTCTTGCTCGGATCTTTTAGTTACCGACTCGCACTAACTTCTAAAAAATTCAGAACAAAATATAAATCAAATACAATTTCAATTCATAGGAGGATTTAAGCATGCGGAAAAAATTCTATACTCGCAATGTCGGAGTGCTGCTCACAGAGGATAGTTATCAGCGGTTGGTCGACATCACCGACAATCTGGAAGTCACAATATCAGCGTATATTCGCGACTTGCTTCAAAAAGAAATCGACCAAAAGGAGGAAAACCTAAATGCATAATTTCAAGAATAAAAATGAAAACGTTAGAGATCTAATAGACCTCATTACCGAGGCGCAACCCTTACACGATCTGCTGGAAAAAAGCGGTATTTCAAAAATCACGGAAGTTAAACCCATAAAAAAGTACCAGCGAAAAGGCGACCGTGAAGGCATCCTATTAAAAGTTAAGAAAGATAATGACCCTGAGGCAATAAGAGTTCTTATTGACCTCAAAATTGGCGAACCTGCTGTTGATCAGATCATCGATGCCACCTTCGGGATTGGAAATGACTGTGATAGAAGGATCATTCTATATGCACCTGGTACGAACACCAGCGATCTTCAAAACCCTGCAGCAGACGAGCTTGTAGTGTCTTCATTGGTACAATACCTTCAGCGATATCCATTAGGATTCAGTCTCTTCCAAATCGATGAAAAGACACTCACATTTGGTTTGCCAGAGTATCTTGAGCCCATCGATGTATCTGATGATGAAAAACTGCCATTTGGTCAATTGCCATCCAAAGAGCGCGTTTTAGCCCATACCTTCTGGACCGTTTACTTCAATTCGTTCAATGAAGCGTTTTATAAGCCCTGGAAAACATTCGATGACGAGATTATGGCGACGAACGACTGGGGTCACACCATCTATATTGATTGCTGCTTTTTCGGAGAAATACAACTCTATTGGGATAACCAGGGGGTGCGGTATGTGATTAAACAAGAAGACGATAACCATGAATATTTGAAACGAGTCTTGGATCTTAAAATGCCTGAACTTAAAAACCGATACGGTGATGATTCAATGGAATTTGAAAATATGGTTGGAAGATTGCCAAAACTGCATATCAAGTATTCTGATAAGCAACTTGACTGGTTGACCACAGCATCGCCAGCTGAAATATCAGAGTTTGCGAAGATAATTTACGATGATGCATGGGGACTTCGATGGTTTATTGAGGAGACCGCTGATCGTTTATTTGAAGATAAAGTTGCATAAATTTTCAAGAACGACGTCTTTTATAGGCGTTCATATTTTTAAATGGAGGAAACGCAGATGGCAATTAAGTACTGTCCATATTGTAACAAGATCGGCAAGACAAGGGTTTTATCGGATTATGAACAGGTGCCATGGAGGGGCATTATGGTTAAACGGCGCCGAGTGATTCATTTGATCGATGATGGCGGTTGTGGTCACACCTGGTATACCGTGGAGTTGCCATTTGAGATGCTGCCAGATGAGGACGCAAATGGAACGGGATGTACGCAATGATGGGAATATTGAGCGAAAAAAAGGATAAGTGCATCGTGAAATAGTGGGTCAGGGGGGCGGGTGTCCTTGTCTGTCTTGGGCACTGGCCAGTCAGGATTAGATGGCCGGTGTCACACCAAAACCCCTCAGATGTAAAAAACATCCCGGTTCCGTTCTGTGATCTGCAGATTTGAAGCGCGCTTCTCGGCAGACTCAATTTTTCGTTTTGAAAAGCAAATACAGTTTGGACATCCTCCCAAAGCCTAATTTCATTATGCGGTCTGAATCATATCAATAAATTCGGGGAGCATCATAATATTCACGTGCCGATCTTCAGGCATATTGACAACGGCCTGTGAATAGCACCCGGTGCAGATGTGAACCATGGTGTCGGCTTGAACGTGATCGAGCATGTGCCCCAGGCCAGCAGGTGTAAAACAACAGGAAGGCGCGCTGATCCTGTTTACGGATAGCCCTTTGATCTTGTCGAAGACCTGATTCGTTGATTTCAAATCCACGGGAACAGGTGCAAAACGTCGGTGTAACTTATAGCATCCGGCATAATAATCGATTTGTTGATTGCATTCCAAAGTGCCCATGGACTCAAGCAGGACCTCGGGAAAATAGATGATGTTCTCCTCTGGAAACGCAAACTTATAGATTGGATAGCATGGCGAGCAGAAAAGAATGATTCGGTTTGCCCCCAGCTTTTTCGCCTGTTCGATGTTGTTGCCGACAAATTCTTTTGAAAGCGTGTGACACTCTTCCATCGCCGTTTCGTCTTTTGCCTTGATTGCCGGACGATACAGATAATTGCCGCAGCAATATTCCTTGGACAAAAAGGTGAAATCAACGCCTGCGCGTTCCAGTATTCGGGCGAATTTTTCAACTGCATTGGGAACCATTTTCAGATTTTGACAGCCCATAATAACCACATTTTCCGCCGGGCGATCAAACGGTAGATTCATCGCTTTCATCGTTTCGATGCGCTCGGGCAAATTGTCAAAGGTGTGCCCGAGGGCCCGAATGGTTTCGACCATTTTTGTATCAATCAACGGGTGCATTATCTTGATCCTTTACTGTGGTTGGATATCTTGGTTCCGTTTCTTGGTCATGAAAAGCTCCTTTTAGGGTGTGGCCCAGAGCTTAGCACATTGTCCAGTTTTTGGGGACCACCGCAGTTCGATTTAGGATCGTGTGAACGTTGATGCTTTTGAGGCCATTGTCAGCACGCGATGAAGGTACGATATGGTGATCGTCCAGATCACCATATGACGGCACGTTTCCTGTCATCCAATCTCTTGCCCCCTGCAAAACGAGCAAATTGAAAATACCGTTATAAATCGATGTTCCTTTTTTGTTTCTTTGCGTAAGTCGATGTTCCTAAAATTGTTATGGAATTCCTGCAGCATCGGTGGCCGGACATCATCATCGTCCATCCAGGCTTTCAAGTCGAGGAAATCGCGCGCGCTGGTGGATTCCACAGCGCCCGAATAACGATTAGTGAAAACTGACGCCCAATACCAGTGGCGAATCTTGCGTTGCGCGTCAAGACGCTTTATGGCCGGTAGCTCCCGACACACAGCCTGAAGGGCCGAAAAGATCGGCAGGAGGAAACATAAGGAAGGTACTGAGATGAAATCGCACCAAATCCCTGCGGGTGTTTCAGTAGGTTTATTCCCTTTTTTTGGATAGCTATTCTTTAGTATTCCGATAATTTGCCGATTCTAATCAAACAGGTCCTCAAATGTGCAGAAAAATATGGCGGTGCACTGTTAATTATCAGAGAATTGATGGTGCCGCCAAAAATAAAAACAACAGGAGAGCGTTTATGGATACTGAAACAATCGTGGAATCAAAGCAAAAAAGATCTGAAGATGACAACGTAAAAGAGATTGTGGATGATATCGTCATCCCTGCTTTCCATAAAGTCCCCGAACCAAAAAAGAAAGCGGACACCAAAAAGACTGTTATTTTTCATGATAAACCTGGCACGGCCCTCACCAAGCAAAAAGAAATCGACAGTCACAATTTTCCTTTCACCTTGAATACCGGTATCGGCTGTCATTTTGGTTGCCAGTATTGCTATGTTCAAGGATACCCTTTCAACCTCCAAGCTGAATTTCCAATTGAAGCAAAAGTAAAACTCTGGATTGCAGATAAGTTGGATAAGGAACTGGAAAAATACAAGCATTTGCCTCAGCATTTAAAAAGGGTACAGGTGAACCCTGCTACGGAGGGATATCTGCCGTTAGTAATAGCTAAGGTGGAAAAAGAACTCAAGCGCGACATCATGGCCGAAGTGCTTCAAGTTTTCAGAAAGCATTGGGAAAATGATAATAAATGGATGGTGCACCTGGTCACCAAAAGTCACATGATCTACAAGCATTTAGACATTATCCGCGATATGACGGATCAGGTTCAACTTGAAATCACAATTACTACACTTGATGAAAATCGAAGACGTAAAATGGAAGGGTGGGCTCCATCCGTTTCCAAAAGGTTAAAGGTGATAGAGAAATTTGCCTCGGGCGGTGTTTTCGTTCGTGCTATGTGCATGCCGTTAATCGGAGAGCGGGAAGATGCAGAGGCAATCCGAAACGTCTGTTTTGATAATGGTGCACGGGCATTCAAACATAAGGGCGTTAATTATTGGGACGAAAGTGCCTTGCTCACTGGGGAAACTAAACGAACAAAAGGTCGAGTGGACGAAGTTTTCAAGGATCTATTGGTGAAGAGTGGCGAACCTTATCTGGTTGATGGTGAGATTCAGAAAATGGTCGCCATGATGCCAGTTATCGTGAAATCTGGGAAATCAAAACGATGGATGGGATACAAGTTAGCTAACCTCAGAAATCGTAATATGGTTATAGTAGATTCTGGTTATTCGGACATCAATGATATCGATTGGGGATATGTAAAATAGTTGTTTCTATTATGGTAAATTGCGGCAGGCGTGGGCAGTATCAGGGCGATTTCGATCAAGAATCCCAGGAGTGTTGATTGATTGAAGTGGATAAGCGCTCGGATATTGAAAAAACACCACGATTCCAGATCACAATCTGCGGATTACAGACGCGCTTCTCATTGTTCCAAATTTTCTGGCTGAAAACGAAAAGCGATTCTGCTAGCACCAGCACCAGGCGCCTGGAACTTTTTATAGGAGGACTCCTAAATGCACAACGCAAACACATCACCCGGAAAAACATGCATCGACCTGGATCAACCTGAAATTTATCAAGGGTTTATGCAGGGATATCTTCAGCTGCTCCGGTCAAAGCTCCAACAATACAAGGTCATGGACCAAAATGGCAGCCTGAGAGAGATCCAATCAATCCACCGTCTCTAACTCTGGTAGTGGACATGGGTTAAAATTCCATCGATCTGTATTGCTTTTCTAAAATCAGCAAGTGCTTTTTCTGAATCATTTTTTTCCAGCCAGCAATATCCGCGCTTCATATATGCATCTCCCCTTTGAGTGGTTAAATTGATGGCCCGAGAGTATAAATCTATTGCATTATCGAAATCTTTAAACACAGAAACAAATAAATTTCCTAAGCGGTAATATGCGGTATCATAACCATTATGGACATAATTGGGATCTCTTTGAACAATTCTGATAAACATCGCATAGCCTACCTGTGTAAAAGTTTCACCAATAGTTGAGGGATGGTCTAGATCACAAGCATATAAAGCGTCATTAAATAGTGTTGCTAAGTCTTTTTTATCTATAAATTCTATAGGTGCTTCAAGTCCGTCAGCGAGGTCGATAAGGTCCATTGTTAATATAGCATCGACACAAGGCTTATCCAGCGTAACTGTAGAATCCTTATCCTCACTTTCAATAGCAATATTTTCCTTAAAACAAGTTCCTCTAACTTTACATTTCCAGCATGGCAACTTATGTTTTTCAGAGTTATAAAAATTAACATTTTGGTTATCTATTTCATAAGTTCTCGTATTAGTTGACATTCTTTATTCTTCTCCTTTATGTTTATTGTGAAAATTATTTAAAGCTTTTTACGACTGAATGATCATTGGGATCAGTTAGCAAATTTTATGTTTCTATCAATAAATATTTTCGTATTTAAAAAAGTGTTTGTTTGAAAATTTTATGAACAAATAGGAGTATTTTAAAACATTAAAAATGAACCTATCTGTTAATCAAATTTTGCTTTTTTTTAAAATTAAAATTCTTATCGGCTTTCTATAATATTATCTTAAGATAAAAATTTTTTGGCACTGTATGTTTGCCAATCCAGGCAGCACTGCCAAATTTTCAAAAAAGGAGGACTTCATATATGCGTAACACATTCAAGTTGCCCAGCCAAACGTACATCGAGCTTGACCAGCCAGAAATTTACAAGCGTTTTATAGAGGGATATTTCCAGCTACTTCGGGAAAATCTCCAATCATATAAGGTGATGGACGAAAATGGCATATTGAAAGAGATGCGATATTATTGCGGTCAGGAACACAACTCTCGAAATCCAAACTGGCGGCCATTTCAGTATCTTGAACAATACTGTCGTAAGTGGGGCTACGACGACATGGAGGCACAGGATGTTATCGAGGAAAAGATCGGCCGCCGGTTGACATGTGAGTGCGAGTTATTGGGGGGATGAACGGCCGTAATTTGATAACTGAAAACCGTACCTGCCCCACTCGTATAGAATCCTGTCGAGGTAGTACGGTTCGATCTCGACGGCATCTGCCAGCCACTGCGATAGCAGGAAATGCCTCTTGTTGCTCAGGTGCCTGCAGTCCTCATACCCTCCGAACAGCCCCTTGAACTGCCCAAGAAAATGGTGATCGACCTTGACGAAGCGGACGAATCCGATCTCCTTTATGAAATCGCAGATCAACGCCGGACCCACATTGTAGATGGGCTTGGCAAAGTTAACGACAAATTTCCACATTGCCTCAGGGCTGGAGGCCGATACCTGCTCGATTAATTCATAGAAAGGCTGCAGCCCACTCGCAAGGCGCTTTGCCATCTCTTTTGAGCCGTCCAACATCACTCGTAGCATGCGGGGCATAGGTTGGTTGGACGTCAAATCGAACTGCATTTGTCGCTGGATGTTCATGGCAACGGCGTACAAGTTTTTGGGATACCACGTCTCATCATCCAGAAATGAGCTCTCGGCAAACACCATCTCAAGGAGCAGGCCAATAGTACCTGGTGTAGGGATTTGGCCGAGGACCCGAGTGCCATACTTTCGCAGGACCGAGTAGGTGTAGCAGCTCTTGATGAAGGATCTCATGAGTGAGGGGATGTCGCTGGGCTGCTCTGGCCGCCGACCGCTGGCCAGATACTTTATAATCTCCGCACGATCAAGATCATCCATTTTCACGGACGGATCATTTGCCAGCCTCACCAGAATGCTTCGCCGGCTCTCAAGTTGCCGCTTGGCTTCCGCGACCTGCGATGAATCAAGTCGTATCATGGTATGTTCACCCTGAACATGAGGAAGGATCACTGTCGTCACCATAGATCCTAACCAGCAACACACTCAAGAAAAAATTCAACCCCCCTGGTTCAAAGGCCCACAGAATGAGTCGCAGCCAAGGTGCTCACCGCCAAGGACTTGTGTGACGTGCTGGGGTATTTGAATTCCCATGATGCCATTGCAAGGCACTGTAAGCACGCACAAAAAATGACTGTGTTGAAACAGCACAGTCACACAGGGGTGGTGCCCAGTTCATCACCATCATCCCGGAGTCGGATATGTACCGGTCGACCCTGTATATATTAAGGTAAGCGCTGGTATGTGCCGGCGCCCTGCCACCAGAATTCGCCTCCAGTGCCAAAAACAGCGAGCTGGCTCCCGATTTTTTCGACAAAACGGCGGGCCAAGGGTAAAGTATGGCTTTCGGGAGATCGTTAAAAAAACGCTACTCACTCAGGAAAACGAGGGCTCAACGCGGGAACAGTTTCCAGAAAGGAGGCAAACCATGGCCGGAGTCAAAAAGGGGGTTCGGAAGAGCGGGAGGGAAACCACTGTGTTCGAAACCTACCATCTTGAGGTTGAGGATTGGTCAGGTTACTATCGCTTTGGTATAGTTTCAAAGAGCTTGAAAGACACGCTCAAAGGTGCATACTGGGAGAAATCGGAGATAATCCTGCAGTGCAGAATAACCTCACCCACACTCAAGAGCGCAGATAAAGCCAACCTTACCGCCAAGGACTTGTTTTCAGTGTCTACCTTTTGACAACTGAGTTCGATAAGGAGTGAGAATGGGAAGGGGGCAAGACCCATTGTGTGGATCTTTCCCCGGCTGGTAGGAGGAAGCAGAACGGCTTGGTTTTCTTGATCAGCTTCATGGCCAACATAACAAGTCAAGATGACCTCACCATGACCGCAGGATTATCAGATGATAATCTCTGCAACCCACTAAGTTGACGCGTAAATTCTGGGTTGATATGGTGCTCGCGGGTCCCTATCAAATATCGTCCTGCACCTTTGACTGTTTCAACAAATACAGGCTCTTATTAACACCATACGGAGGGAAAAAATGTCAGATTCCCAAAGAGTAGCGCCATGGGTACGAATTACCATCATGTTGGTAGCGACCGCTGGAATATTATTTCTCTCTCTGCACTTCACAGGGGGCCTTCTTCCCCAGGATCCAAGACAGGCACTAATGTTCCAAAATGCTCTTCTATTAATCGTACTTGGATCAGCACTTCTGGAACATCACTATACAAAACCTGCGGACGCTGTTGTGAACTCCCTTATGGGGCTCATCACACTGCTTACCGTTTACTCCCAAGCGCCTCGTCTGCCTTGGCTGATAGTCAGTGCCTACTGTTTGTTGGTTTTTTCCCTGAGTTTGGCATGTGTGGCCGTCAGCTCTGGTTCCGAACTTTCGGAGTGGAGGGATTGGGTCGCCAGACATACTTATCGGCCGTCCGTTACACTGGGGAAATCTCGAGTATTGTTTACCGTCGTGTTTATTGCGGGGCTGTGGTTCTTTTACTCAATACAAGAGCCAATAACTCTTGCCCTAATAATCTTCTGGGGCATCTTTATCGCTATTTGGCCATTAAAGGTTCCTGAATTGCTCAGCTCATGGACTGATCCGGGCGGCCCATCGTCAAAATCGTTCGGTGAGATTTCGCGAATTGATAGTCCAAATATTCTCCGAGTTGCTCTGAACGGAGAGACTAAATGGAGTCCAGATCAGCCTTACATCAGCGTTCTCCCAAGTGGAGATTCAAATTGGGTGCAGCCCCTTTATTCACAGTTTCAGGATGGACGATTGTTAGCAACTGGACTCGTAACGGACATAAAGGCTCCAGTACCAAAGAACCTGAAAAATTGTGTTTTTTGCCCAGAGGAGGACATACCCAAACCTAATCGAGATGAAATAACACAAGCGCTTGGTGGCGGCCCAAATGCGATCTTGGTCGGATTCGTGGTTGAACGATCATCGATTGGAGCTATAAAGTTTGAAACTCTTAAGCAGGAATCTTGTCACCATGGTATGCTCGTTTGGTGCAACGTTAATGGGGATCGAGTTTACTATCAAATAATCGAAGGAGAGACGCAAGAAGAGTCGTTTGCCTCTGACAAGCATGGCTTTCAAGTGGCGACAGCTACCCAACTTGGCACTCTGGTCGAAAAAACAGGCTTCAAGAAGTATGATTGGCTACCAGGGATGAATACTCCAGTTTTCACATCATACCCAGGGTGTGAAGTGAAGGCTGAAGCTGTAGCTGATGGCGATTTTGTGCTTGGAGATATCCCAAAATCATGTATTAAAGTCGGTGGCGACTTCATTTCCCACTACAACGTCCACACTGCCCTTCTGGGAGTTACAGGATCAGGCAAAACAGAACTGGCCTTCGATATGATTCGCCACGCTCTTCGAAACGGAATACGAGTCGTATGTATCGATCTGACAGCTCAGTATGAAGGGCGGCTCTCAGACTTACTCCCCGTTGATTTGTCGGTAGAAGAGGATACCGCCAAGGATCTATCAAAGAAGCTATTTGATGTTGAGACAGGCACATACGGAGCTCCAGGTGAGAAGAAAGCACTGAACCAGTTTGCTACTAGTTTGAGAGAGGAGATCACTGCTTCGATCAAAAAATTCATCCTTAAAGACAATAGTTCCCACCTTGGTCTGATTCGATTAGAGGAAATATCCAATACCAAGGCTACTCTTTGGATAACTGAGCTTTACATGACTTGCCTTTTAAAGTGTGCACGGGAGAATCTCGGAGCGTGCCCTCCTATTCTCATCGTTGTTGAAGAGGCGCATACGGTAATGCCCGAGGCAAACACAATGGGGTTGGGCGATTTCGACTCTAAAGGGCTCGTAGGTAAGATCGCTCAAATAGCCCTTCAAGGCAGGAAATATGGAGTGGGTTTATTGGTGCTGGCGCAAAGGACAGCAACGGTCAGTAAGAGTGTGCTTACGCAATGCAACACAATCATCAGCTTCACTTGCTACGATGATACAAGTTTGGGGTTTCTCCGGAACATATTCGGCCCAGAACACGTCGCCTTGATACCTAACCTTCCGCCGCTGCATGCTGTGGCCTTCGGCCCATGGGTTCGTTCCGAAAAACCCATTGTCTTTCAGGTCCCATACGATGAAAAAAAGACGGGCACTCCAGCATCCAAGAAGACTTGAATTAAGAGAAGACAGTACCGGCATAGAAGTCATTTTTTGATTTGTACCTTAGTTCCCGGCTGCAAAGGCACATACTCACCCTCACTCGTCTCTATTCCAATCTCGTGATGCTCGCAGTGTTCACACTTGCGGGCGACAACGGTTCCCTCGATCGTACGGACCTGCTCCCGTGTATCCGGGAGGACCTGCAGATCCGCGTTCTTAATGCCACTTTTGCCGTTCGACCTGGTCGCCGCTTCGACGGTCAAGAGGACACGATCCCCAGGTCGGCACCTACTCGCCAACTCACCGCGCACCGAAATCAACGGATAGCCTTCGGAGTTGAAGCCCCGTGTCGATCTGTTCGTTGCTATAGAAGGCCTCGATCTCAGCAGTATCCTCAATCCGTAGGTTGAATCCCTTTCCCTTGAAGGTGTCTGGAACAAATCCTCTAATCTGAATCGATGCCAATCTGTTAACGGTAGGAAGGCTATTCTGCGTCCATTTATTACACCCTTTGCTCATGATAAGTGACTCCAAAAATCATATCCGATAGCCATTTTCTGAAATTATGATCATCACTGTAATGCTTAAACAGGTCAGTATGGTCAGATAGCATGCCGACTATGACTTTCTTCAAGGCCCGATCGTGCTCAAGTCTCGCTGCTGATTTGCTGCTATTCTTTATCGCGTTCTGGTAGGCCTGATCCGCTTTAACCCGGGTAGGAATCTCTTCGATGATCACTTTACGGATACGGTCTGCGTCCTCCCAATCGATATTTCCAAAGCGGTCGTTGAACGCCTTGATGATGTTGCTCAGCGCGTCCAGTTCGGCCTCGGGCTTGCGCCCTCCGCCGCTGGCGGGAACCGGTCCAATCTCGGCATCCTCATCTGCCAGCGTGAGTTTCATTGTCTGCCGCACCTCGGCACGATAACTGTCCATGTCGACGGATTCAAGAATGCCTTTAGATAGATCCTGCTCGATGGGCGCTGGCAACTTAGGGGTCAGGAAGTTCAGGAAGATCGACAGTTTCTCCCATTCGGCGTTCGTGTAGGGAAGGATGGAGGCAAGGAACTGGTATGTTCGGATGAAGGCCTTGGCCTTCCCCTTGAAGTCCACCTGACCGTCCTCGTCGAGGTTCTCGTTGTACTCGGCAACGCACGCATCGAGGATTGGGTCGAGCTTGTCACGATCCTCTCCTTCGAGGAAAAGTCGAACCAGCTCTTCGACCTTCGAGTCGCTGTAGACCTGATACCCATCAAGCACCGCTTTCAGGTCGTGGAGTTTGTTTGGATCGGTCTCTTCACTCAAGACCGTCGTGCGGTAATAGTCGGCAAAGGCCATCGTGATGGTGTCTGCATCGTTAATGAAGTCCAGCACGAATGTATCGGTTTTCAGTGGATGGGCCCGGTTCAGTCGGGACAGGGTCTGAACAGCTTTAATGCCGGATAAAATCTTGTCCACGTACATTGTGTGCAATAGAGGTTCGTCGTAACCGGTCTGGAACTTATCGGCTACTATGAGAAAACGATACGGTGCCTTGCCGGGAAAATCCCTGATTTCATCCGCTTTGAAATAGGCCTCGATCTTGCCACTGGGGAATCCGTTTAGTGAGGCCTCGGTGATCTTTTTGCCGTTCTCTTCAAAATCCGAGAAAGCCACAATCGCGCGGTATGGACTTTTCCGTTCCTTGAGGTACGATGAAATCGCATAAAAATACTGGATCGCCCGCTTGATACCACTACAGATCACCATCGCCCGCGCCTTCCCGCCGATCTTCCGCCGAAAAATCACCTGCTCGTGGAAGTGGTCCACCATAATTTCAGCTTTCTGCCGGATCGCATGGTCATGGGACTCTACATACCGCCGCAGCTTCTTTTTGGCCATTTTCGTGTCAAACTCAGGGTCATCATCCACGGTCTTCATAAGCCGATAGTAGCTCTCCACTGGTGTATAATTGGCCAACACATCCAGAATAAATCCTTCCTGGATCGCCTGCTTCATGGTGTAACTGTGGAACGGGCGATGGGGCACCTTCCCGTCTACCGGTTCGCAGGGAATGCCGAAGATTTCCAGCGTCTTGTTCTTGGGTGTCGCCGTAAAAGCAAAGTAGCTGGCATTGGCCAGCATCTTCCGCGACTGCATAATCTTGTTGACCTTGTCCTCGAAGGTTTCCTCTTCGTCGTCCTCGCCACCTTTGTCCGACAGCGCCATATGCATCTTCGCTGAGGTTTTCCCGCCCTGGCTGGAATGGGCCTCGTCGATGATGATGGCGAACTTCTTCCCGCGATGCTCATCGCCAATCTCGTCAAGGATGAACGGGAATGTCTGGACTGTGGAGATGATAATTTTCTTGCCTGACCTCAGAAATCCACTGAGCTGCTGGGTTTTGCTACCCGCGTCGCCGGTCACCGCCCCAACCACTGATGACACCTGCGCGAACTGCCGAATCGTATTGCGGATCTGTTTGTCCAGGACCCGCCTATCGGTAATGACCACGACCGAATCAAATGTAGGTTTCCCACTATCCCCGAGGCCGATTAACTGATGGGCCAGCCAGGCAATAGAGTTGCTTTTGCCGCTTCCTGCGGAATGCTGAATGAGGTATCTTTCGCCTATGCCCTTGGCTGCTGCATCTGCCAAAAGCTTACGCACAACATCAAGCTGATGAAAGCGGGGAAATATCTGCTTGGGGTGTTTCTTTCGACCTCGTTCATCTTTCTCTTCGACGATCTCCGCATAGTTTTCCAGGATATCGGTCAGTCCTGGCTTGGTTAGTATTCGTTTCCATAGATAGTCGGTCTTGAGCCCGTGTGGGTTGGGCGGGTTACCGGCTCCGTTGTTCCACCCCTGGTTAAAAGGGAGGAACCAAGAGTCCTTTTCCCTGAGGTGGGTACACATCCGCACCTCGTGGTCGTCCACGGCCAAATGCACCACGCAGCGGCCAAACTTGAACAACGGTTCATCCGGGCTGCGGTCACGCTTATATTGCCGCACGGCGTCGTCAACCGTCTGCTTGGTTAAGGAGTTCTTCAACTCGAACGTCGCGACTGGAAGACCGTTGATGAAGATGGCCAGATCCAATGCAAGCCGGGTTTCGTCTCGGCTGTAGCGGAGTTGCCGCGTCACGCTGAAGATATTGACCGCGTGCAACTGCGCCGCTTTGGTGTTGCCTGGTGTCGGCGTGCCA
This sequence comes from Desulfatitalea tepidiphila, assembly GCF_001293685.1. Classification (NCBI taxonomy): domain Bacteria; kingdom Pseudomonadati; phylum Thermodesulfobacteriota; class Desulfobacteria; order Desulfobacterales; family Desulfosarcinaceae; genus Desulfatitalea; species Desulfatitalea tepidiphila. The sequence goes on along the minus strand of NZ_BCAG01000006.1, from coordinate 623,433 downwards.
TAAAACAGATCCAGTCGCACCGGCCCATGCTTAACGCCCTTACGGAGAACGTCGATAACGCCGCGTTTCGCAATCTCCCCGTCTAAGCGGTGGAGGAACTGCGTGCGCTTTGGGCAGTCCTGATCCAGAACGAGGGCTTCTGCAGTTTCAGGTTGAGTAGCCTCCAGGAACGCCTGAAGCTTCGCCAGGTCAATCGCGTGTTCACGGCTGTAGTCGTCGTTACTGCCCAGGACGTAGCCCGCGTCTTTTACGAGTGACTCGACGATCAGTGTCTCCAGTCCTTTTTCGCTCGTATCAGTCGTCGGCATGGAATACCTCCCCGTCCATAGATTCTTCATCTGTCTCGTCAGGCTGGTCGTTCAGTGGTTCAAGCGATTCGACCATTTCTTCCAGGTCTTCACGGACCGGCGGCGGGGAGACATGACGTACATCCATCTTGCCAGTTACCACGTCGGAAATAAGGCGGGTGCGATATTCACGTATGAGGTTGATTTCGCGTTGGGCGCGGTCGAGTGAGGTGTTGAGAGGCAGCAGCTTGTCCTTCAGACTTTGCATGATCTCGCGCTGGGTATCTACATCGGGATACCAAAGCCAGCAATTCCCCAAGGCATCCCTGTTCACCTTTGGCATGGCGACACGCATTGAGTAATCGATCAGATATCTGGTTGCTGGACCGTATAACAGGAGCAACAACAAGTATTCTGGCAAAATTTCGGATCGCCGTGGAGCAAGAGGATACATGTCAGCACTGCAGAGGCACTTCTCCTCGGCTATAGCAGCCTTGCGTAACGCTGGCCGAATCTTGCTGTAAATGACTTCGCCTGGTTCGACTTGATATTTTCCACTGATTGCGCCTTGTTCATGAGCAGTTTCACGAAGGCGTATAACACCCGTGTGTTTTTCTATGTGTTCCGGTGCGATCAGAACCCAATCCCGATAGGGAGCGATCTTCGGGTCAACTTGACCACTTCGGATACTCACAACATATTTGAATCGTTTTAGCGTCCAGGATTCGGGTATATCACCGAGCCAGTCGACTTTGGAGTGTTTCAGCGGGGCGTCGGCGTTGAGGCCGCGGGTCACGGCCCGGTTGATGATGGCCTGCTTCTGCTCGTTCAGCAAGTTAATCAGCCGCCACCGATTGCGGATGAAGCGTAGGACTTGCCGGTCAAGTTTACGGAGAAATCCAACTATCAATTCTTGCTCGTAGAGCGGTGGCACACACGAATAGATCATCTTGAAGTGCTGCGGGCGCAGGCTCCATTGATCCGAGGTGATGCCGTAGGACCAACGCTCCGCTTCCTTGGCAAAGCCTGGTGTTCTGAAAAGGTAGTGGAAATAGTCTGGTTTGAGATCGCCTCGCAACCGTTGTACGATATAGGCTGGGCTAACAATCCCACGATACTTTGATACGCCCACCGATCCCTGCCAAGCGCGCATCTTGTTGTAGGCGATGTCGCCTGGATCAACGAGTTTGTACTTTGACTTGTCGAGATTGGACGAGTCCTTCTTGGACGAATTCGCCAAGAGGTCTTCTTGACGGATAATGCCTCTACCAATCGTCACAGAGAGAAGTGGTTCATTAACATGCCCCTGTTCCTTGATCTCCTCAAAAATCGCCCGATGGGGCAAACTGTCCCAGTGCTTTGGAATGCTGCCGATCCACGGTAGCCCGCTTTCCTTGTATTCGGGATAAGGCTTCATCGTGTCAATCATGCCTTCTTCCCTCCCACGATTGTTTCCAACAGGCCTTCACCTTCCTCCTGCAATTTGAGCAGATCGGCCTTGATCTCTTCTAACGGCCGGATCTCTGGCGGCTTGTAGAAGTGCCGGGTGAAGGAAATTTCGTAGCCAAGTTTCGTTGTTGACTCGTCGATCCAGGCGTCCGGTACATACGGCAGGACTTCGCGGCGGAAAAACGCTTCGATACCCCCTTCCTCCAGCAGCGGCACTTGCTCGTTGTCCCGCAGTTGGCTGTCGGGTTCGTATTCCAGCACCAGTCCAGAACCGCCGTCAGGGTTGGCATACAAGCCTCGCAGGAGGTCGACTTCGGTCTTGCCGGGTCTGTGGGACCTCTTGATGACCGGGGGGGCGTCCTCCACTCGCCAACTCACACCATTGAGGATAATCTTTTGCTCGGTGGCGGACAGGGTGATGCCCAGTTTGTTCAACCCATCGCTAACGGCTTCGCGGAAAATGTTGTGGTCGGTGAAGAGGTCATCGCCAAGTTCCTCCCGCAGTGCGCGGGCAGCATCGTAGAGTTTCTTATCCCGCTTCCAGGTTTCGCCCTTGAGCAGCTTCTTACGCCTCTTCTCCGGGATGGTGTTTCGTCTGGGCGTGTCGCTGTCTTCGTCTCCGTCGGAGTCCTCGTTGCCATTGTTGCTCCAGTCGCTGAGGGTCTGCTCAACCGGCTCGCGCAAAGACGAGAAATCCTCGAAAAGCCCATCGCCGAATTCCTCGTGTAGGGCCTGGCGGATGTCCTCGTCACCAGAAGCGTAGCGCAGGCGTTGGATCGCCTTGCGGGTCAGCTGGCTGTGCAGACGCAGGGGGCGTTCGACGCGAATCTTCCAGTATCCGAAGGCCTTGTTAGGGAAGATTTTCGACTGCTCGGTCTCCTCGAAAGCGAGAAACATCTCGCAGATCTGTTTTATCTGGTCGTCGGAAAGCTCGCAGTTCTTCGCGCCCATGTTCTTGCGAAGGGGGTGATAAATCCCTGTGGCATCGATGAGCTGGACCTTGCCCTGGCGGTGGTCCGGTTTGGAGTTGGTGAGTACCCAGATGTAGGTGGCGATGCCGGTGTTGTAAAACATATTCAACGGTAGTGCGATGATGGCTTCCAACCAGTCGTTCTCGATGATCCAGCGACGGATGTTGGACTCGCCCGAACCTGCATCACCGGTGAACAGGGAAGAGCCGTTATGGACCTCGGCGATACGGCTGCCGAGGGGACTCTTATCGCTGGCCTCGACCATCTTTGTCAGCTTGTTGACGAGAAACAGGAGCTGACCGTCGCTGGAGCGGGTGATGAGTGACAGTTCGTCACCGTCGTGCTGCACGACGAAGCGGTGGTCAGACATGTCCTTCTTGCCGCCCATGCGGTCGAGGTCCATCTTCCAGCTCTTACCGTACGGCGGATTGGAGAGCATAAAGTCAAATTCGCCGGAGGGAAAGGCGTCACGGGAGAGCGTCGAACCGAACTTCATATTCTCAGCACCCTGGCCTTCGCCTTTGAGCAGCAGGTCGGCCTTGCTGATGGCGTAGGTCTCGGGGTTGACCTCCTGGCCGAACAGATGGATGGAGACGTCCTTGCCCCTATTGTTGGCGAGATCGCGAAGGGTATCTTCTGCCACGGTTAGCATTCCACCGGTACCGCATGCGCCGTCGTAAACCCGGTATGTGGCAGACTGAATATCGTCGGCGATGGGCCAGAAAATCAGGTTGGCCATCAAACGGACAACGTCGCGGGGAGTGAAGTGTTCGCCGGCCTCCTCGTTGTTCTCCTCGTTGAAGCGGCGGATCAACTCTTCAAAGATTGTGCCCATGGCATGATTGTCCAGCCCTGGCAAGCGAAGGTTGCCGTCGGCATCGCGCACCGGATGTGGGCTGAGGTTGATGTCGGGGTTAAGGAATTTCTCGATGAGCGGGCCAAGCGCATCTGCGTCAACCAGCGTAGGAATCTGGTTGCGGAATTTGAATTTATCGAGTATTTCCTGAACGTTCGGGCTGAAGCCATCAAGGTAGGCTTCAAAGTCGGCCTTGAGCTGCTGCTGCTTGGCGCGGGCCTGGAGGTCGCGAAGCGTGAACGGCGAGTCGTTGTAGAAAGCGTGATTAGCATCCGGACCAGCAGCCTGGCAAAGTGCGGCATCTTTATTGGCGACGCCTGCCTTGTCGAGTTGTTCGCTCATCCTGAGAACATCCTGCTTCGTCGACTCCAGGCATGCATCAAGCCTGCGGATGACGGTCATGGGTAAAATCACGTCGCGGTACTTGCCGCGAACGTAGACGTCTCTCAGGACGTCGTCCGCAATACCCCAGATAAAATTTGCGATCCAGTTAAGATCTCCGTTAGACATGCATATCTCCGTTCTAATCTGAATTCCTTGATGTTTGAGCGGCTTCCCGGGTGGGATTGACACCTCGGTCTACAGAGTTTCCGAGGGCTGAATTCATTTATCGTCTCCGGTCATCTTGGTGCAGAAATTGTCCAACTGCACTTCGGCCAGCTTCGACGGTTTTACCAAGCCCTTTTCCAGCCGATTTGCTACCGGCCAACTCACTCTTGTTTAACGCGGAGGATCCCGTGTATCCAAAAGCCTGGGACAGGTCCGCCAGCGTCCTTTTGGAGAGACAATCGAGGACCTGGCGTTTTCTGCTCGGCATTTGACTGACCTGCTCGTGGGGTTGGTCTGGCGACTTGGAAATTACCTGGGCAGGATAACATAAGTTGGCGTGTTGTCAATAATTTATGATCGGCATCGGACTGGATTGATCAATCATTCAAGCAAGTTGTATGCTGTGTGTCATATCGGCTGAAATACAGGCCTAAATCCCCCCTTACTGCGCACCTATATCCCTCCACTCCGCCCCCATCTATATATATTAATCCCCAATAGACCACCAAACCCACCCACCAAAATCCATCACCCCAACCAAGGAGGCAAATCCATGCTCAATTCCTGCATTTTAACCGGCAACTTGGGTGCCGACCCCGAGATTTTCTATTCCAGCGAGGGCGACCCGGTAGCGACATTTAACCTGGCCTTCAGGTCATCGAAAAAAAAGACCGGCTGGATCAAGATCACCTGCTTTCAAAAACTGGCAGAAATCACCGAGCGTCATCTGCATAAAGGCGCCCGCATCGCTGTGGTCGGCATCTTGGACCAGAATAAGTGGGAAACAGATGAAGGCGTCACCCGCTCATCGATCCAGCTCATTGCCAATACCATCGAGTTTATCAAAACAGACGGCAGGGGATTTGGCGACAACCCACCCGATGATGTCCCCATCTGAACCACAAGGAGGGCGATGAAAACAAGAACCGTTGAACTGATCATCGCAATTGGACTTGAGCTGCTCGACTGGCTCAAAATCATACTCACGGAGAAACGGAGGAAGCATGACGGCAAAAGAGATACAGAAAAGAAACCAGAAAGCGGAACAACTTAAAGTGCTGCAAAGCGATGACGGACAATACTTCGTTGAAAGCAGCGAGGGCAAGATTTTATACAACGTGATCATCAGCGATGCCGGAGATTCTTGCACCTGCGGAGACTATGCCCGCAATGTGAAAAAGGCACCCGATTTTAAATGCAAGCATATCCTTGCCGTATACAACGCCATTCCCCAAAAACAAGTCGAAGGCGCCACATTTCTGGAACGGCAAGCTCCCAAACTGGATGAACGCTGGATCACCAAGATCGAGGGAAAGGAATTTGTCAAATATCCCGGCCTGCTCGATCTGGGACATCAAAAAGGGATTTCCAGCATCGAAGTTGAAATCGTTCAGATGCCCACCAGTGACAATGGGAATTTTGCTGTCTGTCGGGCCACTGTGATGTCCAAGCTGGGTGAGACGTATTCTGACATCGGAGACGCCAATCCCTCCAATTGTTCCAGCAAGGTATCAAAACATCTGCTCAGGATGGCCAGTACCCGTGCCATTGCAAGAGCGCTCCGGTCCTATACCAATGTGGGCATGACGGCATTGGAAGAACTCGCTGACATCAACGAAGCGATTAACGAAGGGGGAAATCATGAGCATCCTAAAGCGCAATCCAAACCGGCGAGGAAAGCTGCTGCAAAGGCGCCGAAAAAGAGTGCTGTTGCAGATGAAAAAGAAACCCAAGACGCAGCGCAAGTGGCGCCTGCCGTGGAAAACCAGCCCCAAGAGGAGCCTGTTACAAATGTTGCTTCAAAGAGTCCTGCCCGTGCTGGGATGAGTGAGGCGCAGCGCCGTGCCATATTCAATCTGTCCAGACGCCGGGGAATAAGCGTGGAAGAGATCGAGTGCATGGTTGAAGAATCCTATGGTGTGACGCTTGACAACCTAACCAGCAGCGATGCTTCGGCCTTCATCCGGCAACTTCAGACGGCTGCCTAAGGGAATTAAAGCAGATCCTTAACGTATGCCATTTTAAAGGCGATAGGCAGATCCTAAAGCGAGTCAACCGGATGCCTATCGCCTTTGTGTTTTAAAAAAGCGCCGTATCCTGCGTTTTTAGGATGCCTATGAGGAGGAACTGATAATGGTTTTAAGTGAGCTTAGGCAAACGCCGCACCTATCGGCATCGAGCATCAACGAATATGTGGAGTGCTCGCAACTGTATAAATTCGGCCGCGTCGACAAACTGCCTATGGAATTTAAATCCGATGCCCTTGAGTTTGGCACCTGCATTCATCGGGTGCTTGAAAATTTCTACCAGGCGAAAATGATGGGCGATCGGATGCTTCTAAAAGATGTCCACGAGTTTTTCGTGTTCACCTGGCTGGATATGGCAAGGGGACGCGATGATATCCGGTATGCGGACGGCAACGATTACAACTCCCTTTTGATGTTTGGAAGAGATCTATTGACTGCCTGGTATACCAAACTGCCCGATGACGATTTTACCATCCTGGCCATAGAAGAGGCGTTCAGTTTTACTCTTCCCGGTATCGATATTCCCATCATCGGGGCCATGGATCTGGTCGAACAGGACAGTGCCGGCACCATCATCATCACGGACTTTAAAACCAGCGGCCGGGCCTATTCGAAAGACGAAGTGGACCAGAACCAGCAACTGACCATGTATCAGATCGCGGCCAGGCAAAATGGATACGCCGACCGTGAGATCCTGCTTCGATTCGACACCTTGATTAAAACCAAAACACCCAAATTTGAACAATACTGGACCACGCGGACTGACATTGATGAACGGCGCCTGATCAAAAAGGCCGCTCAAGTATGGGATGGGATCTCAAAGGGAGTCTTTGTGGCCAACGATACCAGCTGGAAGTGCAAGGGATGCGCCTATAAACAGGCCTGTGACGCCTATCTGGAAGGAGAAGAGTATGACCAAGCGAGCCATCCATGACGTTCAATCGTTTTTAACGTTCATGCAGTCGGACGGGGACCGAGTTTATCAGATCGTCAATGTGGAGTTGTTGCTAAGACGCCATCCACCCGAGGCTGTCGTGTCATTTCTGCAGGAGCTTCATAAAGATTACGGCAAGGCGCTGTCCAAACTGATTCAGGAAGACAAGACCAGTTCCCGGATCAATGAGCTGGTGGCCAAGCGCTTCCGCATCAAAATGGCCATCAACACGATTCGCAACCTTGAAAAGGAGGATCAGGCAGCATGAGCGATGAATTAAATCCCAAACAACAGGAAGCCGCCCAGTTTAAAGAGGGCATCGCTGCCGTGATCGCAGTGCCCGGATCAGGTAAAACCAGGACCATGATGGAGCGAATCGGAATACTGATCACAGAATACGGCATTGCCCCTGAAAACATCCTGGGCCTGACCTTTACGCGAAATGCCTCGGATGAAATGCGATCAAGACTGGTGCCGGTCCTGGGGGATCTATCCTCTCGGGTAAAACTTTCGACCATCCATTCGTTTTGTCATCTGCTTTTGGGAATGGAAGGCCGCGTGTTTGAAATCCTGTCAGGCAAAGAGCAGATGGTCTTCATGAAAAAGGTGATGCAGGCATTGAAGGTAAAGGATTTGACCGTGGGAACCGTTCTTCGAGAAATCTCTCTGGCCAAAAACAACATCATCGATGCGACGGAGTTTAAGGCGCTGTTTGAAGGCGATGGGACCATGCAAAAGATCGCGAACGTCTATCAGGCCTACGATGACCAAAAGCGTAAAAAGATGCTGCTTGATTTTGATGATCTGCTCCTTGAAACCTATTACCTGCTTAGGGACAACGATCAGGTGCGGGAAAAATACCAGGAGACCTTTACCAGCATCCTGGTCGATGAGTTTCAGGACACCAACCCGGTACAATTTGAGATCCTTCGCCTGTTGATCAGAGAGGGGATTCGTCCATCGAGTTTCTGGGTGGCCGGCGATGACCATCAGGCGATCTATTCATTTACCGGAGCGTCTGTGGGCAACATCTTAAACTTTCAATCCATGTTCCCAGAGGCCAAACAGTTCATCCTCGATTTGAACTATCGCAGCACACCCCAGATTCTTCGTGCCTGCCAGAACCTGATCCATCACAACGTCAAACAGATCCACAAGGAATTGAAGACCGACAATCCCGATGGAGATGATATCGTTGTACTGGAAGCATCCAATGAAGAGACTGAAGCCATGGGCGTGGTCAATGAAATCGTGGATCTTATCGAGCGCCGTGGTTATCAATACAGCGACATTGCCGTTTTGTATCGGGCCAATTTCCAGAGCCGGTATGTGGAAGAGGCCTTTTTGCAAAACAAGATCCCGTATCACATTCAAAGCGGCCGGACCTTTTATGATCGTCACGAGGTCAAGTGTTTGCTGGATTATCTGCGGGTGATCGCTTCCCCCGATAGCGATGAAGCAGACGAGGCGCTATTGAATATCCTCAATGTGCCTGTCCGCTATGTCAGCAACAAGATCAAGGACCAGTTAAAAGAGTTTTGCCGGCGACGGGGAATTCATCTTTATGCGGGATTGAAATCCATGATCGTCGAATTGCCCTTTGTCCGGAAAAATATCAAAACATTCGTTAACTTCATGGACCCACTGATTGAAAGTGCCCCATCTCTTGAACCCGTGGAGGTGATTCAAAAGATACGCACCACCTGGGATTATGATCGATTTGTCGTGGATGAAGATATCCCCAGTCCCGATGACATCAAGATCTCCAACATCAATCAGCTCCAGTTGGCAGCTACCCGTTATTCGACCATCGGCGCCTTTCTGGAATATACCGACAGCTTCACCGATGAGACAGTCGGTGACGATAAAGAGGGGGTCAGTTTGATGACCGTGCACAAGGCCAAGGGTCTGGAGTTTGCCGTGGTGTTTGTCATCGGTCTGGTCGAGGGATTGATGCCCAGCAAAAAGGGGAACATTGAAGAAGAAAGGCGCATATGTTTTGTGGCCATTTCCCGGGCCATGACCTTGCTGTTTCTTTCATACCCGTTGAACTATCTGGGACAAGCCGCCAAAAAATCGATCTTTCTCGATGAGATCCTGGGCAAGCGATGAGGATCGAACCGCTTAAAAACCATTCTTAAACCTTCTTAGAACCGCTACAGCACCCGTTCTATCGTTACCCCATTATCGATATCACACCTTATATAAAAGGAGGTCCCATCGTGGATTTTCAGCTGATTCATTTCAGAGATGCAGACAAGATCATCGAGCAAAAGGCAATGGTCTCGGATGTGGCCATGACCATGGAATATGTGTTTACCGCCCTGCAAGGATCGCTATATCGAAAAGAGCTGCTACGTCTTGCCTTGGATGAAATGGGATGGCGTGAAAGTGGATGTCTCAATGTCATTGCCGGTCGCCGTTATCAATACAAGGGGTTTAAGCACGGCGTGGCCATAGATGGGCATTTTAGCGCCTACGAGTACATCCTGGAGGGCTTGATGCGCCTTCAGATCGGTTATGACAAGGGCAACATCGAAGCAGGGATCCTCATGTTGACCGCCAAACGAAGTGAAAAAAGTCCCTATGGCGATATCGTGAGCATGGTCAAAGAGGATGTGGAATCGCTCTATCCAACCGTATCCATGCCCATTTCGATCTGTCTGTTTGATCTGGGTGAACCTGATCTGCCCGATTAGATGGAGGTGACCATATGGCGTATCCGTTTGAAAAGATGACGACCTGTAAGCTCAGAAGTAAACTGCATGGCAATCGTAAACGGGATCGTTGTCTTGGTGATCAATTTGACCGTTCAGAATCAAACCCACTGAGTATCAATCCTCGCAGATCCAATCCCACCCATTGTAAAATCGAAAAGAACCAATCCAGTCGTTGATCATCACCAATAATCCATAAATTCAAATTTTCCGGAAGCCACCCGTCCGCTTGTCTGGATACGCACCCTGTTAGAGTCGTCAGGGGAAATTTAATGCGCCAGGTGGTGAAAGGCGCATCTTCCGGAAATCAACCTTTAAAGGAGAATCGTATGAAACCCAATTTGACTACCCTTGGCAAAGTGTTCGACCGCGTGGATGCGATGTCAGTCAACTGTTTCGATCAGAACATCGCCGTGCCGGACATATCGTTTGATAACCTGGATGTCGTTCGCATTGCGGGTGAGCCCCATCCATTAAGGCCTGTAGCACAGCGCTCCATATCCAATCGTCTGGGAATCCCATATCCGTATTTGACCCGATGTCCTTCCGATGTACAGGCGATGAATTTGAACCACTGGATCAAGCATGAGAAAAATGACCAGCTGCTGTTCCGGTTCGATGGGCATGAGGTGCGAGCGGTGTTTACCACCAAGTATATTCCCGTGGACAATTTCGAAGTCATGGAGTGTTTGGATTCTTTGGGGTACAAGCCCGAGACCCCGGTTCAATGTCATCTGGATACAGAGTTCATGTCATTGAGCATCCCTGATGGACAAAAGGCGTTCGATATCAATGGCGACAAATTCAAACCGGGCATATCGATATCAAATTCGGAGGTGGGCCTGGCATCGCTTTCCATTGCGGCATTCGTGTTGAGACTGGTTTGCACCAATGGTCTGGTGGCTAAATCTGATGTCTCTGCCTCGTATCGGCATGTGAGCACCAAGATTTTGAGCGAGTTTCCCATCGTGATGGACAAGGTGTCGCTGGAGTTGGGCGCTCAGCGGGAACAATTCCGTCTGTCGTTGGAATCCCGGGTGGATAATCCCGAATCGACCCTGGCCAGCTTCAATCGTCAGTTCGCTTTGAACAGTGGTGAAAAGGATGCTGTGGAGTGGGCATGGCCGCAGGAAGCAGGAGAGACCATGTTCCATGTGGTCAACACGTATACCAGAGCAGCGCAGATGGAAGGATTACCGGCGGAGTCCAGTTTCAGGTTGAGTCGGGTTGGCGGGAATATATTGGGGATGTTGAACTGAGTTGGAATTTGGTTTGTTTTCTATGAAGTAGGATATGGCCCGGTGGGCTTGGAAAGGGTGCCGGGCCATTATTTTGAAATAATTTTAATACTTGCGAGCTTAAGGAATAGGTATGCACTGCCAAAAAATGCCAAACTGTGGCCCCACCGACTCTTCCTTTGCCGTAATCAAATATATTCCGGAGTGATTGTCTCTGATAAAAAATTTCAGGATGGTTGCGCTAAAATACCCCGGCTAAAAATCTCATAAGCAGTTCCAAGCGTCGATTTCAAATGGTTTTTTTTATCATCCAAAATATTTTTGCTCGTCTCCCATAAGACGATACCGGAAAAAAGAGCCCCAAAGATATCTGCCAGCGCGAAGGGATTCTTCTTGATGAACAGGCCGGCATCAACACCCTCCTCGAAAATTTTAGCAATGGCAATGGTTGAGTAACGCGCCAGATTTGTTATCTCATCGAGCAAATCCTCTGGAAGATTTTTTAACGTCTGACTAGACTGCAGGTGATACATATTTATGGTAACCACGGGGTCATAATTATATACATCGATCAGTACATTTTTTAGCGCGTCAAGTTGTTGCATCTTACTTAAATTGCCTTGTTTTATAATATGAGAGATGCGCATATTTAAATAATGGAAGACTCGCAAGGAAAGTGCAACGAATAACTCTTCCTTGTTCTTGAAGTAGAGGTACAACGTACCGAAACCCAATTCAGCCTCATTCGCAATATTTTTTATCGTCGCATTAGTGAAACCTTTTTCATGAAAAACCCTTCTGGCAGCCACGATGATCTGATTTCGCCGTTGTTCCTTTTCTCTTTCCCTGCGATCTTGGATTCCCATTTTCTAAATATCCTAAAAGGAGATCTTACTTTTTGAGATAAGACAATCGAGAAAGCCTATTCAAATTCTACTACCGTTAAAGGGGGTTACGTAGCGCCATCAAAAAATCGACAACCTGTTTGATATAAATGAGACCATTTGCGTATAACCACTCGAAATGACAACCGGCCCAGGCCATTTTGAGTTCTATTTTGGACAACAGTGTAATCAAACCTCTGCTAAATATTCGTAACAGGCATCGGTGTTGCTGAAACCTTGGTCAAACTGGATTTCGGAATTGGGAAAATCCCCCTATGCTCGTAGAGTCGGTCATGGTGGCCTCCTTTGATCTAATTGAGGCCAATATAGCAACCACTTGTGACAGATACGGTATGACCAATCCAGATTTTTATTATTCGGGTTTTGTGGATGACCGCGATTCTTTTTTCCTCAGTCTATTTTGTAGTTCGGTAAATCATGTCGACCACGGCTTTTCCAATGGACTTAGCCTCGCCAAGGGCCGTGCTCCGCGGGCCTGCGCCCGTCCCCTCTCGGACCGCTCCTTTTTCTAAACCGTACCCAATGCATCCGCCGACAGTGATCATCTGGTGGACTGTAAACCATGTACACATCAGAGCCAACACTTGTCCGGCACCGACCCGTCTTACCGCGACGGCAGCGGCAGCAACCTTCCCGCGCAATTTCCTCTTTTGATAGAGCGCGTAGGTCCGATCCATAATCGCCTTGGCCTGGGCGCTGACATTGATAAAGTACACCGGCGTACCGAAAATAATCCCATCCGAAGCTTCGAGTCTTTGATAGATTTCCTGCATGTCGTCCTCGATCACACATTGCCCATCATCGGAGCAACCGTTGCAGGCGTTGCACGGAAGGATCTGTTTGTCGGCCACCCGCACCAATTCGGTTTGGGCCCCTTTATCCCTGGCGGCGGCCAAAGCCTCCTCGACCAGTATTTCGGTGTTCCCCCCTGTTCGAGGACTGCATACCAGACCTATAATTTTCATCGATATTTTCCTTTTGTGAAAATTAGAAGTCGTTCAACCGAGATTGGCCTCTTTGTCATATCGATTCATTGGATTTTTCTTTAATCTTAAAGTGGGATCTTAATTTTCAAATATCATATCGTACCACTGCTATCCAAGACCTGTGAATGGCAGTAGATGTCTGACAGGTTGAAGATTTCTTTGCCACCCGCATCTTTCAGGTTCAGGGCAATGCTCTTTTTTCCACTGTTAAGCAAACCAAAGAGCGGAAAAGGATCATTTTGTGACGTCAACTCTCCACTTTCTTCTTGGTTCTATTTTAATTACTTGACCAGTATGTGAACCCCTGCGACAACAGGGGATGCGATTCCTGATAGGACACCACCAAGCATTTGCGCCATCCCGACTTTCGCTCCTTCCACCTGATTAGGAGCTTCTCCCCAAAGCTGGCGCGCAATGTCAATCACAACACGGACTCCTGATGCCCCCAAAGGGTGACCCATGGATAGCAATCCGCCGCTAGGGTTTACAGGGCACCGCCCACCCATCTCTACAGCGCCGGAACGCGCCAGTGAAACACCTTCCCCAGCGTCGCAGAGACCAAGCATCTCGTAAGCCGACAGCTCCTCCCCTGAGAAGGCATCGTGCATTTCGACCACATTGATATCCTTTTGTGGGTTTACGCCGGCCATTTCACATGCATCTTTCACGCCCATGATATTGGCCTCTAAAGACAGAGGGTCGAAAGAGGAGTCATGCGCGCCGCTGACAGAAATGACCGACCCTCCGATTTTGACCGGCGCACGATGTGCTTTCTTGTTATTCTTTTTGAAATATTCCTCTGAGCAAAGGATAACAGCAGCTGCGCCATCGCTTTGCGGGCAACACTGCAACACCGTAATCGGATCGGCAATCATGGGAGATTTCATGATTTCTTGAAAGGAAACTTCCTTTTTATACTGCGAATACGGATTGGTCATACCGTTTTTGTGATTTTTGATGGAGGGATAGCAAATATCTTGGAGTGTCGCACCGCGTTCCTGGATCAAGCGATTGCATAACATTGCGAAAAATGAGGGCATGGTCAGCCCTGATTTTGCGTCCAAGTCGCCTTCGATGCCAATCAATCCTTTGCCGAATTTTTTGTTATAAGCGGATAGCGACTCGACACCCAATGCGAGACCCACATCGCAGCCACCCAAGGCGATTTCGCGGAACAGTAGATGTACCGCACTGGAGCCGCTGGCACAGGCATTTTCAACAGTATACATGGGGATCCGCCCGATGCCCAGGCGAATTAATGAAGATTCAACAACCGTTGGCGGACTGTGTATGCATCCGCAAAAAGCCGTTTGAAATTCTTTTGGAGAGATGCCGGCATCTCTGACGGAGGCCAGTGTCGCGGCAGCCGCTAAATCATTAACTGTCATGTCTGCATGCCTGCCGAAAACAGTTTGTCCGATTCCAAGAACATATACGCTTCGCATCATTCCGCACCTCCGACATCTGTCTTAATAGGCTCATAGTAATAGCCCATGACCTCTGTTCCATCTTTTTCGGTCCAAAGGACGCCTGTTTTCATGGTCATCAGAATGCCGGTTTTGATCTCATCGGGGGCGGCATGAATCTGACCAAATATGCGGGTACCTTCGGGGAGGTCTACGAAACCTGCGACAATCGGTGGTTTATAGGGTCCGACTGGAACCCTGGTAATTGAAAAAGAAAACAACGTACCCGTTCGGCTGAGAGGCACCATTTCGCCGTTTTCGGATGAACAGAACGGGCAAAGCTCGGTCACGGGAAAGGAAGTTTTTCCACAGGAACTGCACTTTCGGCCGATCTGGACCCAACGACCGTTTCTTTCTTCCATCACGCCAGGGTGAAATATAATGGTCATTTGATTCACCTCCACATTTCATCATTTTCCTTTAAATGCGGCTTGCCTTTTTTCCATAAAGGCGCTCATACCCTCTTTTTGATCTTCGGTGGAAAAAAGAATTTCAAAGCAACGCATCTCATATGAAAGAGCGCTTCTAAGGTCCATATTTATGCCCTGATTAATTGCTGATTTGAGCATTTTTAGGGCAAAAGCAGGACGCTCAACGAATTTCTGGGCCATTTTTTTTGCTTCCGGAAGCAGTTGCTCAACGGAGGTGACCTTATTCACCAATCCTATTCGAAAGGCCTCAACAGCATCTATCGGATCGCCGGAATATAGCAGTTCCTTTGCCCGGCCGATTCCCACAAGACGAGGTAAGCGTTGTGTCCCACCTCCTGCGGGGATCACCCCAATTTTAATTTCCGGCTGGCCGAAGAGGGCGTTTTCGGCGGCAATTCTGATATCGCACGCTAATGCAAGCTCGCACCCGCCGCCCAAAGCCGGTCCACAGACGGCAGCAATGGTCGGCTTATTTAAATTTTCTATTTTGTTGAACATTACTTCGCTGGTACGAAAAAACGCATGAACGGCCACTGGTGAATTCAAGCCTTTGATCTCTTTAATGTCGGCACCGGCGCCAAATAGCCTTTCATTGCCGGTGATGATAACCGCGCCAATGCTTTCATCCTCGGCAATCGCGTCCATGACCTGACCCATTTCATTGATCATTTTTTGATTGAGAGCATTCAATCTGTCCGGCCGGTTAAGTCTTATAAAGGCAATATTGTTGACCGTTTCAAACAAAATGGTTTCAAAATTCATTCTGAACACCTCTCTGTAGAACCGATATGAATGGGAGTTTACTTGGCTGCCATTCGCAATGAACCATCCAGGCGGATCGTTTCTCCATTCAACATCGGGTTGTCGACGATGTGCTTAGCTAACAAGGCATATTCTCTTGGTAGGCCCAATCGTTTCGGGAAGGGTACCATTCTCCCTAAGGCGTTTCTGACTTCCTGCTTCAAACCTGCCAACATGGGGGTGTCGAAAAGGCCGGGGGCAATGGTATTGATCCGAATTCCATATTCGGCGAATTCGCGTGCGATCGGCAGGGTCATCCCGACTACGGCGGCCTTTGAAGCGCTGTAGGCGGCCTGACCGATCTGCCCATCAAATGCCGCTGCCGAAGCGGTATTGATGACAACGCCTCTTTCGCCATCCTCTTGGGGTTTGTTCATTAGCATTTTGGCCGCCGCCCGGGCGACCACGATCATTGTCCCCACGAGGTTGATATCGATCACTTTTCTGAAACTGGCGATTGAGAGCGGACCGTTTTTGCCGATCACTTTGGCCGGTGTTCCGGTGCCGGCACAATTGATGGCGATGTGAATTGCACCAAATTTTTCCATTGTGAGATTCAGGGCGTTTTCAACCTCATTTTCGTCCGTAACATCGGTTTTGCAGAAGAGGGCATCTTTGCCGAGTTCATTTGCCAGCCTGTTCCCGTTGTCCTCGGAAAGATCCAGGAGCGCCGCCTTAGAACCGTTCTCCACAAACATCCGTGCGCAAGCCTCACCGAGTCCGGATGCGCCTCCCGTGACGACGACCACTTTATTTGCGAGCATCATTTGCAATTTCCTCCCTATTTGTTGTGTTTTCCGGATAGAATCCTTCCGATGATCAGGCGCTGGATCTCAGAGGTGCCTTCGACGATCTGAAGGATTTTAACTCCTTTGTAGTAGCGCGAAATCGGATATTCTTCCATCAGGCCATTTCCGCCGTGAATCTCAAGTGCATCGCTGGCCACTTTTTCTGCAATTTCCGATGCGAAAAGTTTTGCTGCGGAGGCTTCAAAGTCGTATGGTCTGCCCTGGTCTTTGAGCCATGCGGCTTTAAGGTATTGGTTTCTGGCCAGTTCGATCGACACAGCCATGTCGGCCAGCTTGAACTGGATCGCCTGAAAATCGAAAATTGGGCGCCCGAACTGCTTCCTCTCTTGAGCGTATTTTAGAGCTTCATTCAGGCAGGCTTGTGCCACACCCACGGCAATGGCGGCAATGCTGATGCGTCCAGTCTCCAGCACAGCTAAATGCTGTGCAAACCCCCGTTTGGGATCCCCAAGCAAATTTTCTTTTGGCACGCGACAATCGGACAAAATGACTTCATGAGTAGCGGAACTGTTCCAAGCCATTTTTCTATAACGTTCCCCCAAGGTAAAACCTGGTGAGTTTTTGGGAACAATGAAAGTCGAAATGGTATCCGCTCTTTCTCCTTCTTTGACCCTGGCCGCCACGATAATCATGGAAGCATTCTCAAGACCGATATTGGTTATAAACTGTTTTGTGCCATTGAGCACCCATTCACCATTTTTTAATTCGGCGGTGGCTTGAAGTGCCCCGGCATCGGAGCCCGAGTTCGGTTCCGTTAAACCAAAGGCCCCGATTTCTTTTCCCTGTGCCAAGGGAATTAGCCATTGTTGTTTTTGCTTTTCTGTGCCGAAAACCGCAATTTCTTGGGCAACTACGCTTGTCGTGACATCAAGAAGGCCGCCTAAGGCGCCATCAACCCGTGAAATTTCTTCAATACACAAGTGCATCGAAACCCAATCTCCGCCTGTACCCCCGTAAGCTTCGGGAAACGGAATGCCCATGAAGCCAAGTTCACCCATTTTTTTTATGATATCGTAGGGGTAGGCGCCTGTTCTTTCGATCTCCTCGGCAATAGGGGCGATCTCCTTCTGGGCAAAACGGCGTACTTCCCTACGAATCATCTCTTGTTCCGTTGTGAAATCGAAATTCATTCTAGATCTCCTCATAATGGGCCATTGATAAATTATTTTACGTTTTGCAAGTAGCTTTTTTTGAATTGAAAAAAATTAACGCCTATAGACTTAATTTATGAAGAAGTCTGTGTGTTGTGAGCGAAGGGTTTTTTTATCCAACTTGCCTACGCTGGTTTTAGGGAGTTGCTTCACAAAAACCACCTCGTCCGGAAGCTGCCATTTTGCAAACTGCTCGCCAATAGAATCTAAGATGTCCTGCTTGCTGATTTTGCCCTCAGCATTCTCTCGTAAAACAACAAAGGCCACAGGGCGTTCCTGCCATTTTGGATGCGCAAGGCCGACGACACAAGCCTCTTTGACATCCACATGACCCATGATAGCGTTTTCAAGATCAATGGAGGAAATCCATTCTCCACCACTTTTGATGACATCCTTGATCCTGTCTGTGATTTTAACATAACCATATTTGTCGATGGTCCCTGCATCACCGCTTTTCCAAAAGCCATCCTCAAAACACTCTTCGGTTCGGGGATCATTGTAATAACTGGCCGTTATCCAGGGACCCCTGACAAGCAGTTCTCCAACCGTTTCTCCGTCGGCAGGGACTTGATTCCCATCTGGGCCAACTATTTTCAGATCGAGTCCCGGAACCAAAAGACCTTGTTTTTTTTGATTATTCCACTGTTCTTCCATGGACCAGCCCTTGATTGTCGGTTTAAAGGAATTTACCAAAACGAGAGGAGTCGTTTCTGTTGCGCCATAAGCGTGAACAATTTCCGCTTTTCCAAGTTCCCAGTACCCCCGCATCATCGACAGGGGCGGTTCCGTGGCACCGGAAACCATGCGTAACCCTGTAAAATCAGGTTTTTTGGGTAAGGTGCGAATGTAATCGAGCATGGGCAAAAAGATTGCGGGCGCACCACTACTGAACGTCACCTTTTCCGAGATCATCAGGTCTACAAGGATGTCCGTGGTTTCCATAGTGTAGCGTCCTGGAAAGACTAGTTTTGCCCCGACCATGGGAGCGGATAGCCAGACGCCCCATCCTTGACCATGAAACATCGGAACTATCTGCATGATCGTATCCTTTAGGCAGAGTCTCTGCGACATTACCATCATCATGGTGTGCAGATAGATGTTTCTGTGAGAATAATAAACACCCTTTGGTTTTCCTGTTGTTCCCGAAGTATAGCAGGCGCTGTATGCGGATTTTTCATTTACCATGGGCCATTCGAAATTAGAATCTTCCTTTTCCAGAATTCTTTCGTAACTCAAAACGGGATGAAGGTTGGTTTTAATCTCATCTAATTTTTTTTCAGTAATAACCACAAAGCCCTTTACTGTCGGAATCTTGTCGGAAATGGACTCCATAAGCGGTAAAAGCGAGTCGCCTACGAACACAAATTTTGCTTCGCTGTGATTGATGACATAAGCCAAATCTACAGGCGAAAGACGCAGGTTCAGTTGGAGCACTACGGCCCCTATCCCTGAAATCGCGAAATACAGTTCAAAGTGATGATGTGTGTTCCATTCCATCACTCCTATGCGATCCCCCGGTTTTACGCCGAGACGGATAAGTGCATTCGCCATTTTCTTTATTCTCTCGTGGGCCTCTTTGTAATTGTAGCGGAAAAGCTTACCGTCTATTTGACGGGAAATCACCTCTACCTCTGGGAAGGTATTTGCCGCATATTTTATTATAGTCGAAGTATTGAGCTGATAATTGTCACCTGACGTTGATGCCATGCCGTTGATGATTGAATAGGTCATTTTTTGTCTCCTTTTTAAAGTTCTGAGTCAATGTTAATAGAAGTTCCCCCATGCATTAAATGGCCGCTCGTCGTAAAACGGTTCGTCATTTTAAATCAGCTTCATATGGCGCCTCGATCCAATAAATCCTCAATATCTTTCTTGGAGAAACCTATTTCCTTCAGAATTTGTTCATTATGCTGGCCAAGTTCGGGGGGTGGGACATACTCCGCAGAAATGGAATCTGACAGGTGAAACGGAGGTTGCAGTTCCGAGCGGAACTTTTTTATTCCGGAATCCATAACTTCTTCGATCGATAAAATGGGCTCGACGCAGGTGTCCACGTTCTTGAAAATCAGACACCAATCAAACAATGACCGTTTTCCCATGATTTCAGATATTATTTTTATTACTGGCTCACCTCCGAATTGGCGAGAAACCAGATCCTCGCGTTCGACCGCAAGGCAAAAATTTTTCCAGAACTTGAACTCAACGGCACCCAAAGTGATGTGTCGACCATCCATGGTTTGATAGATATTGTAAAACGGTTGGGTGCCGCAAAGGAAGCTGTCTGCCCTATCTGGGCATATCTGCCTCGTTAAATAATTGCACAGTCCCAGTAAATTCAGTGAAAAGACGCTGTCGAACATTGAAATATCTACGTGTTGCCCGACTCCTGAATATCCGCGCTGAATAACAGCCGACAGGAGTCCGAAAATCCCAAAAAGGCTGCCACCAGCTAGGTCGGCAATCGGTATGCTGGGAACCTGAGGAACGGTGCCGGCGATAATGGCTGAATGAAAGCAACCGGCTAACGCTTGGTAGTTCAGATCATGCGCAGCCTTTAACCGGTAAGAACCTTTTTGTCCGAATCCAGAGATCGAGACATAAATAATCCGCGGCTGTATTTTTTTTAGGTCATCATAGCCCAACCCCAATTTTTCCATGATGCCTGGTCGAAAACCTTCGACAAGGATGTCGTAGCGGCCTAAGAGTCTATTGAAGATTTCTTTGCCACCCGCATCCTTCAGGTTCAGGGTAATGCTCTTTTTCCCACTGTTAAGCAAACCAAAGAGCGGAAAAGGATGAAGGGGGTCTGATTCCAAAACGCGAGTGGGATCTGGCGCCTGGGGGTTTTCAATCTTAAGGATGTCCGCCCCGAAAGCCGCTAGAAGCCAAGTCAAATATGGCCCAGGAAGATTCATGCTCAAATCCAAAACCTTCAATCCCGATAATGCCCGCATGTTGGCCACCTTGATGTATAATTTTGTTTGCGACTATGCTAAACTTTAATCAAAAAAGGTGCCAAACCGTAAACCCAATTTTTAAGCTATATAAACAACCAGATAAAAGTTTTTTGCGCATCGATTTTGAATTGCATTCCCTATCAATCGTCATATATGACAATTTGATGTTGCCATTCTTGATAAATACGTCATATATGACAGTTTAAAAACTTCAATAGGAGGTATCTCATTGGGCGATTTTTTCCGCGAAGCTACTCTATCAATATGTGGGAGCCTGGATCTCGAAGTATCTCTATGGAAATGTTTGTTGTGTATACGCAAATACATGCCTGCCGATCTGCTTTCTTTACACCTATATGAACATGAAACTGGGATTCTCGAGACGGTTGCCTTTGCCACTGTCGAAGGCGGGACGAAATGTTCTTTAAAGAATATACTTCCGAACGAGGTGCGCAAAGATATAGAAAGGCGGAGGGCTATCCATGTTTGGATGGTTGAGCGTCTTGGGGATTACAATGGTACTCGAACAGCAGCACAAAATATCGGTGGCGCCGAAGATATGGCCGGCATCATCATGGATCTTATCTTGGGTAAAAAGCTCATGGGGGTTTTACTGGTTGCTTGTAATCCCACCAGTAGTTTTCTAAAGGAGCATCTTGATCTCGTCCAGACATTGAACAAACCTTTTGCTGTTGCATTGACCAACAGCATGCGACACAGGGAGTTAGAAAAACTCAAAGAATCACTGGAAGATGACAGTCGGTATTTCCAAAATGAGTTGCGGCGGCGTGCCGGCCAGATAGTAGTGGGGAGTGATTTAGGACTGGGTTCAACAATGAAACTGGTGCGACAGGTGGCACCATTGGACAGCCCTGTGCTTCTGCTGGGGGAAACCGGCGTCGGGAAAGAGATCATTGCAGGTGCCATTCATAATTTTTCCATGCGCAAAGATGGGCCGATGCTGACAGTCAACTGCGGAGCTATTCCACCTTCCCTAATGGACAGTGAATTGTTCGGATTTGAGAAGGGCGCGTTTACCGGAGCTATCTCCCAGAAGCGCGGCATGTTTGAGAGGGCCCAGGGCGGGACCATTTTCCTTGACGAAATCGGCGAGTTGATGCCCGACGCACAGGTCAGACTTTTAAGGGTTCTGCAACAGAAAGAAATCCAGAGATTGGGTGGCACTGAAAAAATAAAATTAGATATCCGGGTGATCGCGGCAACTCACCGGGATTTAAAATTAATGCTTGAAAGTGGAAAGTTCCGCGAAGATCTTTTTTTCCGATTGAACGTTTTCCCTATATCTATTCCCCCCCTTCGAGAACGAAAAGAGGATATCCCCGCATTGCTGCAACATTTTATCCTTGAAAAATCAAAAGACATGAAGTTTGGCTACACACCATATTTGATGCCGGATGAATTAGAGCGCTTGATGGCATACCCCTGGCCGGGAAATGTACGTGAACTCGAGAATGCCGTTGAAAGAGCAATGATTTTGGGCATGGGGCAAAAATATCTCTCCTTCAATGACCTTTTTGCTTCACAATTAAAACCAACGCCAGCTTCAAATAAAAAAAGTGAAAAGCCCGGCTTCCTGACTCTTGATGCTGCCATTTCAAGGCACATCACTTCCGTTTTAGAAGAGACAGGTGGCAAGATACATGGTAAAGGTGGGGCCGCTGAGCTCTTATCTGTCAATCCAAGTACATTACGCCACCGAATTAAAAAACTTGGGATCACGTCCCGAAAAACATTCAAATGTGGTGATAAAGATGCATATGCCTGATTCGTATCAGACTGGCTCCAAGTATTAAGCGTCTCCCGATTGGCCAACAGGATAATCTCATCGTATCTACTATCCTTGACCGACACCGAAAATTCCTTTGGGTTATAGGTTGCCGAGATCATGTCCGCTCCTTCTGTAAAAGTCAAAATCTTCCCGAGCAGTTCACTCTCTCAGGAGGAGAATTTCGAGCGGCTTTCTCCATCACTTTTTATCGTTCTATTTTTCCGTTTTCAATGGTTTCAAATAGTCTGCGTCCCAGGTTACGATAGCAGGTTGCAGTGGTGCATTCAACTCATACCGATAACAGGGAGACACAATGAACAAACTCGAACTTATCCAGGCCCTGAAAGAATCCCAGAACCTGTCCAAGACCGAAACAACCAAGTGTGTCGATATATTTTTCGGTGAAATGGCCAAGACAATCACCAAAACTTGATTCAACAGCAAACAGCAAGTGTTTCTC
Source organism: Desulfatitalea tepidiphila (assembly GCF_001293685.1). Classification (NCBI taxonomy): domain Bacteria; kingdom Pseudomonadati; phylum Thermodesulfobacteriota; class Desulfobacteria; order Desulfobacterales; family Desulfosarcinaceae; genus Desulfatitalea; species Desulfatitalea tepidiphila. The sequence goes on along the minus strand of NZ_BCAG01000006.1, from coordinate 600,650 downwards.
GATTTCGTGCTTTCACACTATTTCAATGTGGGGGTTTAAGGGTTGGATACATCCAACCTGACACCGCTATTGCGTCTCAAATATAACGATTCCATTGCCTATGCCTTGGCCGATTTAGGTCCTGCTATGGAAATCAACAATGTGTTCGTTGGGTTTCAGCAATATCTTTATCGGGAGCAGGTTTTGGCATAATGATGACCAATTGACTGACAGGTTCAATCATAAGTGCAAACCTAAGGGGGCATCATGAAAACTTTCATCATTGTTCTATTGGTGTGCTTTGGTCTGATTGCGTTAACAGTTGTAACCCTTCCCATTTTCACCTCAAAAGAAACTTGCACATATGAGGAGGCTGCCGGGAAATTTGCTAAAGGCAAATTTGTTTCTTTAGATGGCAAAAAAGTCCACTATATCGAGAAGGGGAATGGGGAGCCCGTAATACTAATTCATGGGTTTCTATACCATACCGTGATGTGGAAGAAAAACTTAGATGCTCTGGCTGAGCATTTCAAGATCTATGTCATCGATCTTTTTGGTTGGGGATTTAGCGAAAGATTGAACGAGACCGAGTACAGCTTCGAGCGCTACGCAAAACAGGTTACGGGATTTATGGATGCCTTGAATATACAAAAAGCATCCCTTATAGGTCA
>NZ_BCAG01000005.1:300000-480438 GCF_001293685.1 Desulfatitalea tepidiphila | reverse complement strand
GGCTCATGGCTTCGGGCTCCAGAAATACGGGTTAATCGCTTTTCCCGTTACTTACCGGAGCCCATGGCCATGTGACGGCGGACCGACGCTTTCGCTTGTAATCGTTTTTTTAGCGAGTGGCCGTTTTGTAACTGTTTTTTGAGGTCTCTAAACGTTTTTCCAGAAACCGGCTGACTCTGCGGTGGATATCTGCGGTGGTTGCGGTGGTTGTGCGGTGGAAGGTTTTCTCGTCCCACCGCAGGGGGTGGTGCGTTGTTTGTTTATTATTTCTCGATAGTTATAAAGATAGAGAAGAAGGAGTGCGGTGGTTGCGGTGGTATTTGGGGAATGTCTCTCACGCTGGGCCGGAATTTCTCTGGCGGGGGACGCCGGGTTGGTGGGTCGAAAAAATATTTCAGCCCATAGGGGGTGAGACCTCTGGATTTACCACCGCATCCACCGCAAAGGGCATGAAAGCCTTGTCTGGCAAGGGTTTGGCGTGCGGTGGTCATCCACCGCAAGGGACAGCGGTGTTCACCGCACCACCGCAAAAGAAAAGGACGCCCGAGAGCGTCCTGGATGGTTTCCCGATTCACCACTGTGGCGACTCGGAGCGTTTCAGATTGACAGTTGACCTTTTTTCGGACTATATTTGGTCATACAAAGGAGGATGGTTATGAAGCTATCGAGTCAAATCAAACCGATCAGTTACCTGAAAGCCCATGCCGCAGAAATCGTGCGCAACATGTCAGGGCAAGGTGAACCCCTGGTCATCACTCAGAATGGCGAAGCCAAGGTCGTGATGCAGGACATCGAAAGCTATGAGCAAACCCAGGAGACCATGGCTCTTCTGAAGATTCTTGCGCTCGGCACGCGTCAAGTCGAGGAAGGCAAAGTCCAGCCCGCCAGTGATGTCATCCAGCGACTTCGAAATCGGAGCAAGAATCGCTGATGGCTTTCCAGATATTACTGACCGACGATGCGTCACGGGATTTGGAGGAGTTGTACGACTACATTGAGTCCCACGACGCGCCGGGAAAAGCGGACTACGTTCTCGATCAAATAGAGAAGGCCTTTTCGAGCCTCTCCGAGAACCCGGAGCGAGGAGCCTATCCAAAGGAACTGCTGGCCGTCGGACTTCGCGAGTACCGTGAGATATTTTTCAAACCCTACCGCATCATCTACCGGGTCATGGCCGAAAATGTTTATGTCATGGTGATTGCCGACGGCCGCCGCGATATGCAGACGTTGTTACAACGTCGTCTATTACAGGCATAACTCTCCAGTTCTGCCTCATTTCCCCCTGTTCGCGCTGATCCGATACTCAAAATTCTTGGTGTGGGCGTTGCGCTGCCGGTCGATGTCGAACCCTGCGTCCCGGATGACGTCCAGGTCGTTGCTGATGCGCCGACCGAGCTGGGCGGGCTTCTTGTATTCGAACTCGAGGTTGAATTCCCGGCCGACTCTGCGTAGCGCCGCGAGCAGCCTTCCCGCCGACACCGGTTCCATGGTGTTCTCGTTCTCGAACCGCACCTGGTAGCGCTCGATGAACCCCACCACGTGGTTTGCCCGGTCGTCCTCGCCGTAGCGAGCCTTCTCGTCCAGCTCCACCGCGTTCCGATAAGCGTGGAAGAGCGACGCCAGCGCCGTGGCGATGGGGTTCGACTCTCGCGCCATCTCCTGGCTGGTATCGTTGATGGAATGGATCTGCTCGATGAACAGCGGGCTCAGATCCTCAAGTCCGGTAGTCACCTCGTGTTCCTCGGACCCGGCCAGCATCATCAGGTACATCAGGCTCAGATAGTCGTTGCACCGGCGCTTGCCATGGGTCGGCATGGTTCGGTGCAGCAGGCGCATGACCTGTTTCTGGGCTCCGTCCCGGATCATCGCCAGCACATGGCTGGTCCGCTTCATGATGGCCGAGATGATCAGGTCCCGGTTTTGCTGGATGGCGGAGATGACCTCCGATTCCAGAAAGCAGTCGCTGGCCTGGTTGGCGAGGTCGAAGTTGATGACGAAGGACCTCGAAAGGATCTCCGAAAGCTCCCCGCACAGCGGCTCAATGCCGGTGGTGTTCAGCAGGCATTTGGTCCGCTCGGTGATGGTCTCGCTGTCGGTGCCGCTCTTCCGTTTCTCCTTGGCGATGCCTGTGATGCTGGTCAGCATGAAAGTGGTCAGATCCTCGGTCATCTGCTTGACCTCGATGTTGTCGAGGACGATGAGCGGGTTCTGCGAGCCATCGGTGTAGTTCGCCGCGTCGGTTGCCTTCTTGTGCTGGGGCTCGCCGAAAAGCAGCGTCGACGTGATCTTGCTGGCGGTGGTCTTGCCCGATCCGGCCGAGCCCTCGAAGCGGGTCATGGGCCGCGTTCCGGCAAAGTCGATCAGCAGGAAGCAGGAGAGCCAGGAAAGGATGAGAAAGCGATCCCCCTGCGGACAGGTCATGTTGCCCACCAGCAGATCGACCAGGAGCCGGTCCGCCTCTTCGAGGTCGGCGTCGGGCAGGAATTTCAGCGGCTTCATCTTCCGCGAGCCGTCCAGGATGATGCCGTCCTCGTTGCCGCCGTTCTTCATGATCTGAATCTCGTCCGGGGTGATCTTGGCGATTTCGTGCTCCGGATTGTTCAGATTGAAATAGACGGTGTAGGAAGCCACATCGGTGTGCAGCCAGGAAAAATGGTCGCGCACCTGGCCACGGATCATGGCCAGGCTGGGCAGTACCTCGAAAAATGTCCGTCCGCCGCCCGTGGTCGGCACCATGCCCGTGTGCTTATAGAGCATGGCCGCGTAATGGCGCTTGCGACCTCGGTCCGGTGAATCCATCCAGTAGATGGCGTTGTCGAAATACATGAAAGGCTCGCCCTGCAGGGTGTGAAAGAACTGGGCACCGTTGGCGGTGAACCAGTCGTAAGCGGCCTCGGCGGCCAGGGTGTAGTCGGGAGCGCCGTTCTCCAGTTCCGTGTCGATCAGCACCTCGTCGACCCTGGCGCGGCACGATCCGGGCATCGCGCCGGACATCCGCTTGGCCTTCTTCTTTTCGTTGCGGAACTCGACCTTGCGGTCCTTCTGGATGGCGCGGATCTGCTCTTTGAGGGTGGCCATCGAAACGCCACCACCGATGCGCTCCTGCACCAGCTTCAGCAGACGGGCCTGTTCCAGGGGAGACTGCTCGGAGATCTCCCCCAGGATCGGTTCGAGCAAGCGGTTGCGTTCCTCTTCCTCAGCGCCCTCGGGAAGCGAGCGCACGCCGAACTCGATGGGCGTGCTGGCTTCGGCGAGCAGACGTTCGAAATCCTCCCGGGTATGCCCGGCGGCAATGTAATCGTTGACGTCGATCTTGGCGGTGGCGAGAAGCGCCTCGGCCGCCTGAATCTCTTCGGCGGGCCGTCCCGCCAGCAGCTTGGCCAGCTCCTTCGGCCCCACGCTCGCCGTCAGGCCGAAACGTTCGGTCAGCTCCTGCCGGGCTGAGATCTGTGTCTCCGACAAGGGCAGCGTCACCAGGCGGGTGTCGATCTTGTGTTCGGCCAGGGTGCGGGCGGTTTGCAGCGCCCCTTTGAGACCGGCCTGGGAAAGTTCGTTGTCCTGGCAGATGTAGACGGTTTCGACGCCGCGCAGCTTGGGGATCAGGCGCTCCCAATCGGCGGCCCGGATGCGGACGGTGACCGGCGACACGGTGGGCAGGCCCAGTTGCATCAACGCCAGGCAATCGGTCACCCCCTCGGTGATGATCACCTTGCCGGGCCTGGCCAGCAGGCAGTCCTCGTTGAACAGCAGCGCGTTGTTGATGAAGTCGGCGACGTAAGGCCGCTGGTGCTCGTCGTGAACCGGCAGCTTCTTGTATTTCCCTTGCTCCCAGCCCACGTCCGGGGTCCACGGCGTCTTGCGGCCGATCATGAACACCACCCGGCCACGGCTCCAGTACGGAAAGACGATGCGGCGCTCGAAAAATGGCGTCAGGCCGTCCTGGCTGGTGGGCCTGAAAGCGCCGGTGGCGGCGAGCTCTCGCTTGGAGAAGCCGTCTTCACCCCCGGTCAGTTGGGCGACCGCGCCGGACGCGTTGTCCGCATAGCCGATCAGGAGATCGTCGATGGTCTCCTCGCTCAGGGCATATTTGGATTTCAGCCAGTCGAGGACCTCCTGCGACTCCTTGAGCCTGGCGTGGTAAAGCCTGGCCAGCGCCGTCAGCGCGTCCTTGACCCGCAATTCGAAGGCGCGGTCGGCCTCTGTCTGGGCCAGACGCTCCTGGCTCAGGCCATAGCGCGACAGCGGCGGCAAGCCCGCCTTCTTGGCGAGATAGTCTCGGGCCTGGCGGTGGCTGTCCGGCATCGGTCCGGATTGCCCGGCGGTGACCGAGCCTGTCTGAATGAACTCCACGAGCTGCAGCACATCGCCGCCGACTCCGCAGCCGAAGCAGTACCAGCCCTGTTTGTCGAGCATCACGTGCAGCGACAGGCGCGACTGGCTCTGATGGTTGGGGCAGTCGCACATCAAGCGCTGGCCGGTCTCCTGGGTGATCCGTCCCGGCAGGAGTTCCCGGGCCACGTCACCGATGTCCATCTCGGTGACGAGCCGGTAATACTCCCTGACGTTATCCGTTCCGCCCATGCTCATTCGGCCTCCGCGACACGGGCGAAATCGGCATCCGCGTGCTGGACGGCGTCCAGAAACAGAGGCAGGAAGGTCCGGCGGTCATCCACCTGGCATCGCTTGGCGCAGTTCTGGATGCCCCAGTGATCACCCAGAACAATGGCGGTACGCCGGGCGCGGGTCACCCCGGTGTAGAGCAGATTGCGGTGGTGCATGAAGGAATGCGCCTTGTGAACCACCACCACAGCGCAGGGGAACTCGGAACCCTGGGTTTTGTGGATGGTGAGCGCATAGGCGAGCTGCAGATCCTGCAGGTCGGGCGACCCTTTCTCCAGTTCCACCGGCATGCCGTCGAAGTCGATGACCAGGGTGCCGTTCGCGAGGACATCGACCACATGGCCGATGGCACCGTTCATCACGTTCAGGTCGTAATTGTTCCGGGTCTGGATGACCTTGTCGTGCTTGAGAAACGGGGCGCGGCGGCCCATGGCGACCGGCGGCACCTCGGTGTTCCAGAGCTTTCGCTGGATGAGCCGCTGCAGCTCCTCGTTCAATTCCTTGGTGCCGAGCGGACCCTTGTGGGTCGGTGTCAGCACCTGCACGTCCTTGATGATGTCGAAACCCAGGGCATCGAGCCGCTCCTGAAACAACTCCAGCAGGAACGAGCGTGCCGCCATCGGGTCGGTGAACTGATCCACCAGATACCAATCCCGGCATCCGCCCACCGACGCTTCGCTGGTCTTGCGCACCTCGCCCTTGAGAACGGCGGTGCAGTTCTCCTTGAGGACGCCAGCCTGGCGCACGACCTTGTCGAGGATGACCGTGGGGATGGCGCGTGTCTGGATCAGATCGCGCAGGATGTTTCCGGGTCCCACCGGCGGAAGCTGGTTGTGGTCCCCGACCAGCAGCACCGTGGTCCGCGACAGATCGACCGCCTCGAACAAGTGCCAAGCCAACGGCACATCGACCATCGAAAACTCGTCGACCACCAGGACATCGGCATCGATGGGGTTCTCCTTGCTACGCGAGAAACCCTTGCCGTCATAGCCGAGCAGGCGGTGGATGGTGGTGCCGCTACGGCCGCTGACTTCCTCCAGGCGTTTGGCGGCCTTGCCGGTCGGCGCGGCGAGAACGACCTCCAGATCGCTCTCCTCGCAGATGGAGTTGATGACCGAGATGGTGTAGCTCTTGCCCGAACCGGCTCCACCCGAGATCAGGCTGATGCTGTGTTGGAGGGCCGAGCGCACTGCGTCGAGCTGCTTCTCGTTCAGCGTCGCCGCGCAGCGCCGAATCAGAGCATCGAATTTCTTGACGGACTGAAAATGAGGGTTGGGTGTTTCGGCCTGGCCGAACAGCGCGGCCAGCTCCCGCTCCATGCGGACGATCTCCGGCAGAGCGACCACGAAACGCCCGCCGTGGGAATCGCAGGAAAGCGCCTGTTCTTCGATGAGCGCGTCGAGGGCGCTCTCGATACGAACCCGGCTGTCCAGGGCATCCATGACCAGCAGTAGATTGGCCTGGTCGACCAGATCCTCGTATTCGATCCAGCAGTGGCCATTGTCCAGGGCTTCACGGACGCAGAAATTCAACCCGGCCCGGATACGAGGGGTATGGTCCTTGGGGGTTCCCAGCTTGCGGGCAATCTTGTCGACCTTCTTGAAGCCGAATCCCCGGATCTCCCGAATGAGAATGTACGGGTCTTCCTTCAGGATATCGAGGCAGTTGCCGCCGAGTCTTTCGACCAGGGTGGTGACCTGATGATGGGTCAGGCCGAATGCCGACAACCAGGCCATGACGGCGTTGACGCTGCGGTTCTTCAACCATTCGTCGCGCAGCCGCCGGGCCGCGTCCATGGGTAGCCGGGCTTTCAGCGCGATGCGTTCGGGGTCACTCAGAAGGGTTTCTTCAAAGGCGTCGCCGAAACTCTCGACGATCAATCTGGCCTTGGCCGGACCAATGCCCTTGATCTCCGGATGGTTGGCCAGATAGTGGATCAGCCCCTCCGGATCGAGTTCGAGATCGTGCTCCATCCCGTCGACCTTGAACTGACGGCCGTATTTGGGATGGGTGGACCACGACCCGAGCAGGACCACAGGCTGATTTTCACGGGCGAACAAATTGCCCGCGAACTGGACTTCCTCACCGGTCGGGGTGAGCAGTCGGCCTGCGGAGAACTTGGGTCCGGCATAGTAAACGCGCTCTATTCTTCCCCGGAGTCGCGCCGGGTTACTCTCATTTCTTTTTGGCATCTCGCGATCCTCCGGTGAAAACGTGTCAGGTACTCCTCGACAAAACGGCAGGCGGCCTGCCGGTCCGAGCAGAAGTAGACGGGGACACCGAAGTCGACGACGATGGAGGCGACCGTTCCGATCAGCGCGTGCGGGTGGGCATCGCTGCGGTAGCGGCCATCGACCAGATCGCGAAAGTTGCACTCGACAACCACGCAGGCGGATTCGTAGGCGGAGAGCTTTTCCAGTTCGCGATGGAACCGCTTTCGCCCTCGGATGACGGTGGAGACGAAATCCGTCAGGGATTTACGCTCCACCGCCACCCGTTCCTCGAGGCCGACCAGCGAGTAATCACCGGCGGGCAGCGCCTTGCGAACCGCCGAAACCTTGTCTGTATCGAAGCTGTAGGGCTCCTGTTCGCGGGTGTCGACGACAACGGTGATCCGGTCCATCATCAGAACGGGATCATGTCGTCCATCGCCGCGCCGGGAGCCCCGGCATCGTCGGCCATGACAATGCGACGGTTGAAGTAGATGTTCTCGTTTTCACCACGAGTGCGTTTGGTCACCTCCAGCTTGATGTTGAGAAGCTGCTCGAGGTGGCCCGGCAGGTCGGAGAGTTTCTGAAGCTGCAGCCCGCAGGTGTAGAGGTCCTGCTTGAGCCACTTGATGTTCTCGTTGCTGGCCATGACGTTGTTACGCCAGAGCAGACGGCCCTTGTGGGTCGGCGCGAGAATGCGCAGGGTCCACTTGAGCATGGGATTGCCCGAGGTCTGGGCGCGGGTCAGTTCGACCCGGTCGACGTTGACCTGGTACTTGCCGTCGGGAACGGCCTCGAACTCACGTTCCTCGACTTCGGCGGTTTCGAAGGCGTCGTCGAACTGCGCCAGGTCGAGGTTGCTGTTGGATTGGTTTTCGTAGTGTTCCATGGTCGGATCTCCTTACTGTTGGGGTTTCGCCGCCGCACTCGCGGTCGGCTCCGGCTTCGGCCGGGCGGCACTCGCCGCAGCTCCGGCTGCCGTGTTGTTGAAGGCTTTCATGAAGCTCGAAAAATCGAGGGGGATGACTTCGGGGAGGCGACCGGTGCGGTCACCGGCGTCGTAGTTGGGACTGGGCTTGGTGCGCATCACGCGCTGCCATACAGGCTTGCCGTCCTCGCCGGTTTTCATGTCCAGGTCGCAGAACAGGATCAGGTCCACCAGACCGGTGACCAGCTTCCGCGCCTTTTCCGGCAGCGTCGGCACGATGCGGGTGTGTTTGCCGGTCCGGGTCTCGATGTCCCGCTCCTGGGAGTGGGAAATCAGGATTAGCCCGTAGGGCAGGAAGGCGAGCTTGTTGATGACGCGCTGGAACTCGTTGTTGATCAGCGCGTAGCCCTTGCCGTAGCCCAGGTCGGATTCGTGCTCGATCTTGAATTTCTTGCAGACGTAGTCCGAGCACATCTTGTAGGCGTTATCCACCGTGTCGACGACGATGGTCTTGAACTCGTGCTTGCCCTCGGCGATCTCGGCGCAGGCCTGCAAGAGGTCGTCCCAGCAGGTGATCGGGGTCTGGAACACCTCCAGGGCGTTCAGGCCCGGCTCGGTCGCCAGGAACAGTGCGTCATCGGCCTTCGAGCACCAGGTGCTCTTGCCGATCTTGCTCGGGCCGTACACCAGGGCGGTGAGATCCGAGAGCGTGTGTTTGGGTTTGCTTTTGGTCTTGGGAAGCATGGCTTCGTCTCCTTATGGTTGGGATTTCAGAACACCGGAGCGGCGTCTTCACCGGCTCCGTCCCGCAGCTCTTCGTGCGGGGCGATCCGTTGGAAATGGTTTTCGATGACGTTGGGGTTGCCGCCCGAGCGGCAGAGCTGGAAGTAGGCGCAGGGCCTTCCGTACTGGAAGCAGTAGCTGGTGTTGCGGTAGAAGATGTCGCGCCGACGGGCGTCGAGCATGGCCTTGGAGAGTTCCCACAGCTCCGCCCGCAGTTCCTCGAACTGGTCGCGGGAGATGTAGAGCACCTCGCGATGAAACATGCCCGGCTCGAGGTACTTCTCCTGGAGCCGTTGCTGGAAGGTTTCGTCGTCCTCCGGCAGCTTGCGCTTGGCGCTGCTCTTGCCGGTTTTCGACTTGGCGATCAGCTCCGCCCGCCGGGCCTCGAATTCGGCTTCGGTCTCACCCTTGCCCTGACGCAACTTGGCCTTGACCAGGACGTTGTAGATGATGCCGCTGACCGTGATGCCGAGGGTCTGCTCCAGGTACCAGGCGTAGAGGATGATCTGGAAATCGGTCCACAGCCGCTCCAGGTAGCTGGCGTCGATCTGCGAGGCGGTTTTGTGTTCCAGTAGGAAATACTGGCCATCCTGACGGACGATGCCGTCCACCTTCCCGGCGAGAATGAAACTGCGCGAGGTCGCCCCGGTCGCCGGGTTGACGATGGGACCTTCGAAGGTTTTCTCGAGCGCGACGACCTCGAACTCTTCGGCCGGGTAGTGTTCCGCATAGGCGCTCATCATGGCCCGGGCGAGATGCCAGTCGGCCTGTTGATGGTCGTCCTGCGCCCGGTTCGGATAGGTCCGGTCGATATGGTCGAGGACCTTGGACAGATTCCGCTCGCCGTGCCAGCACTCCAGGCAGTCGTGGATGACCGAGCCGAAGGCCAGATTGGGGTCGCGCTCGAGCGGCACCAGCTCGTCGATGTAGCGCCACTTGCAGGCCATGCGGCAGTTGCGGAACAGCCGCCACATGGAATAGGTGGTGGTCATCAGCTCGCTCATACCGCCACCCCCGCTTCGGCGGCGGGCGCTGCGCGATGCTTGGAGGCACAGGCGCAACCCGACGGCTGGGTACGTTCGATCAGGACCGAGCGTTCGCCGTATTCCTTGGTGGCGAAGCCGGTGAAAATGCGGGCGAGGTCGCTGCCGACATCGGTGGAGGCGTCTATCACGCAGGTGCGTCGGGCCTTGTCCAGATTGAACCGGCTCTCCATCCGCACACGGGAACGGCCATGCAGGCTTTCGACGGCCAGCATCGCCAGCATGAAAGTGTCTTCCAGTTCCTGGGCCGGGACCGACTCGTCAAAACGGTACTTGTAGGTGTCGTGAGTCATGGTTGAACTCCTCTTTCGTTCAGGTTCAGATTTCCGAGGCCCCGGATAGCCGCACCATGCGGCACGGTGCTTACTTACCGGAGCCGGAGCCGATGCGTCGGAGATCACAGGTAGTCCTCAAGCCCGGCCTCGCGGAACGCGTCCCGCAGCTTGCTCAGCCGGTCGTAGAGGGTGGTTCTGGGGATGCCCATCTCCCGGGCGATTTCGGCCATGGTGCTGTCGTGCAGGCGCACGCACAGATTCCGGAGCTCTTCCGGCAACGAGGCGATGGCCAGGTCGAGATCCATGCGGATCTCATGGGCGAGACGCTCCCTTGTCTCGCGGGTGCCGCTTCCCAGAGAGCCTTCGCTGTCCAGGAAGTCGATCCGCTCGGTGGTGTCGCCTTCGCCGTTGTCGAGGGGTTCGTTGAGTGAGGTTTGGCAGAGCCGCCAGTCCCGGCATTGGGCGAACCGGGCCTCCAAAATGGTGGAGATGTGACGTTCGACGATCCGGGCCATGAAGGTGGTCTTCTTGGCCTTGGCGGGATTGAAATGCCGCATCCGCTGCAGCAGATCGATCATCAGTTCCTGTTCGAGGTCGTGTCTGTCGTCCTCGGTGAATCCGGCCTTGCCTACGAGTTGACGTGCTTTGTGCCGAATGAGGTTGGCGGCATACTTGTCGATGCCGTCGTAAGAATTCTGTGAAACCATCGGGGCCTCCTCGGAGCGAGGAGGAGGTCCGCGTGGGTGTCGGCACGGGCCAGATCACAGGACAAAGCTGTCGCGTGGGCGAAGGGGTCGCAGGTACGCCGCCAATTGCCGTATTCGGCTCGGCGACACCCACAACAGCCTCCGCCATGCGTCCAGCTTGTTGTCCAGTGTCTAAGGGTTCAGGTCGTTACGTGTTCAGGCTGCCCGTTCCTCGATGCGCATCAGGAACGGGAGACCGTGCTTGATTTCGAGCAGGCAGACTTTTCCGCTGCCCATCTGCGCGAGATGCTCCAGCAGCGCCACGACCTCTTGCTTGAGGATGAAGTCATCCTGGTCGCGCTCGGGCCGGGGACCGCTCTGTCCGCCCAGCTTGATCTCGCGCTCGATGACCGTATCAGGGGTGAGTTCCGGCTCGCCGTCGCGGACCGGAATGTTGGTGATGCGGCCGAAGTTGATGTCCTGCATCAACTCGATGAGTCGCCGCTTCGGTGGGGTGAGGTGTGCTTTGCTTGTCTGGTTCATGCCGAACCTCCTTCATTTCTGGACCGACCGGGAGACAGGTCCGGCATGAATTTCCCGGGTGGCGGTCGTGAACTTTTTGTGTTCACCAGACCTGTCACCCTGCTTTGGCGAATTTTCGTTGCGACCCCCAAAAACGCCCTGGCTCAAGAAGGAGGAAAGCCCGTAAGGCTCTGATTGGTGGTGGATTTACAGAGGAAAACTTTTTTAACTTTTTTTGCCCGGCCCCAGTGAAATTTCACCGAGCGGGCCTCCAAGACGCAAAAAGCCCCGATCCAGAATCCTGAATCGGGGCTATAGATTTGTCGGGCGCTAAAAAGGGTGGTCAGTAAACCTCGGCACCTTCCGGGAGGATGCGGAACTTACACCGGTAGGTCTTGGTGTCCTTGATCCATTCGATGGGATCGTCATCGAGCCGGAAGAATTCCCGCAGGTGCTTCGACAGCTCTTGCTTCTGTTTCTTCAGTTTGTCCGACGCGTATCGGCTGTGCCAGTCGATCTCGCCACGGGAGTTGGCAAACCCCTCAAGCAATTTCCATTGTTCGGTAGGATTGCCATTCTTCCTGCTCGCCATTCCCATTTGCGTATAGGTGTATCGACCGCTCTGATCTCCCGCCCATATTGTGACGGTATGGCCATCACGGAATTGAATCTTGATTTGCGCCCATGTGGTGCCCGGCGGTGTTGAAAAAAATACCGTGCCGCCAGAATCCGGCTCAGGCACCTGGCCGATAAGGGGTGCGAATATTGCGGCCTTGTCCCGACGGGTCATAAACCGTGGTACATCTCCCAAGTGCAGTTCTTCGTTCAGCGCAATGAAGGGGCTGCTTCTCTGCGCCAGCAGTGTTTCAACTGCAGGACTAAGATGAAGGCGCGTGGGCGCGATCAGGACAAAGGGCTTGGGGATCGAGAGACATAATGATCGAACGACCTCTGCCAGCGCATCCATGCTGTCCTGCATCGTCAGAACAACCGGGAAGTCCATCCCCGCCGTGGGTATGAAATCGCCCAGTCTCCATGTATGGGGCAGTCCATCGAGTTTCGACTCTCGGTGTTCTATTCCCAAGGCCGTGCAGATAGCGCCATTGATGGCTGACTGCTTGAGCCGGTAGATCAGGGTCTGCCTTGTGGTGAGTTGGACGGCTGGATATTCCTTTTCATTGCAGATGGCCCGGATGTTGGTCTTCACATGGGTGACAACACTCCGTGGGCATCCGAGGCCACATTCCGTTGGGCAATCCACGGCGGTCGCGTGATTCTTGGTCAGTTGAAGGAAGTGATCCCGAAACAACGGGTATCGGTCCCAACCGGAGAGCGCCTTATCCCAATCGAACAGCGCCGCCGACTTTCCAGGCAATCTCTCCAGATATGCCCAGAAGGGATCACTCATCCGATGTCCCTCCGGCTCCGACAATAAAGCCCCTGAGTCCGAGCCAGCGCTCGATAACCTCGGCATCACCATCCCGCTTGAATTGCGCCCGGTTGCCTGAACTCAAGGTGACCGACCTGGGCGTCTTCGAACCGTCGAATTTAATCTGGAAGCTTGCCTTCACGATCTTTCCGCCTGCGGGAAGGGATTTTTCCCGATCACGAAGGGAGGCAAACAGATCCTCGGACCGACGAATCTCGACGTCCTTATGAGCGCCGCCCCAAAAGACCTGAACTTCCTTGAGCCTGACATACTCGATGCCATCGACGTCGTCACATAGGAGCGCGTCCTCACCAATTTGCCGCAAAGGTTCCAGGTCAAATCGGCTGCGTTCGTTGAAGAACTCTTCGTCTCCGAACAGGTGAAATCCAAATTTCTTGCGGTAGAGCTCCTTCTCACCTTTGGTTTCTGCGTTCATACGGATCTCCCCGATGACGGGGTTGTATGCAAGCACGTCGAATTTTTCAGGACGAAAATACTGGCTGGTGGACTCACCGGCCTCAATGACCGCCTCACGGGCATAGGGCTTGCCATGGCGCACGAGGTACCATGTGTGACCCTCTTTGGGATAGACGAATACCTTGGAATACTTACCTCGACGTTTCTTGGAAAACCATTCGTCGAGATCGGACTCAAGGGCCGCGAGGGTTTCCTCGGATGGCAGCACGAAATCCGGCAGCGGGTTTTTCTTGGTCTTAAAATACTCGAAGGACCTGACGTTCATGAAGAACTGCTCGGCGTGTACCTTCTCGATGATTTCCCGGTCAGCCATCCAAACCTGGATCGCCAAGTCTGCAGGGGCGGCGTTCTCGCCAATTTCCACGTCGATGTCCGTTCCGGCGATCTCATCCTGAATGGAGTCAAAACCCTCGGGGGTCGAAACCTCATTCACATAAAACAGCGCCTCGGCCAGATCATCCGGGGTCGTACTGTCCGGCGTCAGCAAAAGGTGGCTGAGGGCGTTGTAGTCCAGGCCATCTTCCTGCTGGACTGGTGGCAACTCTACGCCGCGAGCTGAAAAATAAGCGGCATGAGGTTCCAGAAAGGCAATGAGATGCTTCCTGTCGATTCGCCGGAGCATCTCCGGCTTCGAAAAGCGGCGTAGGTTAAAAGTTGCCATCAATTACTCCTGTCGTTTTGTCGTTACTCTTCCATGTCTGTCTCGATCAATTCCGTTTCCATCCAACGACCTTGCCTAAAACTCGAAGGTCATCCTCCGGCCTGATCCGGATCTTTCGTACCTCCGGGTTCTCGGGCACCAATTCGATGAGCTCGTCTTTGATTTTCAGCCGCTTGACGGTTGCCTCGTTGTTGAGAAGCGCGACAACGATGTCTCCGTCCTCGGCGATGGGCTGCTGCCGCACGATGATCAAATCACCATCGTTGATACCGGCACCGACCATGCTGTCACCCACCGCACGGAGTGCGAAGTGCTTTCCGGAACGAACCACGGCTGACTCGACCAGCACCTGGCCGGTGATGTTCTCTTCGGCCAGGATGGGGCTGCCAGCGGGCACCACGCCCACAATCGGTACAGCTACCAGGGCGGCGGCCATCTCTCTGGGACGGCGGGCGACGGCAATGCCGCGAGACTTCCCGTCCTCTCTCTTCAGGTATCCCTTGCGCACCAGTTGGTTGATCCGGTCGTGGGCACTCGCCGGGCTGATTTCAAAGATCTCGCTCAGTTCCTTCACCGTTGGAGGGAAGCCCTTGGCATTGACAAAACGACATATCGCTTCGAGCGTTTTCCGCTGCAACGGCGTTATCTCATCCGTCTTCGCTTTGCCCATGGCGTCTCCATTTCTGTTGAAAGACAAAAAGGCGCAATGCGCCAGCAAACCCTAATAATATAAACCTGATGCATATCAGGTCAAGAAATAATCTCACACCTGATTTCCGACACTTCCACGAGCCCCTCGGTAGGTAAGGCATTGAAGAATGCCGGTTTGAAACCGGACGAGTAGTTAGAAACCAGATAACCGACCAGAGGCGGAGCTGAGGCGGTTGTGGGTGCCATCGAACGCGCATCCCGACCGCCGCCGTTTTCTGGCATCCACACCATCCAGCCCCCCGGTCCCACCGGAGGTGTTCGATGTTGGATGTACAGGAAATGAATGATGGGCCGGGGCTTGATGACCTTGGCGAAAACGGCAAACCCGGCCGCCTGTCGAGTGAGGCGAGGCTCCAGTCAGCCGCCTCGATTCTGGCCACGGCGGTCCTGCGCCGAAAGGCAAAAAAAGCATGTGTAGGCAATGAGTTAGAGATTTTCGAAGATTCTTCCCCCGTGCTCGGAGAAGGACTTGATTCATTGCCGGAACAGAGCATTCATTCATGACAACTCGTCCGGAAACAAAAATAAGGAGTTGAAAATGAATGAGTTACAGAACGCCGCTACGGGCGGCAAGAATCAGGACCGAACCCGAAACTCGGTTCTTCGGCAGATGGCCCTGCTGCAATCCATGTCCCTGGAGCAGCTCCGGGAAAAATGGCTCGACCTCTACGGTGAAGAGCCGCCCCAGTACAAGAAGCAATTCCTCATCAAGAGGCTGGCCTATCGCATCCAGGAGCTTTTCTACGGCGGGCTGTCCGAGCAGGCCAAGGTCCATCTCCAGCAGGCCGCCAAGGAGGACCCGGTAGCCACTGTCAATCGACGCATCCCAGAAGAGCGGAAATCGAACGAGGCGATCCTGCCCGGAACCAGACTGGTGCGGGTCTGGAACGACCGGCGCTACGAGGTGATCGTCCTTGCCGATGGCTACGAGTTCGAAGGTCGCACCTTCCGGTCGCTCAGCGCGGTGGCCAGGGAGATCACCGGGACGCGCTGGAACGGCAAGGTCTTTTTCGGACTGAAGAAGGTTTACGGCAGAAAAGCCGAGGGAGGTTCGAATGCTTGATAACAGCAATGTCTCGCCCGGCAAGAACAAGACCCTGCGCTGTGCCATTTATACCCGCAAGAGCCACGAGGAAGGGCTCGAACAGGAGTTCAACTCGTTGGATGCCCAACGGGAGTCGGCGGAACACTATATCGAAGCCCAGAGAATGCGTGGCTGGACGGCTCTGCCGGATCGCTACGATGACGGCGGTTTCTCAGGTGGGAACATGGAGCGCCCGGGGCTGCGCCGACTACTGGCGGACATCGACGCCGGGAAGATCGATGTGATCGTGGTCTACAAGGTCGACCGGCTGTCCCGCTCGCTACTGGACTTCATGAAAATGATCGACCTCTTTAACGAGAAGGGTGTCAGCTTCGTCTCGGTTACCCAACACTTCAGCACCACCGACCCCACCGGCCGAATGTTTCTCGGCATCCTGATCACCTTCGCCCAGTACGAGCGGGAGGTCATTGCCGAGCGTATCCGGGACAAGGTGGCGGCTGCCAAGCGCCGGGGGAAATACTGCGGCGGCGTACCCATCCTCGGATACGACGTTGACCGGGATAATAAGAAGCTGCTGGTCAACCCCGATGAGGCCAGGACGGTGCAGTACATCTTCCGCCGCTTTATCCAGATCGGCTCGGCCAAGAAGCTGGGCCAGGAGCTGAACGAACAGGGTTACCGCACCAAGGCCTGGACCACCAAGAAAGGCAAAGTCCGTGAGGGCTCCGAATGGAACACCGCCCATATCTACCGGCTGCTCAACAACCGGATCTATATCGGCGAGATCGCCCACAAGGACCGCAGTTACCCCGGCGAGCACGAAGGGATCATCGACCGGGCGACCTGGGACAAGGTGCAGGCCATCCTGGAGGACAACAAACCGGTCAAGGTATCCATGGCCAGAACCAAAATGGTCGCCCCGCTGAAAGGCGTCATCCGCTGCGGCCACTGCGGATGCTCGATGGGACCGACCTACGCCCGCAAGAACGGCCGCCACTACACCTATTACATCTGCCAGAAGGACAGCAAACGGACCGTGAGCCGGTGCCCGCTCAAACGGATTCCCGCCGGGGACATCGAGCAGGCCGTAGTCGAGCAGTTGAGTGCGGTGTTCCGCACACCGACGCTGGTGGCCAAGACCTACTTCGCCGCCCGGGACATCGAGCAGGCGGAGCGGGAGCGTCTGTTCAAGCAGAAAGCCCAGCTCGAGATGGAGCTGTCGCAGGCGCGGGAGCAGGCACTTGAACTGATGAAGCCCGGCAACGATCAGCCGGGCAAGGCCGAGATGCTGACGACCGTCAACGGCCAGGCGGTCGAGCTCTCGAAACAACTGACCCATGTGAGCGAGCGCTGCAGAGCCTACCAGGGGAACAGCATCACGGAACAGGATGTGTCGGAGGCCTTCCAGAATGTGGAGGGCTTCTGGGAAGACCTTTTCCCGGTGGAGCGGAATCGCCTCATCCGCCTCCTGGTGGACAAGGTGGAGATCCGCGAGACCGGAATCGACATGGAGCTGCGCACCAACGGACTGACAACGCTCATCGCCGAGCTGGCTGGTCTGGCATGCGAAGTCACTGAACGGAGGACAAACCGATGAAAATGAAGCCGACCATTACCGTTGCCGACAACGGCAACCTGCAGATCCACATCCCGATGCTGATCCGGCGCATGCGCGGCCGCAAGACGGTCATCGCTCCCCAGGCCCTGGATGGAGAAATCACCGGAGCGCAGGAACCGGTGCAGTCCGCCGTCCTCCAGGCGCTGGGCAGGGCCTTTTCCTGGGCCGACATCCTCGAATCCGGCCAGATCAAGTCCATCAGCGAGCTTGCCCGTACCCTCGACGTCGATGGCTCGTATGTGGCCCGCATTCTCAAGCTGACGACCCTGGCCCCCGACATCGTCGAAGCCCTGATCAACGGTGAGGAGCCCAACGGGCTCTCGCTGGCCAAACTGACCCAGACCTTCCCGGAGGACTGGGCCGAGCAGCGCCGCCAGTTCGGCTTTGCCACCGACTGACGACCGGACCGGAGACCGCCCCAGAGAGCCGACCACCAACGTCGGCTTTTCTTCTTTAGGGGGCAGGAAGCCGGAGTTGACCGCGCTTCTTTTCATGGCCGAGGCGGGCGATTTCGAAAAAAACGTCCGGTTGCGGCATCGAACGATGACATAAGACAACCGCCCAAAATGGCAATCAGCCGCAAACCCATATCAATCAAGGATGTAGCTTTCCGGACGAGCTTCGGACTTGGTCCGGAGAAAACAGAGAATCAGGGGCCAAACAGAGAAAGAAAGGCTGGAAGATGGGGAGAATCGATGGTGCTAAGAGGTGCTTTGGAAAGATGTGAAACGGGCGCAAACCCTTTAGAAACAAGGGAAAAAAGAAAACCCGTCACCCCGGAGAATGACCCCAGAGAGACGGGTTTGTCTTTTCTAAATGGTGGAGGCGGCGGGAGTCGAACCCGCGTCCGAGAACATTCCGCACTGGCGTCTACATACATGTCCCGGTGTTTAGTTTCGCGATTCAAGGCTCCATCGGGCCAAAGGCTGGAACCGCTAGCCTGCTAAAATTTCATCCATGTCGTAACAGGCATTCAACATGAACTGATCCCGCTAGTCGACGCCCTCACCGAATCCGCAGGAGTGAAACGGCAGGACGGCAGCTGACTAAGCAGCTACGGCGTAGTTATAATCGTCTGCGATTATATTTAGTTCCCATCGAGTTTACGAGCCGATGAGCACTCGGTATGCAACCAGCACTTCTTTGCCCCCGTCGAAGCCGTTTCGCCCCCAATGGGTTGGTTGAACGGCGGGGTGTGCTGACGTATGTCAGAGAGCGATCGAACGCACTAAATTAATGATGCCGGGCGCGTTTGTCAATGCGATTGTTTGGATTCGGCCATATGTCTGCAAGGCCGATCCTGAGCCATCAGGGCCTATTTGTAATCCTTGCGCTGGCGTTCCAGGTCGCGTTGTTCGTCGCGGCGGCGGATGGTGTCGCGTTTGTCGTGTTGGTGCTTGCCTTTGGCCAGGGCCAGCTCGAGTTTGACCTTGCCGTCGCGGAAATAGAGGCGCAGGGGCACCAGGGTGTGACCGCGTTCGTTGATTTTGCCGTAGAGCTGTTTGATTTCGTGTTTGTGCATGAGCAGCTTGCGCACGCGCAGGGGGTCGTGGTTGTCGTAGTAGGCGAACGGGTAGGGGCTGATGTGCAGCTGGTGGATGTAAACTTCCCCTTTTTTGATGCGGGCGTAGGAATCCTTGAGGTTGGCGCGGCCCTGGCGCAAGGACTTGACTTCGGTGCCCTTGAGGACCATGCCGGCCTCGAAGCGGTCTTCGATAAAGTACTCGTGGCGGGCTTTACGGTTTTCGGCGATGATTTTGATGTGATCTTTTGCCACGGGCTATCGCTCCCATTTCATGTGATTGCCGTTGTTCAGCAGGCTGCCGTAGGTGCTATCCATCAGCCGTTCGATCTGGTCGGTGGTGGTCAGTTTCAGCAGTTCGTCCACGAACTTTCTGGCCTGTTCGACGTTCAGCATGCGGATGGCGTTTTTGACGACCGGAATGGCCTGGGGGTTGGTGCTCAGTTCATTGACGCCCATTCCCACGAGAATCGGGGCGTAGATGCTCTCGCCCGCCATTTCGCCGCACATGAAGACGGGGATGTGGTTGTGCTGGGCCGCTTCGGTAATGTGTTTGATCAGGCGCAGCACGGCCGGCGTGATCGGGTTGTACAGATAGGCCACGTTGCGGTTGCCGCGGTCGATGGCCATGGTGTACTGGATCAGGTCGTTGGTGCCGATGCTGAAAAAGTCGACCTCTTTGGCGATGGCATCGGCCATGATGGCGGCCGAGGGCACCTCGATCATGACACCGACGGGAATACGATCCTGGTGGGGCAGGCCATCTTTTTTTAACGACCTGGCGGCTTGCGCCAACAGCTTTTTGGTCTCGATGATTTCCTCAATCTGGGAGATGAGGGGCAGCAGGATGCGCACCTGGCCGTAGTGGGCCGCGCGCAGGATGGCGCGCAGCTGGGTGAGGAACACGTTGGGTTTTTTCAGACAATAGCGGATGGCCCGTAAACCGAGGACCGGGTTCTCCTCCTGCTCGGCGGTGTAGGCCACGGCCTTGTCGCCGTTGATGTCCAGGGTGCGGATGGTGACCGGTTTGTCGGGGATCACCTCGACCACGTCTTTGTAATTTTCGAACAGCTCATCCTCGGTGGGAAAGCTGCTGCGCGCCAGGTATTGAAATTCTGTGCGGTACAGGCCGATGCCGTCTCCGCCTCGATCGCGCACGGCCACCACCTCTTCGGGCAGTTCGATGTTGCCCATGACGGCCATCTCCAGGCCGTCCTTGGTTTTGGCCGGCAGGTGGCCGCTGCGGGCGTAGAGGGCGCGGCGCGCCTCGAATTGGCTTTTCCGGGTTTCGGCTTCGGCCAGGGTCTCCTCGCTGGGATTGACGACCACGGTGCCGGAAGTGCCGTCCACGACGATGATGTCGTCGTTTTGAATAATGCTGGTGGCGCGGTCGAGGCCGAGCACGGCCGGTATTTCCAGGCTGCGGGCGATGATGCTGGTGTGGGAGGCCCGGCCGCCGCTGTCGGTGACAAAGCCCATGACCCGCTCGAGCTGGATCTGGCTGGTTTCGGCCGGCGACAGGTCGCGGGCCACCAGGATGACCCGTTTGTTGATGCTGCCGATGTCGACGCATCCTGCGCCGGTGAGGTGTTTGAAGATTCGGTCCGAGACGTTGGCCACATCTTCGGCGCGGTCGCGCAGGTAGGCGTCACCCATGCCTTCGAAGAGGGGTTTGATCGACATGACCACCTTACGCAGGGCCCATTCGGCGTTGATCTGCTCCTGTTCGATGGTTTCGATGGTGCGGCCGTAGAGCATCTTGTCTTTGAGCAGCACCGCGTGGGTTTCCAGTATCTTGGCGTTTTCGCGCAGCTCTTCCGGGGTATCGTTGATGATGTGGTGCAGTTCGTCGACGGCTTTTTTGACGGCGGCTTTGAAGCGTTTTTTCTCCGCTTCCAACTGCTTGCCGCTGACGCTGTACTTGGGCATGACGTCCACGCCCTCTTTGTCGACCAGGTAGGCTTTGCCGATACAAATGCCCGGGGATCCGCCGATCCCCCGCAACATGATCTCTTGTGGCTCTTTTTCCGGCATGTCTTGCTTATTCTCCAAAGCCCGTATTAAACAACTCGACGATGCGATCCAGAATTTGCTGATCCGCCGGGTCATCGATCCGCACCCGCACCCGATCACCCTGGCCGGCGCCCAGTGTCAGAATATCGATGATCTGTTTGGCGTCCACCTCGTCCTGACTGGTTTGCAGCCATACACCGTCAACGGCTTGCTGAGCCGTTTTGGCAAGTTTGGCGGCCGACCGGGCGTGCAGTCCCAATTCGTTGACGATTTTCAGGTCCCGGTAGAGCAATTGATCGCTGTTTGCCATTTGAGTTTGCCAAAAGGATAGCCATCGGGGATCGTGATGGACGAGATGGAAAGGCGGCTATCATTTTAAATAAAGCTGATTTTAGTACCATTATCGTTCTGAGGTGTCAACGGGGTTTGGTTGACAATGTTATAATATATTGATAAGAAACAGTTTATTTCAATCCGGAGCGGTTTGGTCCAAGATAGTGTATAATGACAGGAGACTTATGGAAAAGCAATTTTTGATCGACGATTTGAAGCTGAGTGAGTCGTGGCGCCTGTTTCGCATCATGGGGGAGTTTGTCGAGGGCGTGGAAAGCCTCTACGAACTGGGTCCGGCGGTGAGCATTTTCGGATCGGCGCGGATTCCGCCCACCGATCCGGTTTACCAGAAGGCCGAGCGCATCGCCGAGCTGTTTGTGAAAAACAAGTTTGCGGTGATCACCGGCGGCGGCGGCGGTGTCATGGAGGCGGCCAACAAAGGGGCTGCCAAGGCCGGCGGCCCGTCGGTGGGGATGAACATCAAGCTGCCTTTCGAGCAGGCCCCGAACCCCTATGCCGATATCCAGCTCGAATTTAAATATTTTTTCATCCGCAAAGTGATGTTTATGAAGTATGCTTTTGCCTATGTGGCCATGCCGGGAGGGTTGGGCACCCTGGACGAGGTGTTCGAGGTGATGACCCTGATTCAGACCCGGCGGATCAAACCATTTCCGGTGATCCTGGTGGGCAGCGACTACTGGTCCGGGTTGCTCGATTGGATCCGGTCGCGATTAAGGGATACGGGCAAGATTTCGCCCGAGGACATGAATATCGTTCAGCTTCTCGACGATCCGGAAGAGGTGGTGGCTGCGGTAAAACGGGTCGTGGTGATATAAACAGGGATGGAGTGACCTTGGTTGAACAAACCCCATATGACCGCCTGACGCGCGAGATGGAGGCGCTCAAGGCGCAATCCGAGCGGCTGAT
Source organism: Desulfatitalea tepidiphila (assembly GCF_001293685.1). Taxonomy (NCBI): domain Bacteria; kingdom Pseudomonadati; phylum Thermodesulfobacteriota; class Desulfobacteria; order Desulfobacterales; family Desulfosarcinaceae; genus Desulfatitalea; species Desulfatitalea tepidiphila. Next base: position 458,635 of record NZ_BCAG01000005.1, on the reverse strand, counting down.
CGCGGCCGAGGGGGCGGTCCAGCGCCACAATGAATATTTAAAGGCGCTGCACGAAACAGCGTTGGGATTGATCGACAAGCTCGATCCCCAGGAACTGCTCCAGACCATTCTCGAGCGCGCCGTGGCCCTGGCCGGCACCCGGCATGGTTTTTTTTATCTTCGCGAGCCCGACGACGAATACATGGATATGCAGGTCGGCATGGGGTTTTTCAGCGGCCAGTTGGGGCGCAGGGTGCATTGCGGGGAGGGGTTGGGCGGCAAGGTATGGCAGTCGGGGCGTCCCCTGGTAGTGGATGATTACCAGCGCTGGTCCGATCGTCTGCCTGATGACTCGCTGGACCGGTTGCATTGCGTGGTGGGCATCCCGCTCAAGTTCGACAAGCGGGTGCGCGGTGTCATCGGGTTGGGCCATGTGGCGCCGGACCGTCGCTTCGACGCGGAAGCTGTCCAGCTTCTCGAGCGTTTTGCCGCATTGGCATTGCTGGCCCTTGAAAAGGCCGAGCTCTATATGGAGGTGCGCCGCGAGCTGGGCGAGCGGCAAAAGGCAGAGGCGCGCATTCGGGAGAGCGAGCAGCGCTACCGCAATTTCCTCGAATCCTCCCCCGATCCCATCGTGGTGTACAACATGAAGGGGACCGCCACCTATGTGAATCCGGCATTCGAGCAGACGTTCGGCATGTCGCGCCAGGAGATACTCGGGGAGCGGATCGATTTCGTGCCCCCCGAGGCATGGCCCGAGACGCGGGCCGCAATCGATGCCATGCTCCACGGCCAGACGATCAAGCTGTTCGAGACCCAGCGCATGACCAAGGATGGCCGCATACTCGACGTGCAAATCAGTTCCTGCCTGTACATGGACGATTCGGGCAATCACGTGGGCAATATCGTCACGCTGCGGGACATATCCGACCGCAAAAGGGCCGAACGGGCACTTCGCAATTACCAGGACCAGCTCGAAGCCCTGGTGCAGGAGCGCACCGGGGAGCTGAACCTGGCCAACGCGCAGCTGGGCCGGGAAGTCGAAGATCGCAAGCGGGCCGAAAAGGCCTTGCGCCGGCGCGAGGTCGATCTGCAGGCCCAATCCCAGCATCTGGAAGAGGTCAACACGGCTCTGAGGGTGTTGCTCAAGCAACGCAGTGAAGACAGGGACGAGCTGGGCAACAATGTGATGAACAACGTCAAGGAGCTGGTGCTGCCCTATCTGGAACAGATCCAGCAGACCCGACTGAGTACCCGTCAGCAGACCCTGATGCGCATCCTGGAGTCCAATCTGAACCACATCGTGTCGCCGTTCGTGCAGCGGCTGTCGGCCCGCATGGCAGGCCTGACGCCGGCCGAGATCCGCATCGCCAACCTGATCAAGGAGGGCAAGACCAACAAGGAAATCTCCGGGGTGATGTTCATTTCCAAAAACACGGTTTTGTACCACCGCCACAATATCCGCAAGAAATTGAAGCTCGCCGGCACCGCCGTAAACCTGCGCTCCCACTTGCTGACCATGGACGAGTAGCGGGAAAAGCCCACTATTTTGCCGCTGTTTTATCAACTTGACAATGTTTCAAGCCCTGCGTTTTAATACAGTCACCAGTCCAATTGATCCGAATGCCGGTTCGCACCAGTAAAAACAACCTAAAAATTGATGACTGTCTCGGGCAATCTATGAACCCTCTGACTGTTTCCAACGTGACCCTCACCTTCGGCGGACTGCACGCGCTGACCGAAGTCAACCTCTCCATCCAGCCGGGATTGATCACCTCGATCATCGGTCCCAACGGTGCGGGCAAGACCAGTCTGCTCAACTGCATTTCCGGGTTTTACCATCCCACCCGCGGCACCATTCGATACGGCGAATATAACTTGACCCATGCATCGCCCCACCAGGTGTCCAGCTGGGGCATCGCCCGTGCCTTTCAGAACATCGAGCTGTTCGGTGGATTGACGGTGTTGGACAACCTGATGCTCGCCCGCCATCGCAAGCTGCGTTACAGCTTTTGGCACGCCGTGATCTACAAGGGCAAAGCCAGCCAGTTGGAGGCCGAAAACAGGGCCCGCGTGGAGGACGTCATTGATTTTATGGAGCTGGAACCCTACCGCAAACAGCCGGTCGGCAATTTGAGTTACGGCGTTCAAAAGCGGATCGAGGTGGCCCGTGCACTCACCCTTGCGCCTGATCTGCTGCTGCTCGACGAACCCATGGCCGGCATGAACATCGAAGAGAAGGAAGATATGGTGCGTTTCGTGATCGATATCCAGAAAGAACGACATACCACGGTGGTGCTGGTCGAGCATGATCTGGGGGTGGTCATGGATATTTCCGACCAGATTTACGTGCTGGATTTCGGAGAGGTGATCGGTGCCGGTCGACCCGAAGAGGTAGCCCGGGACCCGAAGGTGGTGGAAGCATACATTGGCGAAGATTGACGACACCGTAAAAAGTCCAATATCTGCGTTTCGCTCATCCCGTCGTCCTTGCGGCGTATGACAAATACGCCTCAGGACATGGAATTTCGCACGCATTGATCTTGAACCTTTTACGGCGCCGTCCGGCAGCGACTTTTTACATGGCCATCAAGAATAGGATTTAGAAAAGAGTACGTATGACGGATCAGGACGTTTTGTTGACATACACCATCCCCCAACTGCTGCGATGGCGGGTGGCGCAGACCGGTGACCGGGTGGCGTTGCGCGAGAAGGAATTCGGGGTTTGGCGCAGCCTGACGTGGCATCAATACTACGAACTGGTGCGAAAGGCGGCTTTGGGCCTTTCCCGAATCGGCTTGCAAAAGGGAGAAGTCATTGCCCTGATCACCGACAATATTCCTGAAATGTTGGTCGTGGCCATCGGCGCCCAGTCCCTGGGAGGGATTTCGGCGGGGATCTATCAGAGCAGCCTGCCGCACGAGATCGCCGATATTCTCACCTACATGGAGGTCTGCTACGTCTTCTGCGATGACCAGGAGCAGGTCGACAAACTGATCGAAGTGCGATCGAAAATTCCCAATGTCCGGAAGATCATCTACGAGGACCCCCGCGGCATGCGCGGTTATCGCGACGACGACTGGTTCGTTTTCATCGACGATCTTTACCGGTTGGGGGAAGAAACCCTCGTAGAAAACGAGGCACGTTTCGACGAGATGATCGATCGGGGAAAGCCCGACGATGTCTGCCATCTGTGTCTCACCTCGGGGACCACCGGTCTGCCCAAGGGCGCCATGATGACCCATCGAAATTATATTAACATGGGCGTTCAGATCACCAAGGCCGATCCGTTGGAGGCCGATGACGAATATGTGTCGTTTCTGCCGTTTGCCTGGATCGGCGAACAGATGAACTCCTTCGGTGTGGCCCTGGCCACCGGCATTTCCATCAATTTCCCCGAATCGGTGGAGACGATCATGTCCGATCTCAAGGAGATCGGGCCGCATTTCATGTTTGGTGCGCCGCGTATTTATGAAACCATCCGCTCCCAGATCTGGCTAAAGATCGACGAATCCTACTGGCTCAATCGCAAATGCTACTATTACTTCATCAAGATCGGCCAGGAGGCAGCCGAATACCGAATGAGCGGACGTAAGATGCCGTTCAAGCTCGCCGTGCTGGCTTGGCTTGGCAAGACCATGGTGTTCAATCCATTGATCAATCAGCTCGGCTTGTTGCGGTTGCGCCGGGCCTATACCGGAGGGGCGGCCCTGGGCCCGCAGCTGTTTACCTTCTACCAGGCCATCGGCGTCAACCTGAAGCAGATTTACGGGCAGACGGAAATTACGGGCATCGCCTACATGCACCGCGACGGCGATATCCGTTCGGATACGGTGGGCAAACCCTTGCCGGGCACCGAGTGCCGCATCTCGGAAGAGGGGGAGATTCTTTCGCGGTCGGCTTCGGTGTGCGCCGGATACTTCAAGTTGCCCGAAAAGACCGAGGAGTTGCTCGAAGGCGGTTGGCTGCACTCGGGCGATGCAGGTTTTATAGACGAAAACGGGCATCTGGTCGTGATCGATCGTTTGTCGGATGTGATGCACAACCACGCGGGAGAGATGTTCAGCCCCATGTTTCTGGAAAACAAGCTCAAATTCAGCCCCTATATCAAAGAGGCCGTGATCTATGGGGATAAACAGGATTTTGTGGCGGCCCTGGTCAATATCGATCCGGTGATCGTGGGCAAGTGGGCCGAAGACCGGCGCATCTCCTTTACCACCTTCATGGATCTGTCCCAGAAACCCGAGGTGGCGGAGCTGATCTACAACGAGATCCTCTCCATCAATGCGAACGCGGAGAAACCCCATTTCAAGATCCGTCGTTTTGCGATCCTCTACAAGCTGCTCGATGTGGATGACGGCGAATTGACCAAGACCGGCAAGATTCGCCGTGACTTCGTGAAAAAACGGTACCAGGCGCTCTATGACGCGCTTTACGATCAAGATGTCAGCCGTAAAAAGGTGCAGGCCACCTTCCAGTATCAGGACGGGCAGACCACGACGGTCGAGACGGAAATGCGTTTTTATTCGGTCGGTGACGAAGCGCCTCGACCGGACAACCTGAAGTAAACGACATTGCCTCAGAGTGAAGGATTATGAGCTATTTTTTGCAATTGGTCGTCAGCGGCATCGTGGTGGGGTCGATCTATGCCCTCTCGGGATTGGGATTCGTCCTGATCTACAAGTCCAGCCGGGTGCTCAATATCGCCCACGGGCAACTGATCGCCTCCGGCGCCTTCATTACTTATGCGTTGACCGTTTGGGTGGGGATCCCGCTCTATATCTCCTTTTTCATCAGTATGATCCTCACTTTTTTCCTGGCCATGAGTGTCGAACGGATATTTCTGCGCCGCCTGATCGGTGAGCCGATCATTTCGGTCATCATGGTCACCATCGGCCTGATGTCCATCCTCGACGGCATTATCTACCTCACCCCCTTCGGCACGTTCAACTACTCTTTTCCGCGGTTTTTCCCCCGAACCCCCGTCGAGTTCTGGGGGGTGTCCATCTCCTGGACCCAGTTGGTGGGGGTCATCATCACCTTCGTGTTGATCGGTCTGTTCTCCTGGTTTTTTAAAAGATCCACGGTGGGGATCTCCATGCGGGCCGTGTCCGACGATCAGTTCGCCTCCATGTCCGTGGGAATCTCCGTGCCAAGGGTGTTCGGTCTGGCCTGGGCCATGGCGGGCCTGAGCGCAGCTGCGGCCGGGGGCATCATCGGCAATATCACCGGTCTGAATTTCGAGACCCTGCACGCCTTTGGCATCATCGTGTTCCCGGTGGTGATCCTGGGCGGCCTGGACTCCATCGTAGGGGCGGTGGTAGCCGGCATCATCATGGGATTGATCCAGCAATTCGCCGCGGGCTATCTGGACGGCAACTGGGGTCTCAACGGCACCGCAGATGTGCTGCCGTATGTCATTTTATTGATCATCCTGTTGTTTAAACCGCATGGGTTGTTCGGTACCCATGAAATCGAACGGGTGTAAGCTATGTCCGCAAACCGATGGCTGGCCACAGGGAACTTTTTCAGTACCTACCGGGAAGAGCAGCGCATCTTCTTCACCCATCTGGACCGGCTGGTGTTCGCCGTCTTCATTGCCGTGCTATTCATCTGGCCGCTGGTGTACGAAGTGAGCAACAAATACATGCTGGTGTTGGACAACATCCTGATCGCCATGGTGGCGATCATCGGGTTGAACCTGGTCACCGGCTTTGCCGGATTGATCTCCATCGGTCACGCCGCGTTCGTAGGCGTGGGGGCGTATACCCTGGCTGTGTTCGCCCGGACCATAGGCGATTCCCATGTGCTCATCACCCACGCCTGGCCGCTCATGCTGGTTCTTTCGGGAGCGGTGGGGGCCGTGTTCGGCGCCTTCGTCGGTCTGCCGGCCCTGCGTTTGAAACACCTTTATCTGGCCATCGCCACTTTGTCTTTTCAGATGATATTCCAGTGGACCATCAATTTCCTGCCCCTTTTCAACCAGGGTCAGACGATCCCCATCGGTCGGGTCTACTGGCTGACCGGCATGGTATCGCGTGGCGACCACTATCTGTTCTGGTATTATGTCATACTGACCATCGTGATCCTTTTCGGGCTGGCCGTTCGCAATCTGCTTCGTTCCCGTTACGGCCGCAGCCTGGTGGCGGTGCGCGACAATGACCGGGCAGCCGATGCCATGGGAATGAACCCCGGGTTGACCAAGGTGTACGCCTTTGCCCTGGCCGGATTCTTCGCCGGTGTGGCCGGTGCGCTGCACGCCTACCTCTATCGTGGCGCAGGCATCGAGTCGTTCACCTTGTCGCAGTCCATATCCTACTTGGCCATGGCGATCGTGGGCGGTCTGGGCACCTTGACCGGCTCCTTCTGGGGGCCCGCGGCCATTCGCATTCTGGATCTGCAAGTGGAAAATCTGGTGGAGTGGTCCGCCCAGTTCTTGCCGGCCAACATGAACCTGGCCACTGCGCTCAAACCGTTGACGTTCGGTCTGGTGATCGTGCTCTTTCTGATGTTCGAACCGCGCGGCATCGCCAATTGGTGGCGCATCTGCCGCTCTTATGTGAAGCTTTGGCCTTTCCGCTATTGATCGGCGGGAGGCCGCTCGTGGGCATTCAAAGGGCACCGGTTCAAACGCCCGCCAAACAAGGGAGGGGAGTATGAAAAAGAGACATGCGTTCATGATGCAAGTGGTGTTAGCGGTGATTGTGTGTGCAGTGCTGGCGGCACCGTCCCACGCCGGCCAAGTCCATAAATTGGCCTTGTCCCTGGCCATCACCGGACCGACCTCGGATGCCGGCAACCCTTACTCCAAAGGGGTGGAAGATTATGTCCGCTATGTCAACGACACGAAGTTGCTCGGTGACGATACAGTGGACTGCCCGATCCGCGACGATCAGTACCAGACCGACATCACCAAACGCAACTTCGAGGATTTTCTGAGTGAAGGGATCGTGCTCTATCTCAACTACTCCACAGGCAGCACCCTGGCCCTCAAGCGTGACTTCGACGAGGAGAAGATTCCCACCATTCCGGCTTCGTTTCATGCCGGCAACCTGGTCGATTCCAAGTATATCTTTTTGCCCATCGCCACCTATTCGAGTCAATGCATCGGCTTGGCCGAATATATCGTGGCCAACCACAAGGGCGGCACTCCCCAGGTGGCCATGTTCATCCATCCATCGGCCTTTGGGCGCGGCCCGGTGGAAGATGTCCAGAATGCGGTCAAATCCGGCCTCAAAATGGACATCGTCGAAGTAGTCGAGCACGGCAAGGACCTGGACAACACCGCCACCTTGCAGCGCCTGCTGAGCAAGAATGTCCAATACGTCATCTGCCAGACCGTGCAGTCGCCGGTGGCCACGCTGATCAAGGACGCCCAGCGGCTCGGTGTGACGGCCAAGACCTTCGGCGAGCCGGGCAAGCTCACCTTCACCGGGGCGCACTACACCGGCGGCAACGACCTGATCGATCTGGCCGGATCTGCGGCCGAAGGCTTTTTCTGGACCACTTCCTACACTCTCACTTCGGAGCCGGGGCCGGGCACCGATTTCCAGCTGATGCTGGCCAAGAAGTATAGCCGCGATGAAAAGACGGCCAACTCCCACAACTACACCAATGGCATGATGGTGGCCCAGGTGGCAGTGGAAGCCATCCGGCGCGTCAAAGCCGAAGGCGGGAAGGTGACCCGGGAGAGCCTCTACAAAACGCTAAACGCCATGAACGGCGCCAACAGCTATTCGCCGGGCAACACCGTTGGGCCGGTGACCTATTCGCCCACCGATCACGCCGGTGTGGATACCCTGCAGATCTATTCGGTGCAAAGTGGCGTTTTCAAGGCCGTGGGCAAGCCGTTTATCCCCAAGTTCGCCAAATAGGCAAGAGACACAATATCAGCCGCCCACTGGGGGCCAAGCGTTTTTCGCGCCCAGTGGGCGGGTTCATCCATCACCAAAGCAGGCATAGACGGTACGTTATATGACAGCGAGCTCTGCAAACGAACGGTTGCTGGAAGTCAACAACATCGAGGTGGTCTACAACGATATCATCCAGGTGCTGCGCGGCGTCAGTATCGGCGTGACCCAGGGCGATATCGTGGCCTTGTTGGGAACCAACGGCGCCGGTAAAACAACTACCCTGCGGGCCATCAGCGGGTTGCTCAAACCGGAAAACGGATCTATACGCGAGGGGTTTGTCAAGTTCGATGGGCAGGACATCACCAACGTATTGGGAACACAGGTGGTGCACCTGGGGGCGGTCATGGTGCCCGAAGGACGCCGGGTGTTCAAGCACCTGACCGTGGACGAGAACATCCGGGTCGGATCGGTCACCCGCAAGGACGGCGCGGCCAATATCCGCAGGGATTATGAATTGATGTATACCCATTTCCCGCGTCTGTCCAAGGTGACCCATCGCATGGCCGGCTACTGTTCGGGCGGCGAGCAGCAGATGATCGCCATTGCGCGGGCTTTGATGGCAGCGCCCAAGATGTTGATGCTCGACGAGCCCTCGTTGGGGCTGGCGCCACTTCTGGTGAAGGAAATTTTCGACAACGTCAAACGCATCAACGAGGAGATGCAGACCACGATTCTGGTGGTCGAGCAGAACGCCAAGATCGCCCTTGCGATCTCCAACTACGCCTATATCATGGAAAACGGCAAAATTGTGCTGGAGGGGCCTTCGGACAAGCTGCAGGACAATCCGGACGTCAAGGAGTTCTATATGGGCGTCACCCAGGGGGGCGGGCGCAAGTCGTTCAAGGAGGTCAAGTCCTACAAGCGGCGGAAGCGTTGGATGTAAAAAAGAAGTTTTAAGTTTGAAGTGTTAAGTGTAAAGTAGCGGCAGTCTGATTGAGTTAGGCCGCAGGGTTCGATCTGAATTTCCATACAGTGAGTGCACATCCAAATAAGGGCAAAAGGGCCATTTGTGGATGGGTGAGAGCGAGTGTCCATCCAGAAATAGGCAAATTTGGCTGAGATCAAGGCATGCGAAAAATTTTACCGCAGGCATATGTCGAATATTCCGAGGATAAAATTTTGAGCATAACGCCGATATCGGGCAAATTGGCCATTTGTGGATGGACACGAATTAGGAGTGTGTCATGAAATTGTTGGTTGCCTACAATGGCTCGCCGCCTTCTCAGAGAGCCTTGGAATTGGCATGCGAAAAGGCCAAGACAAATGCCGACGCCCTGGTTTACGTGGTGACTTCCATGGAGGGGGGCAGTAACGAGACCTTGGAGGATATCCAGGCAGTGGAAGAAAAATTGGAGCGGGCCAAGGACTATCTGCTTCAATTTCATATCTCCTGCGAGACGCTTCAGCTGGCACGTGGATTGACACCCGGTGAAGACCTGGTCAAGTTCGCCGAAGACAATGGCGTGGACCACATTTATATCGGGATCGAAAAGAAGTCGCGTACCCGCAAACTGCTGCTCGGCTCCACGGCTCAGTTTATTATCCTGAGGGGCCCTTGCCCGGTGACCACCACCAAGTAAAGGTCCACGGGTGTTCCCCTCAATTTGACACCCAAACAGGTGTGTTGGTTCCCCGATGCCGGACGGGTCGGATGCTCGATCGGCGCTTACTGTGCGTCAGGCCTTTCGCCCGCCACCGATGCCTCTTTTTAATGCAGCCTCCATTACAGTGGATAACGTTTTTAAGAATTCTCTTTCTTAACCGCACGGAAGGAGTATTGCATGAGTGTCTATGATTTGACCCTGTATGATATCATTTGCCGCAATGCGCGGCTCTATCCGGAACGCATCGCCTGGCTGGAGGCCGAAGAAAATCGGGCCATGACCTTCGCGGAGTACCAGGCGTCGGTCGAGCGCATGGCCTCGGGGTTGACGGCCGCCGGGTGCTGCAAGGGCGATCGTATCGGCGTAATCGGTAAAAATTGCCTCGCTTATCTCGTCCTATACGGCGCGGCCGCTGCCTTGGGCGCGATCGTCGTGCCCATCAATTGGCGGTTGTCCGTGGATGAGATGGCCTACAACCTCAACGACGTTCAGGTGCGCTTTCTGTTTGCCGACGGGGAAGACCCTGAAGCGATGGAGGCGGTTGCGGCCAAGCTCGGGCGCGACACCAAATGTTACAACCTGCAGGCCCGGAACGGCCCCTTCAGGGACCTCGTCGACGCGCCCCTGCCCGAAGGGGGGCTGCCGTCCCGGGCGGTTTCGGCCGACGACGGGCTGGTGATCATCCATACCGCGGCCGTGGCCGGGCGACCTCGCGGGGCTCTGCTCAGCCATTATAACCTGCTGTGCGCCAATGCCCAGTTGATGCAGCAGATCCATCTGACCCAAGACGATGTTCACCTCAATCCCTTGCCCATGTTTCATATCGCCGGCCTGGGTATGGCGTTCTGTTGTTTCCATGGCGGGATGCTCAATATCAACATGCGCAAATTCGATGCCGCCCAGGCCGCCCGCTTGATTGCCGAGCACAAGGCGAGCGTGCTGTTCGCCTTTGCGCCCATGATGCAGACCCTCCTGGCCCACGTGGCCGATAGCGGTGAGGATATCAGCTCCTTGCGGGCCGTGTTGGGGATCGACAGGCCAGAGGTCATCGCGCGCTACCAGGAGATGACCGGCGGTTCGTTTTACAGTCTCTTCGGACAGACCGAAACCTCCCTCGTGGTCACCATGAGTCCTTTCAGCGAGCGTCCAGGATCGGCCGGCCGGCCGATGCCCCTCATCGATGTCCAGTTAATGGACGACAACGACCGGCCTGTACCTACCGGTCAGGCCGGAGAGATCGCCGTGCGCGGTCCTATGGTGTTCAAGGGGTATTGGGGGCTGGACGATGAAAATGCCTACACCTTTCGCAACGGGTGGCACCATACCGGCGATGTGGGCCGTTTCGATGAGGACGGCTACCTGTGGTACGTGGCCCGCAAGGCCGAAAAGGAGCTGATCAAACCAGGCGGGGAGAATGTCTATCCGGCCGAAGTGGAGAAGGTGATCCTCGAACATCCCGCTGTGGCAGCCGTGGTGGTCTTTGGTGTACCCGATCCCAAGTGGACCGAAGGCATCAAGGCGGTGTGCCGCCTGAAATCCGGCGGATCTCTGACCGCGAAGGCGCTGATCGAATTCGTCGGGGGGCGCATTGCCCGTTATAAAAAGCCCCAATACGTGCAATTCGTGGATGAGCTGCCGCTGGCGGCGGACGGTTCACCCGATCGCGTCAAGGTCAAGAAGCTATACGGCGGGCCCCAGGCCTGACCGCTCGCGCATTTTCAAGGTGCGCTGGCGGCCAGCGCTTCGATCAAACCTTTTCGGACCAGCATCACGGCGATGGCCGCCAGAAAGAGGCTCGAAATTTTCGATGCACTGCGGGTGCCGTTTCGGCCCAGGATGCGCGTGACCGGTTCGGCGAACATGAAGATCACTCCCGCGATCAGCAGGTTGGCGATGACGGCGGCTGCGGTCAAGCTTTTGCCATACGCGTTGGCCAGTACGATGCAGGTGGTCAGCAGGGCCGGCCCGGCCAGCAAGGGGATCCCGATGGGCACGGCTCCGAGGCTTTGCGCGTCCGCCTGGCGCCTCTTTTTCTCTCCGGTGATCAGATCGCTCAGGGAGATGGCAAAGAGCAGGCTACCACCGGCGATCATGAAATCGGCCACCGTCACGCCGAGAAAGGTCAGCAGCGCCGGTCCGAACATGAGAAACACCAGCGACACGGCCGTGGCCGTTGCGATCGATTGCACCAGAACCGCCCGCTGAATGCGCGGGTCGAGGTCGTCTGTCAGGGCGATGTAGATCGGCAGCACGCCGATGGCATCCACGGCTACAAACAGGGGGACGAAGCAGAGCCAGAAATCTTGCATGGTATGGTTTTCCAGGGGGTGGGGATGAAACCTCCACCGTTTCTCAGGTTCTTTATAGATATGGAATGGGCGCCAGGCCGAGCCTTCGGCGCATGGCCTCCAGCAGGCCGACCGTTCCGGTCATCATGTTGTCCCCCCAGGGGGCGCCCCAAATCACCGGCAGGGCCGAATCGGCCATGAGGCGGCGTTTGGGGCCGGTGGCGATGATGGCCCGGACCCGCTCGAAACCCACCGCGCGGCGTAAATAGGCACCATGGCCGCCTTCGGCCAGAATTTGATCGTGCCGGACGCGGCCGTCGGCCAGCGCCACCAGTAGTTCCTCCAGGCGCGCCAAGGTCATGCCGCGGGTGTGGTACTCCACGAACCCGGCCACCTGGTCCCCTTCCATAACGGCGGCCACGGTGTGCGACGTGGCGATATCCAGGATGATGATCGGCGAAGCGTTGCCGGCATGGGCATCCTGGGCCGCACCGCACATGGCGGCCATGCCGCTGTCCATGACATAGACCGCCTGGGCGTTGAGCTGGCGGGCGTCGCTCACCATGCTGCGCAATCGGTTGAAGGCCCCCGGCACTTCATCCTCGTGGTAGAGCAGATCGAAAGGTGTTGCCGGACGGTCGAGGATCTCCTGGAACAGGTTGTGACGGTAATCCAGATGGCTCACGCCTTTGGGGGCCACGCCATGATCCTGGGCGCAGAGCGCCACGGCATCAAAAGCCATGGGCAGCCCCAGGCCGGAGATGATTTGGGCAATGCGTTCGGGCTGCACATCGCTCAGACGGACGGCGGTGTAGCCGGGGTCGCCGCACAAACGCTCGACGGCGGCATCCTCTTCTACGATGAGGCCCCAATGACGCACCCGATCCATGTCGTGGTGGAGTGTCGCGGCCGCCGATGAGGAGATGACGACGCGATCCGTGGCAGCCCGTTGACGCAAGGCCTCGGTGACCGGACCGCCCCCCATCTCCACGCCCGACACGACCAGGTCGCCGCTGGTCTGGGCGATCTGCCAGGCAAGGTGGCGCACGGGGGAGGGAGCGACGGCCTTGAAATGCTCGCCGCTGCTGCTGTCGTAGCAGAGGATATCCATGGTTCCGGCGCCGATATCGATCATGAGAAGCTGGCTCATCAGGGGTTTCCTTCCATCAAAGGTTAGGTCTCATACCCTGGCCCGCTTTTACCGCTTATTAAGCATGCTGAAAAGACAAATCCCAAAACCGCTCCTGGCGGCCGGTATCTGACCTGATCAGGCCATTTGCTGCTGTGAAACCAGCGGCAAGATGACAATGAGTTGCCAAATGTCGGGCTGCACTGATATGACAATACCAACGAAAGTGTCCGGGCGGATGTAAAACCCGCCCGGAACTGTCAAGCCCTATACCAGGAGGTGTCTTTATGCGCTGGCGATGTCTGATTTGCGGCTACATTCATGATGGCGAAAAACCACCCTATCGCTGTCCGGTCTGCGGGGCACCGGCCAAAATGTTCGAACCGGTGGTACAAGACGCCAAGCCGTCGGCGGCCCGCGCATGAAGATCTATACCCAGACCGGAGATCAGGGCAAAACCAGTCTTTTCAGCGGGGAACGGGTGGTCAAGAGCGACGCGCGGATCCACGCCTACGGAGATATCGACGAACTCAACTCCGTGGTGGGTGCGCTGATTGCCGTCCTGCTGCCGGATACGGAAGCGGCCGAGGTCCAGCTCAAGGAGATTCAATCGGATCTGTTCCAGGTCGGCGCCTGGCTGGCGGCCACATCGGGGTCCGAAGCCCAGGCGCGGTTGAATTCGATTACGATCGGGTACAGTCAACGGATCGAATCCTGGATCGATGGGATGGACGCGCAGTTGCCCGAACTCAAGTCCTTTATTTTGCCCGGTGGGCACCCCACCGCGGGGTGGGCGCATATCGCCCGCACGGTGTGCCGGCGGGCCGAACGGGCCGTCATCCTGCTGGCCGAACAAGAGGCCGCTGCGGGGCGGTCGTTTGAAGGATTCGCACCGATCGTAGCTTTTATCAACCGACTTTCCGACTATTTTTTTGTGCTGGCCCGCTGGCTCAATCAGCACGCCGGCGTGGGAGATGTGCAGTGGCAGGGATGATGCCCCGGTCAACCCCGGCCAACGACCTCCGGCCGCTATTCGTGGTGGCGGTGACGGCGGTGCAGTGGTTGAGCGAAGGCACCTTCGAGATCCGTTTGGAGCGACCGGACGGATTTGATTTCTTTCCCGGCCAGAAAATCAGCTTTGTCGACGGCGCCCTTCGTCGGGATTACACCCTTCTCGGACCGGTGGACGCCCGAGAGTTGGCCCTTTGCGTCCGACTGGTACCGGATGGGCTTTTTTCACCCCGGTTGTCCCGGGCCAGGATCGGTGATCGTTTTCAGATTACCGCTCCGTTCGGATATTTTACTCTCAAGACCTCCGGGCGGCGGGCGGTGTTCGTGGCCACCGGCACCGGTATCGCTCCGTTTGTCGCCTTTGCAAATGACGGCGCGCGAGGATTTGATCTCCTGCATGGCGTGCGTACCCCGGCCGAGCTTTATTACCGGGACCTTCTATTCACAGCGGCGCGCCGATATATACCGTGCATCTCCGCAGCTGCCGGCGATGGCGAGATTGGGCCGGCTGGATTTGCCGGGCGGGTCGACCGGTTTCTATCGACCCAATATCCCGACGGTGCCTACGACTTTTTTCTTTGCGGACGCATCCAGATGATTCGGGATGTGACCCGTGTGATCGATGCGCGTTTTTCGGGATCTCGCGTGTTCATCGAGGCGTATGATTGAGCTGGACCCATCGGTCGCAGGCGTTTGACATTTATTCAACTTTAGGCCATACAATGCGCCCTCATTTTCGTGTCACGGGATCTATTGGAATGGTGCGTCTGTTCGTCATCTTGATGGTATGGCTCTTTGCCGTGAACGCTAACGCGGGCGAACCCAAAAATGTCTGGGTGCTCCACAGCTATCACCAGGGATGGACCTGGACCGACCGCATTACCGAAGGCATCCAATCCGTATTCGAACCGTTTGGAAAGGATATCAGCCTTTATTACGACTACCTGGATTTGCATCGGGCCAACGAGGCGGTCGTCGCCGATCTCATCGTTTATTTCAAGACAAAGCTGAGTCGAATCCCCATCGACGTCATCATCGTGTCGGACGACGGTGCCTTGCAGTTTATCGCAACCCATGGCCCCCAACTGGCGCCCGCCATACCCATTGTGTTTTGCGGGATCAACAACCGTGACGCACTCCCTCCGACCGGCCAACTCCGTGCGACCGGTATGGCGGAACAGATTGACCATGCAGCCACCTTCGCGCTCATGCTTCGACTGCATCCCAATTGCCGCAGGGTCGTGGTCATCGTCGATCGCAGGGGAATGCAGCCGGTTCTGCTGGATGAATTGGAAAATTCCCTGGCAGGGCTCAAAGAACGCGCGTTGGTGGAGGTTTGGAACGACGTGGATTGGGAGCGGCTGCCGGCCAATCTGGTGGCCCTGACACCCAATGATCTGGTCTATCTTTTCGCATTTGATCACGACCGGCGCGGCAATGTGGCGCACGCCAAAGAGGTTATCGATATGGTGGTGCGGTGGTCGCCGGTGGCCGTATATAGTCCCGTGGATTTTTATTTCGGCAAAGGGATCGTAGGGGGCGCGATCAATTCGGCGCACCATCAGGGAATTCAGGCCGGTCGCACAGCGTTGCGCATTCTTTCCGGAGAGGCCGTAGAGGGTATGGCGACCGATATCGGTCTGTCGCGTCAGTTGCGCGTCGATGGCCGGGCACTGCATCGTTTCGGTATTAAATCCGGACAATTGCCTGAAAACACGGAAATTGTTTTCCCCCAGCCGGTCTTCTGGGTTCGTCACGGCATTTATTCTATTGGCCTCGTCGCGCTCTTGCTGGTATTCAGCGGCATGCTGCTCGTCATGGTGTTGCGCCAGCGGCGCAAGCAAAGCAACCTGCTGCAGATCAATACCGATCTGGACGGCCGGATTCGTGAAAAGTCGATCCATCTGCAAATCGTCAACCAGAAACTCAAGAAGCAGTCCATGACCGACGGCGTGACGGGTATCCCCAACCGGCGCTATATTTACCAGCGCCTGGTCGAGGAGGTCAAAAAGGCCCGCCGCTACAATATGCCCCTGGCCATAGTGCTGTTCGACATCGATGGCTTCAAGAAAATTTACGATGAACGCGGCTATGTTCTGGGGGAAAGTGTACTGCGCGACGTGGGCCGGTGCATCAAGCGCAACATGCGGGAGATCGATCTGGTGGGCCGTTACGGGGGGGAAGCCTTCCTGGTCATCCTGCCCAATACCAGCGCCGCCCAGGGCCAGCTGATGGCCGAGCGCATAAGAGAGAAGGTTGCCGCCTTGTCCTGGGAGCAGGGTGAGGTGAAGGTGACGCTCAGCGGCGGGTTGACCTTTTTCAATGATGAGACGCCCCCCGAATTGGTACAACGTGCCGATGATCTGCTGGCCGCCGTCAAGCGGAGCGGCGGCAATCGCATCGCGGTCGCCAGAGGCGCAGGCGGGCAAGGCGGCGAGGTGATCCTGCTGCCGGACCATCATCGCTGACACCATTGATCGACTCTGTGAGGATCTATGCCGATTCAATGCGCATCAAAGCAGGTTAAGTTTGCGATCACTCTCGTTTTTCTTTTTGCAGGCAGCCTGGCAGGCTGTATGTCCGCCGTCAAATCCCCGGCGCCTGATCCGGCATCCATTGTCTGTCCGCCTTGCCCACCCGATCGAAGTGTGGCGTTATCCCAAGAAAATGAAACGCTTCGCAAGGAGCTGGCCTCTGACCGTGAAAAATTTGAGCTTCTGACCCGGGAAAATTCCGATATGAAACTCCAGGCCCTGGCATACGAGGCCTTGATCAACGACCTCAAGCGTCGTTCCGACAATCAGCAAAAGCGACTGGATGCCGCTATCATCGAGGTGGTGCGGGCCAAAGCCAAGATGCGCAGCCTTGAAAGCAAAGCCGAAGCGGCATCGACGCTTGCCGAGGCCGAGCTTGCGGTCAAGGGATTAAAGCGGCGGGGCCCATCGCCCGATGCGGCCACCGCGGCCGAAATCGCCACGGCCGAGCAGCTGCTCAACATGAGCATCGATGAGTTCAATGCCCAGAATTTCGGTGGGGCCCTCTACCTGGCCAACCAGACCAAAGGTCAGGTCCGAACCGTGCAAGATCGGCTGGACAAGCCGATGGGCGAACCGGCCGTCGAGGGGGAGGCCGCCTTTGCCCAGCCGTTGACGCTCCAGGTGCTGAAAGAGGATTGCAACCTCAGGGAAGGGCCCGGCTTTCAGTACAAGGTGATCGGCCGGTTGAGCAAGAACGCGCGGGTCATCGGTTATTCCTACAAGGAGAGTTGGATACGCGTGGAAACCGAGTCGGGAACCAGCGGATGGGTTTTCCGATCCCTATTGGGCGCGGCCATGATCAAGAAAGAGTGACCAGTTTGAGATTCGGCCCCTTGTTTTCGCCGATGATCACAGGCGTCCGGCCTTCTGTCTCTTTTGAAACCACAATGCAATCGCGCCCCCTGGCCTTGGCCGCGTACAGGGCGCTATCTGCTTTACGCAACAGAGTCTCCATATCGTCTCCGTCCTCCGGATAACCTGAAACGCCGATGCTGACGGTGACCGAGAATTCTTCTCTGCCAGTGGATATCTCCAAGCGGCCCACATTGTGCCGTATCCTTTCGGCAATGGCCGCGCCGCCTTCGATGGGACTGCTTGGCAATACGATCAAAAATTCCTCGCCCCCGTAGCGGCCCACATAGTCGCACTCCCGGACCGATTCGCCAAGGGATTCAGCCAGTCGACGGATGGCCGCGTCACCTGCTTGGTGACCATAGGTGTCGTTGATTTTTTTGAAATCATCGATATCGAGCATCAGAAGGGTCAACGGATCGCGGTACCGCGTGGCGCGCGCCATTTCCCGGCTGAAGAGTGCCATGATATGATGCCGGTTGTGCAGACCGGTCAAACTGTCCGTGATCGACAGCTGCTGCAAGACCTTGTTGGTTTCGAGCAGCGATTCATGGGCCGCGGATATCTCTTCTCGGCCGCGCTTCAGGCTCGCCACCATATGATTGAAGACCTGGGTCAAGTAGCTGATCTCGCTCAGACCCGTTACCGGGATATCCACGTCCAGGTTGCCAGCGGCCACGTTGGCGGCGCCGTGGCTCAATCTTCGAACCGGGCGTACGAGACAGTGGCCGAAGATATAGCCGCCAATTCCGATGCAAAAAATCAAGCCACCCACCAATGACAAAGTCAGGCGGCGCAACATCGCAATCTCCGAATATGCATGCTGCTTCTCCATTTCCGCGACCAACACCCATTGCACGGGGGCGATCGATATGGCCATACCGATGACCGCTTCATGGCGATAACCGATGTAGTCTTTCGGCGCCATGGGGGAGTCAGCCGATCCCGATGAGACCACAAGCGGGTGGCCGGTGACAGGCGGCGGCTCGGGCAGATCCCTGGAACTCACCAATGCCCTGCCCTCGGTGGTGGTCAGATAGATTTCCCCGATTCCCCCGTCACATTGAAGTTTCAGCATCGAACGGATCGCATCGAGGTTGATCTTTGCCAGCAGCACAGCCAACGGGCTGCCGTCGGATGCGCTTATCTCTTCCGCGATCAGGATGGATCCGTTTGCCATGCAGGGACTGAAACGATTTTTTACGCCAGACGAAGTGAGGCTGAGGATCTGTTTGCGCCAGTTTTCTGGAATGGTGATCGTCAGCGGATCCGGAGCACTGGTCACGATGACCTGACCTTCCAAATCCATGAGAGAAAGCGATTCATAGGTGCCGAATTTTTCACTGATCGAACGCAGGTAACTTTTGATGTTTTCCATATCCACCTGGGTTTCGATACCGGATCGTTGCTTGCCAGCCGGGCGCGGCAGATTTTCGGAGATGACGTATGAGCTCGAGAAGACCCTCAGATCGTACAGGCGTTCCTTGAGCCACAAATCGAGTTCTTTTGCGCTCTGAACGGTTGCGTTGTGCAGTTCCTGGGAGATTTTTTCCCTGAGCAGTTTGCTGCTCTGCAGGTAGGAGACGCCGCCGAGAATCAGCGAGGGGACGATCGTTGCCAATAAAGCAAATGCGATGATTCTGGTTTTTATGCTTTGAAATCTGGAAACGCGTAGAAACCGGGTCTGACTCTCTGTCGCCTTATCCAAATCGGCCTCATTTATGTCAGCGGCCGATATCGGGTTGGGGCAGTGGAGCATCGTAGACATCAGCCGGCGTTGGGTCCAAGGTACATACCTTCTCGCGTGTCGCTCGTATCTTTCGGGTTTAAAGCAAATACTGTACCAAAAAAATGGCGGGCGTGGATGGCGCACCGTGAGTCTGACCTTTAGACGCGGCTCCCTTATCGAACAAGGTGCACTGTGAGACCGCACGGCAAGGACTTCTATGGAATCTATCCTTTTTCAGGCCATCTTCAGACAACGTTCATGGGCCAGCAAAGGAGAAGGGGCAATTTTGGTTTGAAATCCTGACACATTTTGTCACATGTTTGGCGCTGGCGGACCAATCCATCGCCACATGCGTCTTCATCACTCAACGAGTCGGCCGGCACCCCATGTCTCGACCGCCACTTGGCGTGCCGCGGCCCTGCCGTGTCCTCAGCGCCCCTCAAGCACCTGTCGGCTGCGTTTGACGGCACACAAGTCACCGCACATGGTACACACGTTTTCATCCATGGGTTTGGATGATTCGCGATAGGCACGCGCCTTTTCCGGGTCCATGGCCAGCTCGAGCATGCGCGGCCAGTCCAGCTCCTTGCGGGCATGGCTCATGGCGTTGTCCCAATCCATGGCGTGGGGAATGCCCTTGGCGATATCGGCCGCGTGGGCCGCGATCCTGGCCGCCATGATGCCCTCCTTCATGTCCTCCCGGTCCGGCAGGCGCAGGTGCTCGGCCGGTGTGACGTAACAGAGAAAGTCGGCACCGTGGGCCGCTGCCAGGGCACCGCCGATGGCCGAGGTGATGTGGTCATAGCCGGGCGCCACGTCGGTTACGATGGGTCCGAGGACGTAGAACGGCGCACCGTGGCACAGCTTTTTCTCCAACTGCATGTTGGCGATGATTTCGTTGAGCGGCACATGGCCCGGCCCTTCGATCATCACCTGCACGTCGGCCTGCCAGGCCCGCTGGGTCAGCTCGCCCAGTACGATCAACTCCTGGATCTGCGCCGCATCGGTGGCGTCGTGCAGGCAGCCGGGGCGCAGGCCGTCGCCCAGGCTGATGGTCACATCGTAGGTGCGGCAGATCTCGAGCAGGCGATCGAAGTGTTCGTAAAAGGGGTTTTCCGCTTCATTGGCCTCCATCCAGTGCAGCAGGATCGAGCCGCCCCGGCTGACCACATGGGTCAGGCGTGGACTCTGTCGGACGCGTTGGACCGCCGTGCGGTTCAGACCGGCATGGATCGTGAGGAAATCCACGCCATCTTCGGCATGCAGGGCGACCGTGTCGAAGAAGTCGTCCACCGTGATACCGGGAACCTGTTTGCCATAACGGACCACGGCATCATACACCGGAACGGTGCCGATCATCACCGGGCTGATTTCAACGGCCCGGCGGCGAAAGGCGTGGGTATTTCCAAAGGTGCTGAGATCCATGATGGCGTCGGTCTTCAGGTCGATGGCCGTGCGCACCTTGTCCAACTCCAGCTCCACGTTACAGCAATCTTCCGAGACGCCGAGGTTGACGTTGATTTTGGTGCTCAATCCCTCGCCGACCCCCTTGGCCTTGAGGTTGGGGTGATGTTTGTTGGCCGGTATGGCGATGCGGCCTGCGGCGACCCGTTCGAGCAGCACGTTTCGTTCGATTTTTTCATCCGCGAGAATCTGCGCCATTTGCGGCGTGAGGATGCCGTTGCGGGCGGCTTCCATTTGGGTGGCATAGGACATGGTTGACCTTCTTTCTATTCAAGGTTGGCGATAATGTGGTTCAGTCCTCGCAGTCTCTCCGCGATGTCAGGGGCGCCCACGATTTCGGTGACCAGGGCGAAGCAGCGTGCGCCGTGGCGGGCGACCTCTCCGATGTTGTGCTGTTTGATGCCGCCGATGGCCACGATTGGCAGTCCGGCATGGGCGACGGCATGGTCGAGGTAGTCGAATCCCACCGGGTCGACCACGTCGGCCTTGGTTTGGGTGCTGAAGATCGGGCCCACGCCGATGTAGTCGGCGCCCAGGGCGGCGGCCTCGCGGGCCTGCCCTGGGGCATGGGTGGAGAGGCCGATGAGCATGCCGGGGCCGACCAGGCGGCGAACATCCGGGACCGGCAGATCGTCCTGGCCCACGTGAACACCGTCGGCTTCGACGAGCAAGGCGATGTCCACGTGGTCGTTGACGATGAACAACACTCCGGCCTCGTGGGTCAAACGCCGAATTTCCCGACACTCGTCGAGCATCTGGCGCTGGCTCTTGTAGGGGCGCTTTTCACGGTACTGGATGATGGGAACGCCGCCGGCGATCATGGCTCGGACCACCTCGATGTTGGTCCGGCCGTTGGAGAGCGCCTCGGCCGTAATAGCGTAGATACCTTTGGGTAGCTGGGGTTTATTCGATTTGGCAACACTCATAGTATCCCCCTTTTTCTAAAAGAACATGAGCCATCATGGCGGCCACGATGGTCACTTTAGGCGCAAAGCAGAGCGCCTGGCCAGCATCGGTGCTAAAATCGCCGATGATGGTGGCGTTGCCCAAACGGCGGGTGCCGATGCCGTCCAGATCCGGTCCGGCCACGCCACAGGCCGACACGATGGGTCGGCCTGTGGCGGCCAGCGCTTCCATGAGCCGTTTTTTGGCCGCGTGGTCGTCGAGGCCCTCGACCACTGCATCGCAATCGTGAAAGGTTGCGGCCATGTTGGCCTCATCAAGGCGCAGAACCATGGTGTCGAGGTGTAGATCAGGGGCGACGCGTCTCAAGTTGTCGGCCAGCGTCTCGACTTTGGTGCGGCCGATCTGATCGTGGAAGAAAAACTGCCGGTTGAGATTGCTCGCATCCACTCGGTCGAAATCGACGAGTTTCAACCGGCGCACACCGCCGCGTACCAACAAATGCGCCACGTTCGAACCGATGCCGCCTGTGCCTGCGATGCCGATTTTCATGCGATCAGGTCCCAATCTTTGTATACCGGCTGATATCCCTGGGCCGCAATGGCCTGGGCCACCTGGGCCACGCTGCGTTGGTCCGATATTTCGAATTGCGCTGTCTTGCGTTCGGCCGGACGCGCATAGCCGCCCACGCCGGTGCACGATCCGGCCGAAAGGCGCGTGACCCCCAGGTGGATGAGACGGTCCCGAAAACCGGCGCGCTCACGGGTGGAGACGGTCAACGCGGATCTTGGCATAAAGAGTCGCAGGGCCAGCAGGAACTGGACGAAGGCGCGGTCGTCGGCCGGGTGGGCGGGTTGGTAACCGCCTTCGGCCGGGTTGATGCGCGGCAGCGAAAGCCCGATTTCGGTCTCCAGAAAGCGGTCGTCCAGGTAACGGGCATGCAGACCGCACATGAACACGTCATGCCGTTTTTCGCCCAGCCCCACCAGGGGCCCGATGTTGACCGCCCGGAAGCCGGCCCGTGCGCCACGTTCCGGTGCGTCCAGACGGTTTCGGTAATCGGCTTTGCGGCCGGCCAGGTGGACCTGCCGGTAAACAGAACGGTCGTATGTTTCCTGATAGAGGGTCAGTCCGTCCGCCCCGGCTGTTTTGAGTCGCCGGTAGTCGGCCTTATCCAAGGGAAAGATTTCGATGGAGACCGACGCGAAATATCGTTTGAGCAGGCGCACGGCCGCCTCCAGGTAATCCATGGGCGTCGCCTGCAGGGATTCTCCGGTGAGCAGAAGCAAGTGCTGCATGCCGGTGCTGGCAATGGCTTGGGCTTCGCATTCGATCTCTTCGAGGGTCAATGTCTTGCGTTCGATGGCATGGGTCCGGTTGAAGCCGCAATAGAGACACTGGTTGCTGCAATAGTTGGAGATATAGAGGGGTATGAACAGCTGGATGGTGCGGCCGAAATACTGCACCGTGAGGCGCCGCGCCTTCTGGGCCATGGGTTCGAGGTGCCCGGCGGCCGTCGGGCTGAGCAGGGCGAGAAAATCCATGGGTTCCATTTTCTCTTTTGCAAGGGCACGTTCCACATCCCGATCGGTGACCTGGCCTAAAAAGCCATCAACGTCGAAATCTTCGTACTGTTCCACGACATCTATGAAAGACATGGCAACGACCGCATTGTTCCGTAGGTGAACGTTAAACGATATCCTCGATCGGATCCAAAAATCCGGTCAGGGGCGACGATGCCTGTGCCGTTCGGCTCTCTTCGGCCATTTTGGCCAGGTAGGCCATACGGCCGGCCTCGACGGCCAGCGAGAACGCGCGGCCCATGGCGACCGGATATTCGGCCGTGGCGATGGCGGTGTTGACCAGGACTGCATCGGCCCCCATCTCCATGGCGGCCGCTGCGTGCGACGGCCGTCCAATACCGGCATCGACCACCACCGGTACCCGGCAGTTTTCGATCAGCAGCGCGATCAACGGGGCGGTTTCCAGGCCCCGGTTGGACCCGATAGGCGCTCCCAGCGGCATCACCGCAGCGGCGCCGGCATCCTCCAGACGCTTGGCCAGCGGTAGGTCGGGTAACACGTAAGGCAGCACCACGAATCCCTCCCGGGCCAGCGTCTCGGTGGCGGCCAGGGTTTCATAATTGTCGGGCATCAGGTACTTGGTGTCGGTGATCACCTCGATTTTGATAAAAGGACCGCAACCCGCCTCCCTGGCGATGCGGGCGATGCGCACGGCTTCGGCGGCGGTGCGGGCACCCGAGGTGTTGGGCAGCAGGGTGACCGATTTGGGAATAAAGTCGAGGATGTTGTGGCTTTTGCCCCCCAGATCGATGCGCCGCAGGGCAACGGTGATCAGTTGGGATCCGCTGGCTGCCAGCATGTCGGCGATCCGGCGGTCATCGGCGAATTTGCCGGTGCCGGTGAAGAGACGGCTGGTAAATTCAAGGCCGCCGATGGTCAATGTGTCGTTTTCCATTGAATCAACCTCCCCCGACGAAGCTGAGCAGTTCCAGGGTGTCTCCCTCGCTCAGTTGGATCCGGGACCATTGGGGCTGCTTGACGATGGTGAAATTGTGTTCGACCACCAGTGCTTCGGGCCGCAACCCTTTGTCATGGACCAGTTGTTCGATCGTGCCCGCCCCCACAGACTCGGTTTTTCCGTTAATCGTCACGCGTATCACGGGCCCCCCATAAATCGAAAAGCCGCTTTCCCGGCATCGGGAAAGCGGCTTTCTGATTGAGTGGCAGGTGCTTTCATCAGGCCGCTTCCCTTCGCCGGTATTATCCGGATCAGGTTCTAAGGGTTGGAGAAATCCTCTCAGCGTGAATCGCACCCCTAGCGTATGATGGATTCACCTATAGATAAGTGAGGTGGATTTGTCAACCGGCTGGCGTGTGACCCAGTGATTCCTACTGAATGCTATTCATTAAGCCCGGCGCGGGTGGGGCAGGTGGCCGATGCCACACGCCAAGCGGTCAAGAGCCAGTAACATGCACGGCGGGCGGCCCAGAAACTCGCTGCGCTCAAACAGTCTGGGCCGCTTGTCCGCCGTTTGCATTTAACTGGCTCTAAGACCGCAGGCTCACGTGGCCCTGGCCACCCGCCCCGCCCACGCCTGCCATATCCGTTGCGATGCGAATTTTTTTAACAAAACACTTTTGATAAAACCGTAAAAAGTTCAAGATCAAGGCGTGCGAAATTCCGTGTCCTGAGGCGTACTTGTCTTACGCCGCAAGGACGACGGGATGAGCACAACGCAGATCTTGGGCTTTTTACGGTGACGTCACTTTTGGAATGCATGCCCTTCATTGTGAATCACTTTCAATTAAAACTGCTGCATGTGACCCAGTGATTCTAACTGAATGCCATGCATTAAGCCCAACGAGGATGGGTACTGTTTTAAAAGATATTGAAAAGGATGTCGGGTCCATGGTAAACACTTTTCATCCAGTTGGGTGCCATTCTGCGGCATCGGTATGTCAAGGCGCGCCGTCTCTCCCATGCGCTATCGTTCAATCGATCGCTGTCACTCCTGAATCATCGATACCGTTGGGTCGCCGCTTTAGAACCCATTTCAGAAGATCGGCGTTTGAATTGAGATTGACCTGAACGAATTGTCATCACGAGGAATCGATCCCTGTTTTGTTTCTGTTGGTAAACCTTGCAGAAATGGAGGGTCGGGATGCAGTTGTGTATGCAAGGCGCACATTTGCGCCGATATGCTTTCTTATTTGGTAAAGAAAGTCTACACGGAGAATATCACGGACTTTATGCGACGGGTCAGTGCCTCACCCGCGAAGAGAATTCTTTTTTATCAGATGATGTCCAGAGACCGGTGTTGCTCATTGGCGGCACCAGTATTACGCTAAATGATCAACACGAATTGATTCAACACTTGATAGCCAGCGGAATGACGGTGGCGGCGATCGATTATCCCATGGGAAGCTTGCTTGGACCGGCCATCCGGCCCAAGTTATTTCGCAAGAGTGCTTTCAAAGACTATGTCTCCAGACTCAAGGAAGACCGGCATGTCAAAGGGATTGACATCGTCGCCCATTCGTATGCCGCCTTCGAAGTGGTGCGAACCCTGATGTCAGATCCATTGGGTTACCGGTCCTGGGTGAAGAGTGTGCTTTTTATCAATCCGCCTGGATTCAGGAGAAAGATTGGTGCCGTCACCCATTGTTTGCGTTTCATTTTAGGGTATGTGCTTCTCGGTTGGTTAAAGATGTTCGCCCATATGGTCGGCTTGGGCCGCGGGCCGATCGGAGAAGACGACCCCTGGAAAACCATTTATATTCATCGCCAGATCTGCGGGATTGCCGCGATGGCCTCCAGGGCCTTTAAAGACCCGTTGCGTTCCTATCGCGAGGCACGTGACATCGTCAGCTTCAACATCCTTCCGGCAATGGCGGCCTTGAGCAGACAGTACGGATACGATCTCAACCTGTTTCTCAATGTGGACGATGCCATCGTGCCGTTCAAGGACACGTTAAACGCCGTTCTTGGCTTCCTGCCCGGGGAAAACATCGTGATTGCGCGGGGCGGGCATAATGACTTGATTTTCCAGGATTGGCAGCGGGAGTCGTTTACTTCGTTTTTGAGAAGGATACGGCGCAGGTCTATAGCGCACTCGAGGGCGCGTGAGGCCGGAGCAGAGATCGCTTTTAATGCCCGTAATCCAAAAGATCACCTTCCGCCAGCCCGGACCTGATCCGGGATCCAGCGCTATCTATGCCGTCCTCGCATTTCCCCGCAGGCGATGCGGCGTGAGATCGTCAAGGTGTTATAGAGGTCAAGTACTGCCTTATGGATTCCAACGGAGAGACCTGCTGTCGTCTTCCGTTTGGACCAGGCAAGGAAACGTGGAAGGCCGAGGTACTAGTTTCGGCAGCGAGTCCAATCAGTAGGCCAGCCGAACCAGCACAATCCCCAATATGGCGAGGGGATAATAACTGGCCTTGTTGAACAGCGTCATGGCCAACTCTCGTTTTTGGCGTTCGACCAGCAGCAGGGCCGGATGAAGCAGGAGAAGGACGTTCACGGCTACCACGACGATCATGGGCAGGATGCCGAAGGTGAGTGGCGAGACCCACAACAGGACGATGTTGAGAAAAAGCGTGGCCGTCAAACAGGCCACGATGACCAGCGTGGCCTTGTGCAGGCCGAGGCGCAGGGGGATGGTCTGAGCCTTGAAGTGACGGTCCTCTTCGATGTCGGTCCAGTCATTGGGGATATTCTGGCCGCCGATTTCCCAGGCAAACATCCATGCAAACAGGGCGATCAGGAAAAGTGGTGATGGCGAAGGGTCGACGGCAAAGACTGCTGCCACGGACCCGAGTGTTTTGACAGCGCCATTGACCAGGGCGCGCAGGGGGGTTACCCGCCAGAGTTTGCAGTAAAGGCCTTCGAGAAGACATCCGGCAAGAAAAATATAGAGGCACACCGGGTTGAGCCAGTAGGCGCCGGCCAGGGCGAGGATCGCCCAGCCCACGGCCCATGCGAGACCGGCTTTGAAACTCAGGGCGCCTTTGGCCATGGGATGGCGCATCATCACGCCGTCGAGGTAGTTTTCACCGTCGCTGTAGCCGCCGATATCGACTTTCTGCCGGTCGGTTCGCAGGTCGACCAGGTCGTTCAGCGCGTAAACCGCCGTGTATCCGGCAAATACCGTAACGATCCCTACCAGCGTCACCTGGATCGGCGGGAAATGGCCCAGACAAAGGAGAGCCGCCAATGCCGGTGCGGCCATGTCGATGATGCCGTGAGGGGTGCGGGACAAGGCCAGAAAGAGTTTGAGACGATTTTGGAATATCTGCGTCATGGGTGCGTCAGGTCCTTTTTTATGAGATCCAAGCACGCATACCGAAATTCATGGCAATAGTAAATACCTTCAATGGTTCAGAATCCCATTCAATGACAGCTAAGCGAGTGCGGTCCAGGCGTCGGCGAACAGCACGACCGCCATGCCGATCATGACGAGACCGGCGATCAATTCGGTTTGTATTTGATAGCGCCGCAACAGACGAGTCAGGCCGGTGCCGAGGAGCAGGAGGCCGGGCAGGGTGCCCAGACCGAAACTGCCGGCCAGGGCGGCGCCGGTGGCAAAACTTTCAGCGGCCAGGCAGCGGGTGAAGGCCCCGTAGGAAAGGCCGCAAGGCAGCAGACCGAGCATCAATCCCATGCCGAAAAGCCAAATCGCGTTGCGGCGGTCCAAGGAGCGCCGCATCAGGGTTTGGTATCCGGGAATCCGCTGAGGGGATGCCTTGACCATCCACGCGGGTTCATGGACCAGGCCGATTCGAGCCAGGCCCATGAGCAGCAGGCAGATCGCGGCAAATGCAGAGATGGCGATTTGCATGCGCGTGGTCCAGGCCAGGGCCGCCTGGGCGCCGCCGCCGGCCAATCGGACCAGACCCTGGTTGACGCCGCCCATGAGCGCACCGACCGCGCCGTAAGTCAGCAGGCGCCCCAGGTGGTAGATGATGTGGGCGGACCAGCGGCCATAACGGCCGGGCAGGGCGATGATCAACGGCCCGCACATGCCGATGCAATGCCCCGATCCCAGCAGCCCCAGCAGAAACATGGAAAGATGATCGACGCCGCTCTCCAAGGTTGGATGGCTCCTTTTCAGATGAACGAAGTTGTTTATATAGACCAAAAAGGGGCCGGTGGCCACCTGTCCAACCCGGGTCGGATCCAATGAATGACATTCAGTTAGAATTCCCGGGTCGTGAGGGCTTGGCTTGAAGCCTCTGTCAAAAACAGTTAAGGTGGATGGGCGATGAAACGACCCGCCTGAGGCCAACTTCGCTGGTTTCAAATGTTTCGAGCCGTTCGAATGGCTTTTTTTATCCTTGAAAGGAGAATCATGTTGAAACGACACTTCTTTTTTGTCGGGGTGTGTTGGGTTGCACTCTTTTGGGGCGTCACCGCCGGGTTCGCGGCCGATCCGGATGGTCAGGCGGCTACTGGCCATGGCCAGGGGCCCCATGCGGCGCTCAAGTCCTTGGATCAAAACGGCCGGATGCAGATCAGCGAGCAAGACCGCTGCCCGTTGTGCGGGATGTTTCCGGCCAAGCGGCCCAAGAGCGCTGCGGCCATGGTGTTGAATGACGGCCGGACCTTCTATTTTTGTGCCAACGGTTGCCTGTTGCGCGCCTGGCGCCAATCCGAGCGCCGCTTGAAGGTCCCGGTCCAGGGCATTCAGCGAATGGTCGTGCAGGACTATTTCAATGGCGCGCCCCTGGACGCCCATGAAGCCTGGTGGGTGGCCGGCTCCGATGTCATTGGCCCCATGGGACCTGCCCTGGTGACCCTGGGATCCGAACAGGAGGTGGCCGCGTTCAAGAAGCGCCATGGCGGCCGGCGCGTATTTCGGCTCAGGGAGGTCGACGACGAGTTGTGGGGGGCGTTATTCCCGTCAAAACAAAATTGACGGTACGGTAAAAGGTCATAGAAGCCTCATGCCGGACTTGATCCGGCATCCAGTAGCTATTGAAAATACTGGATCCCGGCTTCCGCCGGGATGACGGGGAAACCTGATTCCGGACTTCTAAGGAAGCGTCATTATTGTGGGCCGTTTCCTGGGATCAAATGTTTCACCGCGAAGCGGGGTAAGCCGCTTTTTACGAGCTCATCAAAATTGAACGGATTGAACGAGGGGCGGGAGACGATGGAAAAATCGATGCGGTGGGCCCGGTTGCTCGTATGGATCGCTGGAATGCTGCCGCTGGTGATCATCATGACCCTCACCGCCGATCGGTACTTACGGACCGGCCGGCAGGATCGCGCGGCACTGCGCTGGATGGCGGCCCTGGATCTCCCATCGCCGGCATTCTGGCCGGCCGGCACCTTTCAGCGCCACCCGCAATTGCTGCCGCCGGCCGTGGATGTACGGATGAGTCCACTCTTTGACTGGGACCGCGAACGGACGCCTGCTTCTTCCGTCGCCACGATAACCGAGATGCCGCACGCCATGTTCCAAACCACACATCGGAAATTCTGGTCCCCGGCCCTGGCCTCCTGGGCCGCCCGTGACCTGATGCGGCAACCTGCCTTTACCCTGGTCCTTTTTGTGGCCCTGGCGGCGGTGACCGCCCTGGCGGCCCTGGTGCTCCTGCTGCAGCAAACCCTGGCCACGGCCAGCACCCGTTTGCTCGAGCAGTCCCCCCATGTGGTGGTGCGGCGGGTGGGCGCCGGAGGATGGCTGCCCCTGGATGCTGAGACGGCGCGGGCCAGGGCAGCGTCCGTGGTGGGCGTGCTTCGTCCCCGGGCCCGTTTGTGGGGTGTGGTGAGCGGCCCGGAAGGTGCGGTGACACTGGTGGCCGTCGATGGCCGAGATCATATCGACTTGCCGTCCGGCTGCCCACTGCCGCAACCGGGACAAGCCTTGGCCGGCCCCGGTGTTTCAGGGGATGAAACGCCGGATCACATCTCCTTAAATGGTTCTGTTTCGCGTCTGCTGACGG
This sequence comes from Desulfatitalea tepidiphila, assembly GCF_001293685.1. Taxonomy (NCBI): domain Bacteria; kingdom Pseudomonadati; phylum Thermodesulfobacteriota; class Desulfobacteria; order Desulfobacterales; family Desulfosarcinaceae; genus Desulfatitalea; species Desulfatitalea tepidiphila. The sequence goes on along the minus strand of NZ_BCAG01000005.1, from coordinate 428,752 downwards.
TCATCGGGCAGTTGCCCCGCGGCGCCGGTTCGGTTGTTCACGACGTGGTCGTGGCGCATGCGGAGGATGTCCGGGCGCTGTTGGGGCTCGGTCCCGGGCAAGCCAGCGACCTGGCGTTGGATGTGTTTCACCCGGATGAAGCATCGGCACTGCTGCCGGAGTTGGCGGCCGCTTTCGACTGGCCCGTGCAGATCACCACCCGGCAGGAACAGCTGGGGCGTCATCTGGCTCATATTTCCCGCGCCACCGGCACGGCCTGCCTGGGCATCGGGCCGCTGCTGCTGGCGATTCTTTCAGTGGTGATGGCGGTCGGGATTTGGGGCCGGCGCAGCTGGGAGACGGGTGTGCTCAGGGCGGTGGGCTGGACCGGCGCCGACATGTTGCGCCTGCATCTGTATCGCGGTCTGCTGGTGGGGCTCCCGGCCATGGCCGTCGGCACCTTGATCGCCCATTTGCTGCTTTTTTGGCCCGGCATGACCTGGGTCCCACAATTGCTGTTCGGATGGAGCGGCCCGCCGCCGGGGTTCTACCTGTCTTCCGCAGGCAGCGCCGGCGCGTGGCTGCTGTCGATGGTGTTGGTCGGCGTGCCGTTCATGGCGGCCGTTTTCTGGACCGGATGGGGGGCGGCCGGTGCCGAGCCCGGCGACATTCTGGAAGGAGGCCGCTGATGCACCTTTCGGGACTGGCCTGCCATCAGTTGGGCTTTGCGCGGCCCGGCCGTAAACCGGTGCTGGAGATGCTTCAAGCCCGGTTTACACCGGGACAGGCCACGCTGATATCCGCTCCCACCGGCACCGGCAAAAGCACGCTGCTGCACTTGCTGGGCGGGTTGTTGCGGCCGACCAGCGGGGAAGTATGGGCCGACGGCCAGCCGGTTTCGCGATGGCCCGCACCTCATCGGGACCGATGGCGGCGGCAGGTGGGCATGGTGTTTCAGCATTTAAACCTGGTGCCGGATCTTTCGGTGATGGAGAACGTGCTGCTCCCCTGCATTCCCACGGCATCGTCCTACACGGCGCTGATCCAGCGGGCGGGGGCGCTGTTGAAACAGTTGGACCTGCCTGCAGCGGGCCGGGAGCCCTTGCAAACCCTTTCCGGCGGAGAGCGGCAGCGGGTGGCCATTGTTCGGGCCCTGATCACCCGGCCCCGTTTTCTGTTGATGGACGAACCCACCAGCTTTCAGGACGATGACGGCACCGCCAACCTGCTCATCCTTCTGGCCGAGGCGGCGGCCGATGACGCCTGTGTGGTGGTCTGTTCCCATGATGTGCGTCTGTGCGATGAGACCCGTATATTCGGGCAAAAATTTCGTTTGCACTCATCTCGCCTGGAGCCCGATCCATGACCTGGCATCCGACGGCCCTGGCGATCTGGCTTCTCGATATCACGGCCTGGCTGATTTATATGGGTGCCGCCTGGCGGCTATTGCGGATCTTGCCGAACTGGCAGCCGTTATCTCTTGACGCCCAGCAACTCTGGTGTGAACGTGCCCTTGAATTGACCCGTTATCAGGGGCGTTGGGTGGTGTTGCTCCTGGCCGCGGCTTTCGTGCTGCTGGTGATCGGCATCAGCAACCTGTGGCCTTCCCTCGTGCCTGGCGCCATGTGCGGAACGGGCGTGCTCCAGGCCATGGGCGCACCCGGTGCCCGGACGCTGCTGTATCGCGCGCTGACCCTGGGAGTGCTCTACGTCTGGCTCGTGGTGGTACAGATCGACGGCTGCCGACCCGAAGGGTGGCTCTCTTTGTTGCAGGCGAGGTTGCTGCTGGTGGCGTCGCCATTTATGGTGCTGGGCACCTGGAGCCTGGCCCAGGCCCTGCCCGCCTTGACAACGGAGGTGCCGGTCAGTTGCTGCGCTGTGCTTTACGATCAGGTTGGCGGCCAGGGGTGGGTCACCGCCTGGACGACAGACCTCATGTCGTCCAGGGCGTGGTTCTGGTCCTGCATGGCGGCCAGCGGCGTCATGACGGTCTGGGGCGCTTTGCACGGGTGGTGTGGGCGGATCGGAAAGGGCGTTATTGCCATCTCGGCCGGTTTGCTGCTGCTATGGCTCGTGGCCGCATTGAACGGATTGAAATTCGGTATCGCACCCTATGTCTACGAAGTGCTCGGCCATCCGTGTCCGTGGTGCTTCTTCCTCACGGCGCACCATGCCGTGGGATTCGTTTTTTACGGTCTGGTGGCCCTCGTGATCTGTGAAGCCCTGGCCGGTCTGGTCGCCGTTTCGGTTGGCCGACACAATCCTGCCCTGTACCAGGACGCACGCCGTCGTTCACAACGCGCCGGCCGTCGTATCATGTGGTCTTCACTTCTTTTTTGGGCGAGCACCGCCGCACCCGTGGTGCTCTGGCGGGTGCGTTTCGGTGGCTGGATCGACTGATGCCGATCAGTCCTCCAGCCGTTCAAAAAACTCCTTTTCCGCGCCGCATTTGGGGCAGACCCAGTCATCGGGCAGGTCCTCGAAGGCGGTCCCGATCTGGATGTTGTGTTCGGCGTCGCCTTCTGCTGGATCGTAAATGTAGCCGCACGGACATTCGTATCTTGCCATCGTCGTTCTCCTTTGAGTTTCATTTCTGGCAGGGTTGAATAATTCCTCCTCGATAATTCAACGAACATGCCAGGCCCGAATAATAAATTCGTGCACCAAATTCCTTATGAAAAACAATATGTTTTTCCATCTCGGCGAATTTTTGCCGATTTGAGGGCACAATGTATCGCTGTTTTTCGATCCACTTGTGTCTCATATGTCTCGCAAATTTTCGGTTGACAGCAGCAGACCTGTAAGATACTGACTGAGCACTCAGTTAAATTTTATGGGATCGCTGCGATGTCCAAAAAGGCCGAAATTTTGCTCACCGCTACCCACCTGTTGGCGGTCAAAGGATACAAGGACGCCTCCATGGCCGAACTGGCCAAATCCACCGGCGTGGCCCAGGGCACCATTTTCTATCATTACAAAAACAAAGAAGAGCTCTTCCTGGCGATCTTGAAGGCATTCCAGGAGGATATCGTCGAAGAGTTCTCCCGCTACCGGCGGGAGCACCACTTTGCCAGCGGCCTGGAGATGGTCGAGGCGGTGATCGGCTTCTATCTGCAGATGGCCTCCCAGATGGAAGATCGTTTCATGCTGCTGCACCGCCATGACGCCTATGAGCTGGCAAGGGTCAACCCCACCTGCCATCACTATTTGGAGGCGATTTACAACTGCCTGATCGATATTTTTGAAAGGGCGGTCGCGACCGGTCAACAGGACGGCTCGATTCGCAAGGGGCCGGCGCGCCGCATGGCCATGATCGTTTTCACTATGGTGGATGGATTGGTCCGTTTTCACACCCACAATCTGTACGATGCCGGTGTGCTCTACGATGATGTGGTTCAATCGTGTCGCACCATTTTACAAAATCACGTGTCGCCAACCAGGAGCTGAAGATGCTTGCCAAAGTTTTCCCCTTTATCGAATGGTTCAAGGACTACAAATTCAGTGCGTTCAAGATCGACGCGATCGCAGGGCTGACCGTGGCCCTCGTGTTGATCCCCCAATCCATGGCGTATGCCCAACTGGCGGGCATGCCGGCCTATTACGGGCTTTACGCTTCGTTTCTGCCGCCCATGATCGCCGCCCTGTTCGGTTCCAGCCGTCAACTGGCCACAGGACCGGTGGCCATCGTGTCGTTGATGACGGCGGCGTCGCTGGAACCCCTGGCCACGGCCGGCAGCGAAGGGTATATCGCCTATGCCATCATCCTGGCCCTCATGGTCGGCATATTCCAATTGGCGCTGGGGGTGCTTAAACTCGGGCTGGTGGTCAATTTTCTCTCCCACCCGGTGGTCAACGGCTTCACCAATGCGGCCGCCATTATCATCGCCTCGTCCCAGCTCTCCAAGATGTTCGGTGTCTATGTGGACCAGGCCGGGCACCATTACGAAACCATCTGGCGGGTGATCCAGGCGGCCGGTCATTACACACACTGGCCGACCCTCTTCATGGGTGCGTTGGCCTTTGGCATCATGTACGGGCTCAAGATGCTCAATCCCCGCATTCCCAACGTTCTCGTGGCGGTGGTGGTGACCACCCTGATCTCCTGGACCATCGGTTTCGAGCACAATGTCAAGGTGGATCGCAGCCAAATCGAGTCCCAGGAGGTCCAGGAGCTGCTCGATTCATTCAATGCCGCCACCTCTGAAATCGCGGCGCTCGCCAGGCAGCGAACCGAGGTGAGCGCAGAATTGACCGAAGCGGCCAACGCTGGCGATACCCTTGGCACCATCGATGCCCAGCACGACATGGACATCATCAACGCAAAGATAAACCGCCTCAAGGAGGAGTCCCATGTCGCCCGGGAACGGATGCGCTACCTTATTTTCAAGGGCGTGCCTCAGGGCGATCAGGGGTTGCGGTTCTATCCATCTGAAGCCGTGCCGGCCGGGGCGGAAACCGACGGCCGCCGTTGGCACATCAAGGTGGGTAACGCCGCCATACCGACGGAGGCCATCACCATGATGGGCGGCGGCGCTGTGGTCGGCACCATCCCCAAAGGGGTGCCCACCCTCTCCATTCCCAAGATCCAGTGGACGGTCGTGGGACACCTTTTTCCCTTTGCGGTCATCATTTCACTGCTTGGTTTCATGGAAGCCATCTCCATTGCCAAGGCCATGGCTGCCAAGACCGGTCAGCGTCTCGACCCCAACCAGGAATTGATCGGACAGGGACTGGCCAATATCCTTGGCGCCATCGGAAAGAGCTATCCGACCTCCGGATCGTTTTCGCGTTCGGCGGTCAACCTGCAGGCCGGCGCCGTAACGGGGCTCTCCAGCGTGTTTACCAGTATGACCGTGGTGATCGTGCTGTTATTTTTACCCCGTTATTGTATCATCTGCCCCAATCGGTGCTGGCCGCCGTCATCATGATGGCGGTGATCGGCCTGGTGAACGTTTCCGGTTTCGTGCATGCCTGGCATGCCAAATGGTATGACGGCGTGATTTCCATTATCTCGTTTCTGGCGACCCTGGTATTCGCCCCCCATCTGGACAAAGGCATCATGATCGGTGTGGTCTTGTCGCTGGGCGTCTTCTTGTACAACAGCATGCGTCCGAAGGTGGTATCCCTCGCGCGGGCTGCGGACGATGCATTGCGCTGCGCCAGCACCCATGGCTTGAAAGAGTGTGAATACATCGCGATGGTGCGTTTCGACGGCCCGCTCTTTTTCGCCAATTCCAGCTACCTGGAAGACAAGATGATGGAAATCCTTCGGAACAAGAAGAAGTTGCGGCATATTATCCTCGTGGCCAACGGCATCAACGATATCGATGCCTCGGGCGAGGAGACGCTTTCGTTGTTGATCGACCGATTGCGCAGCGCCGGTGTGGACATCTCGTTGAGCGGTGTGAACGAAGCCGTGCTCAAAGTGCTGCGCAACACCCATTTGCCGGAAAAGATAGGTGGGGATCATTTGTTCCCGACCATGGAAAAGGCTATTGCCGCGGTGCACCCCCAAGCCCATAAAGAGAGTAGTGAGCCGACTTGTCCATTGTTGACTGTTTGTCATCTCGTAGAAAATTAATGACTGTGAATGGGAGAAGACCATGTCCATCATTTCATTATTCAGCGGCAGTTTCTGTGACGAAGAGATCGTTTTGCGCGCCATGGCCGAACAGACCGGCTATCGCCTGGTTGGTGATGTCGATTTGATCGAGCGGGCCGGCCAGCTTGCCGGCATGTCCGAAGCCAAGGTCGAGCGTGCCTTTGCAGCCCAACCCTCGGTGTTCAATAAATTCACCCATGATCGTGAGCGGGCTATTGCCTATCTGCGACTGGTGACCGCCCAAGCCATCGGAGAGGACGGGTTGATCGTCAACGGATTCGTCAGTCATCTGATCCCTTCCAGGATCAGCCATGTGCTTCGCATCTGTCTCATCGCCGATTTGAAATCACGGCTGGTCAAGGCCATGACGACCATGAATGTCCCGGAACCGGACGCCCTCAAACTGATCCATAAGCAGGATGAAGATCGGGCCGCATGGGTTCAAAGCTTGCGGGAGATTTCCGACCCCTGGGCATCGGATCTGTATGACATGGTGCTGCCCACGGACAAACTGGCCCCTGAGGAGATTGCCCGTGACATCGCCAAAAACGCGGCTTCGGATGTCGTTCGCCGAACGGCGCGGAGCGATGCAGCCGTAGCCGATTTTCTGCTGGCCGCAGAAGTGGAGGTGGCCCTGGTCAACCAGGGACATCAGGTGATCGTAAGCGCCAAGGATGGTGTCGTGACCTTGACCATCAACAAGCACGTGTTGATGCTCAGCCGTCTGGAAAACGAACTGAAAACCATTGCCGGCAAGGTGCCCGAGGTAAAGGAAGTGACCACCAAGGTCGGCCCTGGCTTTTACCAGGCCGACATTTATCGAAAACAGGATTTTAATATGCCTTCCAGAATTCTTTTGGTCGATGATGAGCGTGAATTCGTGCAAACCCTGTCCGAGCGCCTGCTCATGCGTGATTTGGGGTCCGCCGTGGCCTATGATGGCGAGTCGGCCCTGGAGGTGGTGCGCGAAGATGAACCGGACGTGATGATCCTGGACTTAAAAATGCCGGGAATCGATGGTATAGAAGTATTGCGCCGGGTCAAGGAGACGCAGCCCGAGATCGAGGTGATCATCCTGACCGGCCACGGCTCCGACGCGGACCGGGAAACCTGCATGCAGCTGGGTGCATTCGCCTATCTGCAAAAGCCGGTGGATGTGGAGGAACTCAGCGCGACCATCAAACGGGCCAATGAGAAGATTCAGCGCAAGCATACGAAGTAACCGGCGGTAATTTAGCCCCAGGCGTCCTGTGGCGACATTACGGCCGGCCAAAATGAGATGAACCCCATGCCGGTACGCAACTTCATACCAGGTTTCTGGAACGTTCCCGATCACTTACCGGGGGCCCCCAGATACCTGTTCAATTATCGCCGCATCTGGAAATTGTCGGTCCTGCTCACCGGGGTGGTGGCCTTGCTGCCGTTGATATTCATCACCCTGGTGGATTACAAGGTGACCGAACAGGCCTTCGAATCCGAGTTCCGGTCCACCACGGCCCGGGTGGTGGCCAATACCCAGCGCGCCATCGGTTTTTTCCTCATCGAGCGACGTGCGGCCCTCGATTTCATTGTACGGGACAATCCTGCGGATGACCTGGGCGATCCGATTCGTCTGGCCTTCATACTCGATGCCCTGCAGAAAAGTTTCGGTGGCGGATTCGTCGATTTGGGCGTTATCGGGTCCAGCGGCGAGCAGGAGGCCTATGTGGGGGATTTCGAGTTGTATGACAAGGATTACCACGAGCAACCCTGGTTTCAGCAGGTCGTCGAGCGCGGTGTCTATGTCAGCGATATTTTCCTCGGATTCCGGCAGGTGCCGCATCTGGTCATTGCCGTCAAGCAGACGATGCCCGATGGGGACTTTCAGATTTTAAGGGCGTCGGTCGGGATCTCGCCGTTTGAGGATCTGCTTGCCAACCTGGAACTGGGAGGTCTCGGTGATGCTTTTATCATCAACCGAGACGGGATCCTGCAGACCAATTCGCGATACCATGGTCAAGTACTGGATTACTTGGATTTGCCTATTCCTGAATTCAGTTCGGCCACCGAGCTGGTCGACGCGGTCAATCCCGAGGGGGAAAAGCTGTTGATCGGCTATCGTTTCATTCAGGATACCCCGTTCATCCTGATGATTGTCAAAAAGAAGCAGGACCTGATGCGCTCGTGGCACCGTACCCGTCTGGGACTGATTCTGTTTCTGGTCATCAGCGTGACCTTGATCTTGGGGGTGATCCTCGGCACGGCCACCTATATGGTCAACAACATGTACGTGGCCGACGAAAAACGCCTCGTCAGTTTGCACCATGTGGAGTATGCTAACAAAATGGCTTCCATTGGTCGCATGGCGGCCAGCGTGGCCCACGAGATCAACAACCCGCTGGCCATCATCGGTGAGAAGGCCGGGTTGATCAAGGACCTGTTCACCTTCAAGAAGACCTATTCGGCCGATGAGAAGCTGATCGGCCTGGTCGATGCCATCTCGGCCTCGGTCAAGCGGGCGGGCCGGATCACCAAGCGGCTGTTGACGTTTGCCCGCAACCTGGAGGCCACGGTCGAAGAGATCAATGTGGGCGAGGTGGTGTATGAGGTGTTCAGTTTCATCGAAAAGCAGGCCCAGGTACGGGAAGTGCAGATCAATATAGAGGTGTCTCCCGAAGCTGCGACCATTCAAAGCGATCGGGGTAAACTCCAGCAGATCTTTCTGAATATCGTCAACAATGCCTGTGCGGCGGTGCCCAACGGCGGCCATATCAATGTTCAGGTTTTACCTTCGGCGGGTACCCGGGGCGTGACCGTCAGGATCAGCGATGATGGTTGCGGTATCCCCAAGGAGGACCTGAATCGGATTTTCGAACCCTTTTTCTCTACCAAAACCGGGCAGGGTGGCACAGGACTGGGGCTCTCGATCACCTATAGCCTGGCGCATGAGATCGGCGGTCAGATCGCGGTTTCCAGTGAGGTCGACGTGGGCACCACCTTTGAAATACAACTGCCGATGACCATGCCGCCCCGGAAAGGACGAAACGATGCGCGTACTGCTGGTTGACGACGAGGTGGATTTGGCCTCTGCCCTGGCGGAAAGACTCGATTTGCGCGGTATCAAGGCCGATTGGGTGACTACGGCCCAGGCAGCCATAGATAAAGCCGATGCGGTCGATTACGATCTGGCCATACTGGATGTGAAAATGCCCAAGATCGGTGGGCTGGAACTCAGGGAGCGCCTCCACGAACGACATCCCCGCATGAAGTTCATCTTCGTGACCGGCTATGGATCGGAGATGGACTTCAACAAGGTCAAATGCCAGGAGGGCGAGACCTGCTACATGGTCAAGCCCGTGGATATCGAGGATCTTTTAAAGCGGATGAAGGAGTTGATAGGGGACATTGGAGGCGACCAATGACCACCACCACGGACTTGCCCGGCTGGACCGGACTGCAGTTTTTCGGCCGTACGACGGCATCGGTGTCCCACGAGTTGAAAAACGCGCTCGCGATTATCAAGGAAAATGCCGGCCTGCTGAACGATTACCTGTTGATGGCTGAAAAGGGCACACCGCTTAAACCCGAACGCCTTAAAATATTGGCCGATCGCATCGACCAACAGACCCGCCGGGCCGACACGCTGATCAGACATCTCAATCGCTTCGGACACAGTATCGACGAACCGCTGACCACGGTCGACCTGAACGACGTCGTTTCGTTGCTGGCCGCGTTGACCCAGCGGGAAGTCTCCATGAAGCAGGCGACGCTGCAGTTGTCGATGGGAGAATTGCCGATGACGGTCAAGACGGCGCCATTTTGGCTGTTGACCTTTTTGGGTCATTGTATGACATTTAGTTTAGAGGTTTTGGGTCCGGAGAAGGTGTTGCATCTGCAAGTCGAAAAAGTCGAGGATGGGGCACGAATTCTTTTTTCACCGCTTTCCGGGTTGAAGGGGGCGGACAAGGGGGAATTTCCCGGAGAAGCCGAAAATGTTTTGCTACAATCGTTGGATGCAGCGTGCCACATCGATCCCGATGCGGGAACGCTTCTCGTGAACCTGTCGAATCGTTGATCTCCTGTCTGCCCGCAACGGGGTCAGATGGGTAGGCGGCCGAAAGGAGGCACCATATGGCAGAAAAAATTTTACTCGTCGATGATGAAACCGATTTCCTGGAAGTCATGTCCGAACGCATGAGCGCCCGGGGCATGGAGGTGACCACGGCAGAATCGGCCCTGGATGCGCTGGAGCAGGTCGAGAAAGGTGGATTTGATGCCATTGTGCTCGATCTGATGATGCCGGGTATGGACGGATTGGAAACCCTGAAGGCGATCAAGCGCAAGAGGCCGGAGTTACAGGTGATCCTGCTTTCCGGGCATGCCACCCTGGAAAAGGGGATCGAGGCGATGAAGCTGGGTGCCATGGATTTCGTGGAAAAACCTGCGGATATCGATGCGCTGACCGAGAAAATTCACCAGGCCAGGGCCGAGAAAATGGTGTTGGTCGAAAAACAGATGGAAACGAAACTGAAAACTATCATCAACGCCAGGGGTTGGTAGGCGCATTTCGACGACAGCGTCAATCTGAAAATTCAGAACGGTGGGCTCTCTTTTCGTGCCCATCCTGAAACGGCACGGCCGGTTCGGCGCGCGACCTTGGCTCCCGAAGCCATGAGGGGGTCGACCGACGCAGCGCAGTCATGGGCTCCGTTTGAGGATGGGCACGACTGCGCTGGCCCTGCCCGTTTGCCACGCTTCCGGAGTTTGAATTCGCTTGCCCTGTGGCATCGGCCACCTGTCCCACTCACGCCGGGCTTAATGAATAGAATTCAGTTAGAATCCCTGCCCTGCCGGCGATATGGGATTGACTTTTTGGGCAAAATGTATTGGGTTAGGTTTTTTTGTTTTAATCGTGGATGGGAAAGAACGCATGCCTGTGGAGCTCACCATAAAAGAAGTCGCCACGCGCCTGAGCATCCCCTTGGAGACGCTTCACCGCTGGGTGCGCCAGGGGAAAATTCCCATGCAGCGCAACCGGGGCGAGTATGTGATCCGGCAGGAGATGTTCGAGCGATGGGCCGACGAGCACAAACTCAGCATCCACGAGACAGCGGGTGCCGTGCAGCCCAGCGAGGAGGCGGCCTTCGACGGGGTATTGCCGGCCATGCAACGGGGGGGCATCTTTTATGGCCTGACAGGGGACAGCAAAGAGGCGGCCTTGCAGGCCGCAGTGGCCAACATCCCCAACCTGGAGCGGATCGATCGCAAAATCGTTTTCGAAAAATTGATCGAACGGGAACAACTGGCTTCCACGGGCATCGGTCATGGGATCGCGCTGCCCCATCCCAGGGCCAATCCGGGTGTCGGTCTGATGCTGCCGCAGATCAGCACCTGTTTTTTCGCCCGGCCTATCCCATACGATGCCATCGATGGCCAGCCGGTTTCCGTGATGATGGTGCTGCTCAGCGGGTCGACCAAGCTGCATCTGACCCTTTTGTCCAAGATCTCTTTTTTCCTTCGCAACCGTTCGTTCCGGGATTATCTGCTGACTGCGCCGCCTGCCCAGGCGCTCTTGGACAGGTTGGCCGAGATGCAATGACCCATCGTTCAAACCGCAGCGTACATAAGGGTATGTGATTCAACATGAGCGAACGCGGCATGCTGAAAGCGGCCAGGCGCAAATGGGCCGTTTTTAGATCCGATGACCGTTTGATTGTCATTGCCATGGCCGGTCTGGTGGGCGCCTGCAGTGGTCTGGCGGCGGTCGCTCTGAATCGCTCCCTCCATTTCATGGGTACGGCGCTGCACACGTTGCATCATCACTGGTGGGGTGTCGTCCTGCCGGCCGTTGGTGCCACCCTCTCGGCAATATTTCTCAATGTTCTGATGAAAGAACGCGCCGGTCACGGGGTCCCGGAGGTGGTCTATGCGGTATCGCGCTATGGCGGTCTGCTGCGGTTTCGATCCAGCTATTCGCGACTGGTGTCCAGTTGCCTGACCATCGGGAGCGGCGGTTCGGCAGGTCCGGAAGCGCCGGTCGTGATCAGCGGGGCGGCCCTGGGCTCCAATATCGCCAAATTTTTTTCACTCAAAGAGCGGCAACGCATCACGCTGGTGGGATGCGGGGCGGCCGGCGCCATCGCTTCGATTTTCAATGCGCCGATTACCGGACTGGTCTTCACGGTCGAGGTGATTCTCGGTGAATGGCGGTCGTTCAATATCATTCCCATCGCCATCGCCGCGGTGGCGGGGACCGAAGTGAGCCGGCTGCTCCAGGGGAATCAGATTGTTTTTCCTCGTCAGCACTACACCATCGGGTTGCCCGATATCGCCGCCAGTTTCGGCGTGGTGATAGTGGCCACCGTGGTTTCCGTGGTGCTGGGAAGAATGCTTAAGGGCATGCATGGGGTGGCCATGCGAACCCCCATTCCGCCATTGGTCCGTCCGGCCGTCGGCGGGCTGGCCGTGGGCCTGCTCGGGATCTATCTGCCGTTTGTGCTGGGCGAAGGCTATCTCTCGGTGCAGCAGATGATCCAGGGTACTTTTTCCCAGGGCCTCCTGCTGGCCGCCCTGGTGATGGCGGCCAAGATGCTGGCCACGGCCTTGACGCTGGGTTGGGGTGGATCGGGCGGTATTTTCGCCCCCAGCCTGATGATCGGCAGCCTCGTGGGCCTGGTTTACCACCGTTTTCTCAGCTGGATCATGCCCACGGCGATCCTCAGCAACGAAGGCTGTTTCGCCCTGCTGGGAATGGCCGGGCTGTTGAGCGGCATTTTGCAGGCGCCGTTAACCGGCATTTTTCTGGTGGTGGAAATCACCGGCGGGTATGATGTGATCCTGCCCCTGATCATCGTTTCGGCATTGACCTCCACCTTTTGCTACTATATCGAACCCGCGTCATACTATCTGCGGGACCTGATCGAGAGGGGCCAGTTTCTCCGTCCGGGCACCGATGCCCGGGTGCTCTCCGATCTGGCCGTACGAGAATTGGTCAAAGAGGTTCCGACGCTCTTGCGCGGCGATATGTTGCTGCGTGAATTTCTGACCATTCTCGAGCAGTCGAAGGAACACCTGTTTCCGGTGGTGGACCCGCACAGCGGGGCCTACCAGGGCATGATTTTTGTGGATCGCATCCGGCCATTCCTGTTCGATCGCCAGATGTACGGCGTTCTTATGATCGAACAACTCATGGAGTCGAACGTGCCTACCGTGGCGCCGGATGACGAACTCTCCGAAGTGCTTTCGCTTATGGAGCATGAGGATCTGGAGGCCTTGCCGGTGGTCGAGAATCGCCGTTTTGTCGGGTTGCTGTCCAAGTCCACGCTGCTCGATCATTACCGCAAGGAGCTGATCGTGCAGGCCGGAAACTGATGCTCCAGCTTTTTCAATAGGTTCTGGATGCCGGCGTTCGCCGGCATGACGCTTCTACGACTTTTTACGGTTTCATCAAGATTGATGGCTCTGAAATAAGTCGTTGCCGGACGGTGAAGTGAAGGATTCTATCGTGACCGAACGCCTGCTGCACGTATTTCAAAACACGCCCCTGGGACGGGAGTCATTGCTGCAGTCCCTTCATTTTTGCAAGACCCTCGGGGTCGATCTGCACATCTATGTGCCCGAATCCAAGCAGTTTTTGATGTATTTCGATCATGACATGGTGCAGGTGGACCTCGATCGATCCTATCTGTTGTCACCGGAGAGTGCCGTCGACCATGCCCGGCAACTCGCCGACCTTTTAGATGTTCATGTCACCTTTCTCGTGCCAAAGAACTATACGTCCGCCCAGCTGCCCGACATTCCCACCCACTATACCTACATGTGCTGCCCGCAAAGCATCAGTGATTTGTCGGCCAAAATCGGTTTGGGCTACGTGGGGCCCAAGGTGTGGCGCATCGCCAAGTCCTCGACCTTTCCCGTTTTCATGACCGGCAGGGTCTACAAACCGTGGACGAGCATTACGGTCTGCTACACCGGCTCGAACAACGCCAACAAGGCGCTGCGATGGGGATTGCATCTCGGACGCAAGTCAGGCATGCCCGTCGAACTGTTTACCTTCATGGAAAGACACAAGGCGGCCCACTTCGAGGAACAGCTGCGCCAGGCCGGGCTATGGGACGAATTGGGAGACCGGGTAAGCACGTGGCACAAAATCGATCGGGGCAGTTTCGAGGAGGCCTTCTATGCAGTGGCCCACGATACGCTGCTGGTCCTGGGTGCCTACAGTCATGGATTGATCAAGGTGCTGCTTTTCGGAAGCAAAACGGAAAAGATCCAGGCATGGATGCCCAACAACATGCTGCTCGTCGGGCCCCACTGCGCCGTGGAGGTGTGACGTCGGCCGGCACGGGCCTTTTGCTTAATCATCAAATCCTATTTGTCCGCATGGAGCCCGACGGTATCAAGACGCGGTCCCGTAAATGCCGGCCAGCATTTCCTGCAGGGCAGCTTCCCAGGGACGGCGCGTCACTCCGAAATCGGCCTCGAAGCTGGTGCAATCGAGGACCGAGTATTGGGGTCGCGGCGCCGGAAGGGGATATTCGGAGGTCGGTATGGGCAGGATCTGCCCGACACGTATCCGCTCATAGCGGCCGGCCAAGGTCAGGATACGGCGCGTAAAGCCATACCATGTGACGGCCCCCTCGTTGCAATAATGATAGGTGCCCCAACCGTCGGTTTTCCCGGTAACATCTGCGGCCGCGTCCAGAAGCGCACCGGCCAGGTCCCCGGCATAGGTCGGACAACCCACCTGGTCGTCGACCACCCGTATGGTGTCGCGTTCCTTGCCCAGTCGAATCATGGTCTTGACGAAATTGGCGCCATGCCGTCCGAAGAGCCAGGCGGTCCGCACGATGACATGCCTCTCCCAGAGCTGCCGTATGCGTGCTTCGCCTTCGGCCTTGCTTTTGCCATAAACCCCCTGGGGGTTGACGGGGTCGGTCGGCCGATAAGGGCGGGTCTGGCGCCCGTCGAACACATAGTCGGTGGAGACGTGAATCAGGGGGATCTGATGATCACGGCCGGCCCGTGCAAGCACTTCGGCGCCGTCTCGATTGACGGCGAACGCGATCTCCGGTTCGCTTTCGGCTTTGTCCACGGCCGTGTAAGCGGCGGCATTGATCATGATGTCGACCGGTACGTCGGCCGGCCCGGCGGATTCGATGGCCCTTTCGACGCTTTGCCGATCGGTGATATCGCAAACGGGCATATCCGCGCCGGTGGGCATCCAACCGCGCTGGCGGGCCTGCGCCATCAGGTCATGGCCGAGCTGGCCGTTGCTGCCCACAATCAGTAGTCGCATTTAACCCTCATACGCTGGCAGGCGTTCGGAATCCACATCCCTGAGCCGCGGAAAGGCGCGGTCACGGTCGGAGAGCAGCGGCTTTTGGACCGGCCATGCGATGCCCACGTCCGGATCGTCCCAGCAAAACCCTGCCTCGTGGGCCGGGGCGTAGTAATCGCTGCATTTGTACATGAACAGGGCCGTATCGCTCAACACGCAGAAGCCGTGGGCAAATCCCCTGGGCACATAGAGTTGCCGGGGCTGCCCGGCGCTCAAGTGGACGCCGATCCAGCGGCCGAAGGTGGGCGACCCGCGCCGCACATCCACGGCTACGTCGAAGATGTCGCCGGAGAGCACCTGGACCAGCTTGGCCTGTTCCTGGGGATGCTGGAAGTGCAGGCCGCGCAGGGTGCCGCGGCGGGAAAAGGAGACATTGTCCTGGACGAACGTGTCGGCCATACCGGCGGCTTCATATCTTTTTCCCTGATAGGTCTCGAGAAAATAGCCGCGCGGATCGCCGAACACCTGGGGTTCGACGATCAGCACCTCGGGGATCCGGGTCGGGATGACGTTCATCGTTTCGCTGTTCCTCCTGTCGCGCCATAGTGGGTGTCGATCCAACGCAGGTATTCGCCGCTGCGCACGAAATCGATCCACTGTCGGTGGGCCAGATACCACGCCACGGTTTCGGCCAGGGCCGTTTCGAATTGGAAGCGCGGCCGCCATCCCAATTCCCGTCCGATTTTGCCGGCGTCGATGGCGTAGCGTCGGTCGTGTCCCGGCCGGTCGGTCACAAAGCGGATCAAGCGCTCGCTGCGACTTGCACCGCTACGGCCGAGGCATTCGTCGAGAAGGGCACAGAGCTGTTGAACCACATCGATGTTGGCCCGTTCGGCGCCGCCGCCGATATTATAGGTTTCGCCCGGACACCCTTTTTCGAGCACCGTGGCCAGAGCCTCGCAATGGTCGATGACATAGAGCCAGTCGCGGACATTGCGGCCGTCTCCGTAAACCGGCAGCTCTTTTTCTTCGATGATATTGAGGATCATCAACGGGATGAGTTTTTCCGGGAATTGGTAAGGGCCGTAGTTGTTGGAGCAGTTGGTCACGATGGCCGGAAAGCCATAGGTGCGATGCCAGGCGCGCACCAGGTGGTCGGATGCCGCCTTGGAAGCCGAGTAGGGGCTGGAGGGATCATAGGCCGTCTCTTCGGTAAAATGCCCGGTGGGTCCCAGGCTGCCGTACACTTCGTCGGTGGAGACGTGCAGGAAGCGGAATGCCGCCGGCCGGCCGGCCTCTTCCCACATCTGCTGACAGGCCATCAGCAGGCGGGCCGTGCCGGTCACATTGGTCTGTACAAAGGCCAGCGGCCCGTGGATCGAGCGGTCCACATGGGATTCGGCCGCAAAGTGGACGACGCCCACCGGTTGTTCTTCCGCCAGGAGCCGGCCGACCCGTTCACTGTCGTTAATGTCGCCATGAACAAATCGATAGCGCTTTTGTCGATCGGCTTCCAGGTCCGCCAGGTTGGCCGCATTGCCCGCATAAGTCAGAGCGTCTAGGTTGACCACGCGCCATTCGGGCCGGATGGCGAGTATGTGCCGGATGAAGTTGGAGCCGATAAACCCGGCGCCGCCGGTCACCAGAATCGTCTGCATCGCGTTTTTCCTCAATCGTCCCTATCGTTGTGACGTCCGTAAACGTCGTCGAGGCGCACCACATCGTCCTCGGCCAGATAGCTGCCCGACTGGATTTCGATCAGTTCCAGGGGGATCTTGCCGGGGTTCTCCAGGCGGTGAACGGTTCCCAGGGGAATGTAGGTGGATTCATCTTCCTTGAGGATGAATTGTTCTTCGCCGCGGGTCACCAGGGCCGTCCCCTTGACCACCACCCAGTGTTCGGCCCGGTGAAAATGCTTCTGCAGCGAGAGCTTGGCCTTGGGTTTGACGGTAATGCGCTTGACCAAAAAACGCTCGGAGATGTCCACATCTTCATAGGCACCCCAGGGGCGGTAGGCCAATTTCTGGGTGACGGTTTCAGGCCGTTCCATGCGGGTCAGCTGGTCGACCAGAGCCTTGACCTGCTGCACCTGGTGGCGGGGGGCGACGAACACCGCATCTTTTGTCTCGACCACCACATGATCGATCAACCCCACGGCCGTCACCAACCGGCTCGATGCGTGGATGAACGAGCGCTCCACGTTCTGTAGACAGACGTCCCCGTGAATCACATTCTGGTCGGTATCTTTTTCGCCGGCCTGCCAGAGAGCTTCCCAGGATCCCAGATCGTTCCAGGGGCTGCAAAGGGCGATCATGACGCCCGCCTGGGTTCTTTCCATGACCGCGTAGTCGATGGAGTCCGACGGGCACCGGCCGAAGGCTTGCCTGTCCAACCGGAAGAAATCCAGATCGGTCCGGCCCTTTTCCACGGCCTGCCGGCATCCGGACACGATGTCGGGCGCAAAGGATTCCAGCTCCTCAAGCAATTTGCCGGCTTTGAACATGAACATGCCGCTGTTCCAGCAGTATTCACCGGATTCCACATACCGGCGGGCGGTGTCCCGGTCCGGCTTTTCAACAAACCGGTCGATGGTCCAGACCCCGGCATGTGGCCCTGTGTCTGCTGCGTCCTCCGCTTCCAAGGATTTACCTTTACGAATGTAGCCATAGCCGGTTTCCACGGCATCCGGTTCGATGCCGAAGGTGACCAGATGGCCGCGATCGGCATAGACGGCCCCTTTTCGAACGGTGGCCAGGAGCCCCTCGGTGTTTTCGATATGGTGATCGGCCGGCAGGGCCAGCAATGTGCTCTCCTTTTGTCGGGCCTCGGCCATGATCGCGGCCACGGCCAGGGCCGGGGCGGTGTTGCGACCCACAGGTTCCAGGACGATAGCCGCCGGTGTGATGCCGATCTGGCGCATCTGCTCAGCCACGATGAAGCGGTGGTCCTCGTTGCACAGGATGATGGGGGGTTGAACCTCCGCCAGGGCGCTGACCCGCAGAAGGGTGTTTTGCAGCAGCGTATAATCGTCCACCAGCTGCATGAACTGTTTGGGATAGAGCTTGCGGGACAAGGGCCACAAGCGCGTTCCCGAACCGCCGGCCAAGATGACGGGTGTGATCATGGGTACCACTCCTTTACGGTGCGCAACGCTAAAAAGGTACGCCTGGCTGAATGGGAAAAGCTATTTTTACCACACGGCGGCCGACGGTGTAAACCATGCGCGATGTTTCTGAAATCTATCCATGCGGCCGCTTTTGACCTGTCACGCTATTTGGGCTATATCTCGATTTCCAATCGCCAACCAGCGATATGCCGGTCGTACCATGGCATCCGACGAAAGGACGCTGTTTCGTTTTTGAAAACCCTTGTGATTCGCAGCCGATGTTTGCTTCCCATAACCGCCGGTCTGGCCACGGCCCAGATCATTGCCTTCTTTTTTGTGCGGCATGCCAACCGGGTGCTGGCCGACCAGGTCCAAGCCCTTCAAACCGCGGGTTGGCTGGCCATCCCGTCGGGGCCTGCGGCCGCTGCGCTCAAGACATTCGGCGCGGCCTTCTGGGGTGGATTGTTTTTTACCCTCAGCGTGGGAACCGGCCTGACTCTGGCTACCGTGGCCTTTTTATTTCTCGGGCGGCGATGCCGTGGCGGCCGCCGTTGGTGGTTATTGGCAGGGGCACTGATCTGGACCGCAGCTCTCATTGCCGTCAATCTGGATGGCCCGACGCTCGTTCCGACCCTGTTCGTCGCCTGCACGCCCCTGGCCACCGCACTGTTCGCCGTGCAGTTGCGGCCTGACGCGGCCGGGGAGCCGTCAACTCCCAGGCGGTGGTATCTGCCGTTGATCACATTGCTGCTGCTGATCCTGTTGTGGTCCACGCAGCTCAATCGAGAATTGTTCACCGCCATTCGGGATCATTTGTTGCTCTCCAATGCCGCGGGAAGACAGGTGAACGATTTTTACTACCGGTATACGCTGTTTGCGGCCCAGGCCTTTAAATCCTTCGAGCAGAAGACGTTGAGAACGTGCCACCTGGATCCTGATCTGGATCCCAATGCAGCATCCGCGTGGGTCGATCTGCTGGCCCGGTACGATGTGCTGCCGGTACCGGAAACCGTTTCTGCGGATGTGAGACTTCATTTGCACGACGGGCAGTTGCGACTCGTCTCGCCCAACGGTGCAGCCGTCGATGCGGACCAAACCGCTTTCCGCCAGGATCCACGCCCGTGGTTGAGACGCTTTTCAGAAGCGGCGGACCGTTACGGCCCCTTCCGGAGAATGGCACTCATAGGCCTTTTGGTCGGATTTCCGATCTTGCTGTATATCATGGTGGACGGGGGAATCGGACGCCTGGCCGGCCTGATCGCGAGCACCGACGCCGTCGTGTGGATACGGTCATCCGTCTGCCTGGCCATCGGCGTGATGCTGTTGATACCGCTTCTGATAAGCAGGGTTCAGGCGGTGCCCGAGGATCAGATCGGCCGGGCCCTGTCGGCGGACTCGTGGCCGAGGCGGGTGGCCGCCCTGCGGCGCATTGAAGATCAACGCATGGATATCGCCCGCTTTTCCGAGTATCGACGCTTGCTGGAAAGCCCTTGGGTGGTCGAACGCTATTGGCTGGCCAGGGCCTTAGGATCGAGTCGCCATCCATCCACCTACCCGGATTTATTGCGTTTAACGCAAGATCCGCATCCCAACGTGGTATGTCAGGCCTACTACGCCTTGGGACAGCGCGGCCAACGGACCGCGGCCAAGGCCATTGAAGCGCAAATGGTGCAGTCGGACCACTGGTACACCCAGTGGTACGGCTACCGTGCGATGAGGAGGCTTGGATGGCGTCAGACCCGATCCACATCAGGCCCCTGACCCTGGCTGCGACCCTGGCGGTCTTGATCGCCACGGAAGCGGCGGCGGGATGGCTCATTCGGCAAATGGAGGTCTCGCCCCTGGTGTTGCTCGGCTTGACCCGGCTGTGCCAGATCGTTCTTTTGCTCGTTCTGATTGTGCGTCTGGAAGGCGGGTTGGCGGCTATCGGCTGGGCCCCGGCCACGTGGGGCGCGGGGTTGAAAAAGGGAGCCGCGTGGTCCCTGGGGTTTGCGCTTGCGGCGGCTTTGGGCATGGCCGTAATCTTCCTGACCGGAAACGATCCGTTTGCCCTGTTGCACACGCCTTTACCCGCCAGCCGTATGGAAACGGCCCTGTTCTTCCTTGTCGGCGGATGGGTGGCCCCCCTGGCCGAGGAGATCTGTTTCCGGGGCGTGCTGTACACCTTCTTCCGCAGGTGGGGCGTCTGGACGGCTCTGATCGTCAGCACCGCCATCTTCGTGGCCCTGCATTCCGTTCACGGCCTGCCTGTCACCCAGGTGGTCGGAGGCATCGTGTTCGCCCTGGCGTATGAAACCAGTCGCAACCTGATGGTGCCTTTGACCATCCATGTGCTGGGCAACACGGCCATCTTCGTACTTTCTTTGCCTTTGCCTTGGGGATAGGCATGGGTTGAGCAGGTGGCCAGGGCCACATACGCCAGGGGTCGTTAGTGCCGCTTGAATGCAAACGGCGGTCAAGCGGCCCAGACTGTTTGAGCGCAGCGAGTTTCTGGGCCGCCCGCCGTGCATTCATAGCGGCAGTTGACCGCTTGGCGTGTGGCATCGGCCACCTGGTTCACCCATGCCGGATAAAATGAATCGCATTCAATAAAAGCTGCTGGCCCTTTCTTTGCCTTTACCCTGGGGATAGCCGGCCTCGTGGCGCACTTGATTTGTACTTGGCAGCCATTCAAGAGCGTGCTATTAAAACCATTTTCAAAAAACGCACTGAGGAGGTGGTCGAATGGGCAAGGGAGATCGTCGTACGAAACGTGGCAAGGTCTGGCGTGGAACGACCGGCAAGTGCCGCCTGAAAAAATCCAAAAAAGCCAAGGCAGCAAAGTAACGGCGGGATTTTGCGTCGCCGGAAGTATATGCTCAGCGTGAATTTTCCGTGGTGTGTCGATTGAAGGAATCGTGCCGGTTTTGATATCAATGCATACCGGCACCTTTTCGCAGCAGCGCGTTTCTCTTCCCATGTCGACACCGGGCCCGCCTGAATTTTTCATTATCTCCATTGGCTGACCTATTTCCACCTTCGATTGCGTCATCACACCCCCGCTAGTGTTTTCCAATTTTTCCTGCTGGACAATTTTTTCAGTGCCGGCTACCTTGATGGCAAACTGTAGGGTCTATAGAAGACGGGCGTCGAAAGGAGCAGGAGATGTTTGATTTGAAAGGGAAGAAGGCAGTGATCACCGGCGCCACGCGCGGTATCGGCCGGTCCATCGCCGAGCAGATGGCGATGCAGGGGGCCGAGGTAGTGGTCTCCAGCCGCAAGTCCGATGCGTGCGCGCAGGTGGCCGACCAGATCAACCAAACGACCGCCGGCGGCGCGGGGCGGGCGTTTCCAGTAGCCTGCAATATCGCCCACAAGGATCAGCTGCAGGCCCTGGTCGATCAAAGCATCGCACTCATGGGGCAGATCGATATCCTGG
The DNA here is from genome assembly GCF_001293685.1 of Desulfatitalea tepidiphila. Lineage (NCBI taxonomy): Bacteria > Pseudomonadati > Thermodesulfobacteriota > Desulfobacteria > Desulfobacterales > Desulfosarcinaceae > Desulfatitalea > Desulfatitalea tepidiphila. The sequence continues at coordinate 407,388 of NZ_BCAG01000005.1, read as the reverse complement.
TCTGTAACGCGGCCAGCAATGTCCATCACGGTCCTTCGGCCACCATCTCAGATGAGGCCTTTTCCAAAATCATCGACACCAATCTGAAATCCACCCACTGGCTTTGCCACATGGTGCTGCCGGGCATGGTCCAGCGTCGCGACGGGTCGATCATCGTCGTCTCCTCCATCGCCGGCCTGCGCGGTTCTGAGACGCTGGGCACTTACGGCATCAGCAAGGCCGGCGAAATCGCCCTGGTGCGCAATATCGCCCTGGAGTATGGTCCGCACAACATCCGGGCCAACGCCATCGCACCGGGCCTGATCAAGACCGACTTCGCGCGGGCATTGTGGGAAAATCCCGAATTTCTCAACAAACGCCTGGCGGCGACCCCGCTCAGGCGCATCGGCGAACCGATCGATATTGCCGGTGTCGCGCTGTTTTTAGCCTCCAGGGCCTCGACCTTCATGACCGGGCAGGTGCTGGTCGTGGACGGCGGGGTGACGGTGTGATCCTCACATGTTTCTGGTAAAGAAATGGGTAACGCCCTTTCTGCTGCCACCGGGCCTCTTCGTCCTGCTTCTCGTGGTGGCCGCCCTGTGGTGCATTCGCCGCAGATCTTGGGCCGGGACATGGATATCTTTAATGTTGGGGGGTCTGATCTGGGGCCTGTCCGTACCTCCCACCGTGGATCTGTTGATGGCGGGATTGGAGCAGGAGGCGGCCCTCCCCAAAGAGATCCGGGCGGATGTCATCGTCATGCTGGGCGGCGCCGCCTACCAGAATGTGGCCGACCTATCCGGCAGAGGCGCCCCGGGGCCCGGTACCATGGAGCGCATGGTCACGGCGGCGCGTCTCTATCGCCGGTTGCAGGTGCCCATCATCGTTTCGGGCGGCCGGGTCTTTTCCGAAGCCGATTCGATAGCGTTTTTGACAAAACGTTTCCTGGTGGACCTGGGGGTGCCGGCGGCGCTTGTTCTCCTGGAAGATCGAAGCCGGGATACCTATGAAAATGCGCTCTACAGCAAGCAGCTTTGCGAGCGGCACGGTTTTCAAAGACCGCTGGTGGTCACCAGCGGCTATCATCTGAAACGCGCTCGGCTCTCCTTCGAAAAGGTCGGTCTGGAGGTCACGCCCTTCCCCTGTGCAGTGACCACCTACCCGGGAAAGGTCTACAGCTGGCATCACTGGTTGCCCAGCGCGACCGCACTGGCGGGCACCTCGGCCGCCCTGCACGAGTGGCTGGGACTGATGTACTATCGATTGCGCTACTGAGAACCGTCATATATCGAAATATTCTATTGCAGCCCTGATTTCTTATCGGACCTTTCCATTAGATTTCTCTCACCCCCTGTGGTAGCTGCTGGCCATTGTTCCGTATAACCCCTGCAAACTCATTGAATTCGATAAAACCATTAAATGGACCGGAGGGCTGCGATGTTGCACAACTCTTTGAAGATGTTTGTGATTATGTTTTTTTCAATTCCCTTATTGTTTTTCGCATCCATGCCGGTAACCCATGCCGATCCGCTGGCCGCTTTCGAGGGCATGAAGGGCGAGATCAAGATTTCCGGAGGCACGGCCCACATCCCGGTGATGAAGGCGGCTGCCAAGGCGATCATGAGCGCGAATCCTGAGGTCCGCATCAGCATTGCCGGCGGCGGTTCGGGGGTGGGGATCAAGCAGGTGGGCGAAGGGTTGGTCGATATCGGCAACTCGGGACGCCAACCCACCGAAGGTGAGGTGAGCAAGTACGGTCTCAAGATGTTCAAATGGGCCATCGATGGGGTTGCCGTGGTGGTGCATCCCCAAAACGGCGTGAAAGCGTTGACCGAGTCGCAGCTCAAGGAGATATTCAGCGGAAAGATTTCCAATTGGAAGCTTCTCGGCGGACCGGACAAGGCGATTAACCTCTACACCCGCGATGCTGCCAGCGGGACCCGTGAAGTTTTCTGGCAAAAGGCGCTCGGCAAGGGAGAAATTTTAGATAAAGCCAATGTCGTGGTCTCCAACGGCGCCATGAAAGCGGCCATTTCCAATGATCCCTATGGCATCGGTTATGTCTCCGTGGGGCATATCGATGACAGCGTGTCGGCGGTGGCGCTGGACGGTGTGGCGCCCACGATGGAGAGCGTCCTGAGCGGCGACTATCCGGTCGCACGTGGACTTTTCAGTAACACCAAGGGCGATCCCGGTCCATTGACCCAATCTTTTTTGGATTTTCTTTTCAGCCCCGCAGGACAGGCCATCGTCCGTGACAGTGGATTCATTCCCGTGAAATGACGCGTAGCGAATTTCTGACCAAGTACAGCTTCATGGCCGCGGCTATCATGAGCGCGGCTGTGCCGCTGGCCATTTTCATATTCATGGCTCTCTTGGGATACCCTATACTGACCAGCGGCCGGTTGTTGGGCACCCTTCTCGGCGCATGGGATCCGATTCACCAGAGCTACGGCATCCTGCCGATGATCATCGGCACCTTCATCCTCGCCATCCTGGCGGTCGCCGCGGCGTTTCCCGTATGCTTGGGATGTGCCGCCCTGGTCAGCGATGCGGCCCCGGGACCGGTCGGGCGGTTCCTGCACGCCGTGGTGCGCATGATGACAGGTATTCCCACGGTGGTTTATGGTTTCGTGGGCATCTTTCTGCTCGTTCCCGTGATACGCGAGGCTTTCGGAGGAGGATCGGGCTTTTCGCTGTTGACGGCCGCCCTCATGCTGGCGCTGTTGGTGTCACCCACCATGATCCTGCTCTTTTGCGACAGTTTTGGACGTGTGGCCCACACCTATCGACAGGCGGCAGCCGCGTTGGGGGCCACCACCGCACAGCTATTTTTTTTGTCGTGCTGCCTCAGGCCCGGAACGGTATTCTGGCCGGTGTGCTTCTCGGTCTGGGCCGCGCCCTCGGCGACACCATGATCGCCCTGATGCTGGCCGGCAATGCGGTCGCCTTCCCAGATCATGTGTTTGATTCAGCGCGCACGCTTACGGCGCACATCGCCTTGATCATCGCCGCCGATTTTGACAGTCCCGAATTCAGGACCCTTTTTCTATGTGGGTTGACCCTTTATGTCCTGACCACGTTGCTGGTCCTGTTCGTACGCCTCACCATGCGGCTTCAGGGGAAAAGGCCATGATGCGCCACACTTTTAAACTGTTTCATATCTGGGTGTGGGGCAGCACGCTCCTTCTTTTGGCTGCAACCGGTACGGTCATCGGATTTTTGTTGGTTCGGGGGTGGGCGGGTATCGGCCGGGAGCTCGTTTTTGGCGAGACACCGGTGCTGGCCGCGCTGATGCTTCAACGCCCGGTCTTCGATGGCCTTTTTCCGGCAATGGTTGGCACCTTCGCGCTGGTATTGCTTTCGGTGGGTATGGCCCTGCCGGTCGGCCTGGCGACCGGGATCTATCTGGCAGAATACGCCACGGGCCGCTTGTATTTCCTTCTCAGCCTGTTTTTTGACATCCTGGCCGGCATGCCTTCGATTGTTGTGGGGCTGTTCGGCTTTTCCATCACCATCTTCCTGCACCATCGCTTTTCCGGTAATATTTACCCTTGCCTGTTCATATCGGCGTTGTCGCTGGCGGTGCTGGTGTTGCCTTATCTCATCCGCACCACCCAGGCTGCATTGGAGGCGATCTCCCCCGATTTGCGATTGATCGGTCCCTCGTTGGGGGCGACACGATTTCAAAATATCTTTCATGTCCTGGTGCCGCATTCTTTGAAAGGTCTTTTGTCGGGGATTCTTCTGGCCATTGGCCGTTGCGCCGAAGACACCGCCGTGATCATGCTCACCGGCGTGGTGGTTTCGGCCGGTATACCGAAATCACTCTGGGGCAATTTCGAAGCCTTGCCTTTTTATATCTATTATGTGTCCGCACAATACGCTGACGCAGACGAGCTGACCCGCGGATACGGGGCCGCCATTATTTTGCTGTTGTTGTGCGCCTTTTTATTCGGTATCGCTTTTTGGCTGCAACGCAGATTGTCCCAACGCATGTTCGAGCGAGTATGAAGATGAGCGAGGTGCCTGCTGTAAAAGTCGAATTGAGAAACGTGCGGTTCGATTATGGCGGCGCACCGATTCTGAACGGTGTGACCGCCGATTTTCCCGCGCACTGCATTACTGCGGTTGTCGGGCCATCCGGCCAGGGCAAGACGACCCTCTTGATGACGCTCAATCGTTTGTGGCAGGAGGACCGGCCAACCGTTGGACAGTTGGCCGGAACAGTTCGCATCCATTTGAATGGTGGATTGGTGGACATCTATAAAGATCCTTACGACCTGACCTGGCTGCGTCGCCGCGTGGCCATGGTGTTTCAAATCCCGAATCCATTGCCGATGAGCATTTACAAGAACGTGGCCTTTCCCCTGAAGCTGGCTGGCGAAAAACGGGATCATCGGATGGAAGAGCGGGTGCAGGCGGCATTGCGGCAGGCCTTCTTGTGGGACGAAGTCAAAGATCGTCTGCACAAGGACGCTCGTGAGCTTTCCGGGGGCCAGCAGCAACGTCTGTGCATCGCCCGGGCGCTGATTTTGAAACCCGAGGTGCTGCTGCTCGATGAGCCGACCTCTTCCCTGGACCGGCGGGCATGTGAAGTTATCGAGGCGCTGCTGGCCCACCTGAAGGAATCGTGTACGATGGTGATGGTTTCGCACTACTTGGAGCAGGTGCGGCGGATCGCCGATCGGGTGATGGTCATGGAAAACGGACGGCTGCTGGCCCAAGACGCCGCATGACCGCGTCCATATCGCCTATTCGTCGCCGGCCGTGATCACCAGGTTGTCCCGGTGGATCACCTCGTCGTAAGGCTTTCCGCCGAGGCGGGCCTTGATCTGCTGGGTCTTCATGCCTTGGATGGCCCGGATGTCGGCCGCACTGTAATTGACCAATCCGACGCCGATGGTCTCATCGCTTGAATTCCTGATGGCCACCGGCGCACCTTCCCGGAAATCCCCCGTGACCGAGACAATGCCACTGGGCAGCAGGCTCTTGCCGCGATGGTGCACGGCCTGTTCGGCCCCGCTGTCGATGGTGAGCGCGCCTTTGGGCGTGAGGGTGTAGGCGATCCAGCATTTGCGGCGGTTCAGCTTTTTCCGGCGTGGCTCGAAATAGGTGCCGTGCGCCTCGCCCGAAAAGAGCTTCAGCAGGATATCGGGTTTGTCGCCCTTGGCGATGATCATGGGCACGCCGGCCGCGTTGACCTTTTTGGCCGCCTTGATTTTACTCAGCATGCCGCCTCGGCCCAAGGCGCCGGGGATGTCGCTGGCATACAGTTCGATTTCTTTGTTGTAGACCGACACATGCGGGATGAGGCGGGCATCGGGTTGGGTGCGCGGGTCCTTGGTGTAGAGGCCGTCGATATCGGTGAGGCTGATGAGAAAATCGGCGTCCATCAACAGGGCGATCATGGCGGCCAGGTTGTCGTTGTCCCCCAGCTTGATCTCCTCGACCATGATGGTGTCGTTTTCGTTGATGATGGGGACCACCTTCCATTCGAGCAGGGTGTTGAGGGTGTTGCGCGCATTGAGATAGCGTTTACGATTGCTCAGGTCGTCGCTGGTCAGCAGGATCTGGGCCACGCGTTTGGCGTGTTCGGCGAAGGCGTTCTCATAGGCGTTCATCAGGCCGCTCTGTCCCACTGCGGCGATGGCCTGGCGCTTGGGAATCTCGTCGGGCCGTTTGGTGAGCCCCAGTTTGCGCAGCCCCGAGGCCATGGCGCCGGAGGAGACGAACAGCACTTCCAAGCCACGGTCGATGAGGGCGCTGATTTGAGAGGAAAGGGATGCGACGGCCGCCATGTTGAGGCCGTCGGCGGCCGTCAGGACATTGCTGCCCACTTTGACGACCACCCTTCTTGCGGATTTGAGACGTTGAATCGGCATAGGCGTAGGGTGTTTCTACCCGGCCGGCGGCGTTGAACAAAAAGTTGGCGATGGCGCGCCGGTCGACGGATTTCTCAACGGTTGAACCGTTTTTTCAATTTCCTGTGGGTGAAGGGTTTCGGGTGGTCGCCGGCATAATCGGCGACGATGTGACCGTCGCCCATGAGCCGCCACTGGTAGATCAGCAGGCCTTCCATGCCCATGGGGCCGCGGGCGTGAATTTTGTTGGTGCTGATGCCCACTTCGGCGCCCAGGCCGAAGCGGTAACCGTCGCTGAAACGACTGCTGGCGTTCCAGAAGACATCGGCCGAGTCTACGTGATCCATGAACCACACCGCACGTTGCCGGTCGCGGGTGACGATGACATCCGTGTGGCCCGATCCATAGCGGTTGATGTGTTCGACCCCTGCGTTCAGGCTGGGCACAACCCGGACGGAGACGATCAGATCCAGGTATTCCGTGGCCCAGTCGGCCTCGTTCGCCGCTTTGACGTCGATGATGCGGCGGGTGGTGTCGCAACCCCGGATTTCGACATTTTTCGCCGTCAAGGCTTTTTGAAGGGCCGGCAGCACCTGTTCGGCCACGGCCTCGTGAACCAGGATGGTTTCGGCCGCATTGCAGACGGCTACGTATTGGCATTTGCTGTCCACGGTGATGCGGATCGCCTGCTGCAGGTCAGCCTCCCTGTCGATGTAAACGTGGCAGATGCCGTCCGCATGTCCGAGCACCGGGATATGCGTGTTGTCCATGATGTGGCGTACGAAGGCGTTGCTGCCGCGGGGGATGATCAGATCGATAAAATCATCCAGGGCCAGCATGTCGGTGACGTCCGCACGGGTTTCCAGCAGGCCCAGCCAACCGGCCGGCAGACCGGCCTCCGCAGTGGCTTCGCCAATGGTGTCGGCCAGAATGCGGTTGGTGCGGGCCGCTTCGCTGCCGCCCTTGAGCAGCACGGCGTTGCCGCTCTTGAGGCAGAGGGACGAGATCTGCACCAGTGCATCGGGTCGCGATTCGAAGATGACACCGATGACGCCGATGGGCCGGCTGACCTTGTAGAGTTCCAGCCCTTCATCCAATTCGAGGGCGCTGAGTGTGACGCCCACCGGGTCCTCCAGTTGAATCAGGCTCTCCAGTCCGGTGCAGGCTTCCTTGATTTTATCTTCACCAAAACGCAATCGCTTGAGCAGTGGTGCGGCCAGCCCCTCTTTCTCAGCCTGGTCCACATCTTCCTGGTTGGCGGCGACAATGGCGTGGCGATGTGCCGCCAACGCCTCGACGATGGCCTTGAGCGCATTGTTCTTGACCGTTCCATCGAGCGCCGCCATACCGATGGCCGCGGCCTTGGCTTGTCGGGCGACTTCCTGAATATCCATGTTTATGACCTCTGCGCAGCTTGTTTTTGTCAACAGGCCGGCTACATACAACGAAACAGGCAAAATTTCAAAGTCAATGGTTCTCGGCCAGCGATTCTAACTGGAAGTTATTCATTAAATCCGGCCCGGGCGGGGCAGGTGGCCGATGCCACACGCCAAGCGGTCAAGAGCCGGTAAAATGCACGGCGGGCAGCCCAGAAACTCGCTGCGCTCAAACAGTCTGGCCCGCTTGTCCGCCGTTTGCATTTAACCGGCTCTAAGACCGCTGGCTCACGTGGCCCTGGCCACCTGTCCCGCCCAGGCCTGCCACAACCATTGCCATGCGAATTTTTATCAAACAACCACTGGAATGCATGCCCTTCAGGTTGAATCACATTCAGTTAGGACTGCTGGTTCGCGGCGCCGACCTCTTTGAAGGCCGACTGAGGGAAGAAGCAGTAGGGGCATGCTTCCGGCGCTTCGTCTCCGTAATGGATATACCCGCACATGCGGCAGCGCCAGACCTTCTGGCCCTCTTCGGCTTCCAGTGGATTCTGTTCGCGGTGAATGGGCAGGTCTTCCAGTGCCGGCATGACCGGTTCATAGCTCCCGAGCAGGTAGCCGGCCAGTACCACCCGCTGGACCTCGCTGGTGCCTTCGTAAATGCGCAGCAGGCGGACGTCCCGGAGGATTTTTTCCACCGGAAACATCTTGGTGTAGCCGTAGCCTGCAAACACCTGCAGGGCTTCGTCGGCCACTTCCAGGGCCGATTCGGTGGCGTACATTTTTGCGATCGATGCGCTGATGTTGGCGTCCAGCCCCTGGTCCGACTCCCAGGCCGATCGCCAGGTGAGCAACCGGGCGGTTTCGACTTTCTGGTACATTTCGGCAAGCTTGAACTGGATGCCCTGAAAACCACTGATGGGCATGCCGAAGGCTTGGCGCCGCTTGGCATAGTCAATGGCGAATTCCATCGCCGATCGGGCGGCGCCCACGCCGAAAGCACCGATGGTGGGCCGGGTTCGGGCAAAGGTCTTCATGGCCAGCACGAACCCCTTGCCCGGGGGGGCCAGCACGTTGGCTTTGGGCACGCGCACGTCTTTGAAGTGGATGCCCACGGTGTTGGAACAGCGCTGCCCCATTTTGGGAATGGGACGGCCCACGGTCACCCCGGGCCAGTCCATCTCTACCAGGAATGCGCAGATGCCTTTGTGTTTGGATTTTGGATCGATCGTTGCGAACACCGATGCGTAGTCGGCCAGGCCGCCATTGGTGATCCAGTATTTGGTGCCGTTGAGAATATAGTCGTCGCCATCCTCCTCGGCCCGGCAGCGGATACCGGAGACGTCCGATCCCATGGTGGGCTCGGAGGTGGCAAAACAGATCTTTTTGAACTCATGGGCCACCCGGGGCAGGTATTTCTCCTTGAGGGCCTCGTTGTCCGAGAGCAGGAGCGGTTCCATGCCCAGGGAGTTATCGAAGAGCGACGTGGCCGTACCGGCGCAGGCGGCGGCGATCTCTTCGACCACCAGGGTGGCCTCGAGCAGTCCCAGTCCCTGCCCACCGTACTGCTTGGGGATGTTCAGATTGATAATGCCGGCGTCATAGGCTGTTTGAATCACAGGCAAGGGGGTCTGGTCGATGCCGTCATAATAGGCGGCCACCGGCAGCACCTCTTCCCGGGCAAACCGGCGGGCCTTCTCGCGAAGTTCTTCCTGTTCGGGGGTCAGGCGAAAGTCGAGCATTTCGGTTGTCCTTCCTTTGGGTCTTGGGTTGACTCCTTTGGTGTCGTTATGGACGGTTGCCAATGGAGTTTTTCGATCATGGCGGCCAGGTAGCGGGACTGGAGTTGTCGGCCGGCCAGGAGGCGCTTGGTCGGTGGCAGACTGAAGATGGCGCCCAGAAATGCGGCCAGGGAGCGATAGCTTCGCATCACCTGGTTGCTGATCAGTACATGGGGCAGGGTGTTGCGTTCGATGGCCATGAGCAGCACCCGGTGGGCGGTGTTGACCGGCGTCACCACACGCCGGAACCGGGCCATCATCGTGATGGCGTCGGACGGGCAGGCCCGGGCACAGACACCGCATCCGAGACAGATGTCGCTGTTGAGCACCGCTTTGGGCCGTTTGCGATTGTCGGCCTCGTCCGGGGTCAGGACGATGGCCTCCACCGGACACCATTGCGTGCATTGGCCGCAGCCGGTGCATTGCCCGGCATCGATGGCGGGCAAATAGTTGGTTGTTTGGACCGGATGAAACGTGGCGAAGCGGCGTGCCGCGATCATGCCTTCACAGCAGCATTTGCAGCAGTTGCAGACGAAGCAGACTTTTTCGCGGACGTTTTCGCCGAACTGAACGAGGTGGTGGGCCTGGGCGCGCTGCACCATATCCTTCGCCTCGATCACGTCCACCGGTCGCGCGTTGCCGTGCCGGATAAGGGATGCGGCGACCAGATTGAAAGTGAGGCAAATTTCCCGCGGGGCGTCGCACGCATGGCCGAGGTAGGCCATTTTATGCCGGCAGTAGCACAAACTGACGCCGATGTGCGATGCCGTGTCGATCACGCGGGACAAGCGTTCGTAATCGAGCACTTCGAGAGTGAAGGCATCGGGCAGTTGACCCTCATCGACAAATACGCGACCCAATTGCGTTTGCCCCCGGGCAAACAGGGCCTTGGCAAAATCCTCCTCGACGTTGATGTAGCGATAGAGCAATTCGGCAAGAGCCTTCTGGTCGATATCGCCGCGTACCCGCATCATCGAGAATTCAAAGAAGCCGGCCATGGGCGGCGGCAGGCAGTAGGTGGTTCGCCCCGCCTCCTCGAAATCCACGAGCAGGGCCCGATCGCACAGGTCGTCGAGCTTTTTCCGGGTGGTGGCATCATCCAGACCCCAGGCGCGCGCGGCCTGCTCGGCCGTGAAGACCCGGATGGGCAACAGGGCGACCAACCGAGCCTCTTCTTCGCTGAAGAGCAGTTTTAGGATACGGAAAAGCTGCTCGGAAGGCGGAGCGCCCTGGGGGAACCGGTTCAGTCGTTCCACCAAGTTCTGGTAGCCTGAAAAGGAAGCCTCCAATGCCATGGCATCCTCGCGTCGGTGTCTGCGGAGTGAAATCCTGTTGCTTGCCTTTCGGGTGGACCATGGAGAGTTGATTTCGTGAACAAAGTATAACAGGGCGAGGCAGGGGTGGCAAGCATCCTGTCGCGTCGTCAGGGACTCTAACTGAATGCTATTCATTAAACTCGGCCCGGGTGGGCAGGTGGCCGATGCCACACGCCAAGCGGTCAAGTGCCGGTAACATGCACGGCGGGCGGCCCAGAAACTCCCCCGGCCTGCGCCTGGGTCAAACAGTCCGGGCCGCTTGTCCGTCGTTTGCATTCGAGCGGCACTACCCCGTGTGGCTCGCGTGGCCCTGGCCACCTGCCCCACCCGGGCCTGCCATCTCCGTTGCCATGCGAATTGTTTTAAAAGACTTTTGGGAAGCATGTCCTTCAGGGTGAATCACATTCACTTAGAACTGCTGTCGTGTCGTCTATCCGAATCCCCGACAGAGAGCGGATGAAATTGACAAGCAACCCGCTCGGCTCTATGGTGCCTGCTGATGAAAATCGAGCACGGATGCCGCATTTGCGAACCACTGCGGGCGATGCGGCCATGGGATCCATCATGGCGCGGTAACATGCCAGCGCTGAAAGGGCGAACATCATGGCAACGATTGAACGGGTATCCATACATGGGGGGCATAGCGGCGAGTTCTGCAGCCACGCCGAAGACCGACTGGAGGAGGTGGTCCAGGCCTATGCCGACCAGGGGTTCGCGTGGGTGGGGTTGACCGAGCACATGCCGCCTAGCGCGGATGCCTATCTTTATCCCGAGGAGCGGCAGGCCGGGTTGACGGCGGCGGCCATGACCGAGCGTTTTGGCCGATATATGGACGAGGCCCGACGCCTGCAGCGGCTCTATGCCGATCGCATCGAAGTTCTGGTCGGTTTTGAGACCGAGGCCACTCCCGGCGCGATCACACTGGCTGAGCAACTGATCGTAGTGTATGCGCCGGATTACATCGTCGGCAGCGTTCACCACGTGGAGGGCATCCCCTTCGATTACAGCGAAGCCGAATACAGGCGGGCCGTCGAGGCACTCGGCGGCATGGAAGCGCTTTACTGCGCCTACTTCGATCGGCAGCACGAGCTCATCGAGCGGTTGAAACCCCAGGTGGTAGGGCACTTTGATCTGATTCGTCTTTTCGATCCGATGTATCGGCGCAACCTGATGTATCCGGAAGTGTTGAAGCGCATCAAGTGCAACCTGGAATTGATCCGCGACTTAGGGCTGATTCTCGATTACAATGTCGCGGCCTTGAAAAAAGGTGCGTTTGAACCCTACCTCAGCCAGCCGATCCTCAACCAGGCATTTTACCTGCGGATTCCGGTGGTGCCGGGCGACGATTCCCATGGGGTGGCCACCGTTGGATTGCATCTGGATGAAGGTATACGGGTATTGGCAGAGAGGGGCTTCAATACCCGCTGGCGCAAGCCGGTGCGCCCGTCCCGGTGACGGCATCCACGGCTCACCGTCAGAATCTTTTTCCCGGTGCCAGATTGACCTCCGCATAACGTCGGGCCAGTTGCTCTATGTCCTGGGTCGTGATCAATTCGCCGAAGCGTTCGCCATGCCGGGACTTGGCTTTGTAAATGTCGATGCAGTCGGCGACGACATCGATGACGGCCGTTTCGGGGTAGATGCCGGGCAGCTCCATGGCCAACTGGGGATGGCGGCCCAGTTTGCCGCCCAGTTGTACACGGAACCCACTGGAGGCCTTGATCAGGGTACCGGTGGGGCAGACCGCGATGCATTGGCCGCAGGCCACACAGCGGTCGTCCGACAGGACGGGTTGGGCGCCGTCCGGCCCCAGACGAATGGCCGCCTCGCGGCATGTGGTGACGCATGCCTCGCATCCGCTGCACGCCTCGTCTCCGATGGCGGGCAGGGCGGCCGCGATGATGCCGATATCCTTGATCTGGGGTTGGGAACAGGCGTTGGGACAGTGAGCCATGGTCACGCGCAGTTCATGGTGGAACTTGAGATTCGCGATGCCTTTGGATTTCAAAAAGGCGAGCAGATCGGCCGATTTCAGCACCTGCTCGATCCGCTCGGCCAGGGCCTCGGACGTCCCGATCTGGTGCGGGCACCCCGACGGTCCGAAGCAGACGTCGAACTGGTAGCCTTTGACTTCGGCGGCCATGCCGGACAGAAAACGCTTCTGGCTGGCCTTCACTTCGGCCAGAGTGACAATGGATTTGCCGGTTTGGCGCGCCTCTTCCGCCACACGCGCGCGAACGCGTTTTCTTACGAAGAAGGGCACTTTCTGAATGGCCGCTTCGGCCTCTGGAGTCCACTTCATTTTTCTATATCCTCTGTTTCCCCTTGGAACACGGCTACTAATCTAAGCTCTATGGCACCGTTGTCCATAAAAATGTAGTTTTAACTCCAGGAATTATTCGCTATGGTGAAGAGACGTTAAAAAAGAATACCTCTTCGGGCGGTCTGCACCGTGATGAATCATAAGGAGCTTGTCATGAGTAACGTTCGCGTCACATTCTTGCCCAACGACATCACCATCGAAGTCCCACAGGGAGAAATTTTGCTGCGGGCCGCCATGGCTGCTGGTGTCCATATCAATGCCTCGTGCGGCGGTGAAGGCATATGCGGGAAATGTCGGGTGATCATCGAAGAAGGGCCGACCGAGAGCGAGCCTACGGAAAAAATCACCCCGGAAGATCGTGCGCGCGGTTATCGGCTGGCGTGCAAGACCCGTGTCACCGGTGATGTCCGGGTACGGATACCGGTGGAGTCGGCCGTCGACATATCGGCCTTGTTGCGCAAGTCGCCCCGTCAGACCGCAACGGTCCGACAGATCGGATTCACCGAGATCAAGGAGCAGGGCCTTTTCGTGCCAGCCGTAGAAAAACGCTACCTGGAACTGACTCCGCCGGACGCACAGGATCACCTGCCCGACGTCACCCGCCTGGTCAACCATCTGCGGATCCACCATGACGAGCATGGCCTCGAAGTCGAGCTGCCGGTGATCCGCAAGATACCGTCGGCTTTTCGTGAGCAGGATTTCAAGGTGACCGTGACCCTGGCCCGGCCGGTGCGTGAATCGGGAAAGACCCAGATCATCAATGTACAGGCCGGCGACACCACCGGACAACATTATGCCGTGGCCATGGACATCGGCACGACGACGATCTACGGGCAACTGGTCGATCTGAACACCGGCGAGGTGCTTGCCGAGCATGGTGAATTCAACGGCCAGATCAGCTATGGCGAGGATGTGATCACGCGCATCATGTTTGCCGAGAAAGGGCCGGATGGCTTGCAGACCCTTCACCGTGTGGTCATCGACACCGTCAACAAGGTGATCGCTAAGATCGTCAAGCAGTCCAAGGTGACGCGCGAGAACATCTCCTTGATCACGTTGGCCGGCAACACCACCATGACCCAGTTGCTCCTGGCCGTGGAGCCGCGTTATATTCGGCGATCGCCATACGTGCCCACCGCCACCATCTATCCGCCCATCCGCGCCACCGATCTGGACATTGATCTGGATTCCCATGTGACCGCCCTGGTCTACCCCCAGGTGTCGAGTTACGTGGGCGGCGACATCGTGGCCGGCGTGATGGGTTGCGGCATGTACCGCACCGAAAAGTTGACCCTGTTCATGGATATCGGCACCAATGCCGAAGTGGTCATCGGTAACAAGGATTGGATGGCCTGTGCGGCTTGCAGCGCCGGCCCGGCCTTCGAAGGGGGCGGCATCGAATTCGGCATGCGGGCCGCCAAGGGCGCCATCGAGGACTTTTCCATCAACCCCGAGACCCTAGAACCCATGATCGCCACCATCGGCAACGTCCGGCCCAAGGGCATCTGCGGATCGGGCCTGATCACCATCGTGGCCACCCTGTTCGAAAACGGCGTGATCGACAATCAGGGTAAGTTCGATCGTGATCTGAAAACCGATCGTATCCGCGAAAACAACAATGTCTATGAATATGTGCTGGCCTACCAGGAGAGCACCCAGATCGATCGCGACATCGTGATCAACGAGATCGATATCGAAAACCTGATTCGCGCCAAGGGCGCCATCTTCAGTGGCTGCATGACGCTGTTGAGCGAAGTCGGCATGGATTTCGACAACGTGGAGCAGATCATTCTGGCCGGCGGATTCGGCAGCTATGTGGACCTTGGGCGGGCCATGGTGATCGGCCTGCTGCCCGAGGTCGAACCCGAGAAGGTAGTCTATGTGGGCAACAGTTCGCTGCTCGGTGCGCGCATGAGCGCGTTGACCAACAGTGTGCGTCAGGAGGTGGTCAGCGTGACCAACATGATGACCAGCTTCGAACTTTCAGAGACCCACTCTTACATGGACCATTACTACGCGGCGCTGTTTCTGCCCCACACGGATTTGAACCGGTTCCCGAAACTGACCAAACGCCTGCAGGAGCAGCGTGAAATGATCGCCCGGATACGCGCAGGGGAGGGAAAGTAAACCACTTGCCTGTGGGCTGTCCACAAATCGGCCAATTGGGTATTTGTAGTGAGCCCTAGCTGCGGAATTTGATAAGTTTGACCGCTTCATCCACCCACTCGGTGATGTGACGCACCTGGGCGCGGTGCTGGCGGTCGTTTTTCAGCCGTCCGAAGGTCTCTTCCTGGGTCTTGATCGATTCTATCAGCGGTACATCCTCCATGGTGCCCAGGCTGCCCACACCTCGCAACGCGACCCGCAGGTTTTGCATCAGGGGGCCCATGCAATTGGGACTCTCTTTGTGCCCGAAAATTTCGGACCGGGGGTCGCCGTACTCGAAGGCGGCCGAGCGCAGGATCGCCTTGCTGGTGTCGCCACCCACCAATGAGAGAAAGATATAAAGTTCTCTTTCCAGATTGAGCAGCATGGCGGCCGGTATGCGCTGGCCGCTGGTTTCGCCGAGCTGAAGCGCTTCCATCAATTTTTTGTGGATCGTTTGAATTTTGGTGGAAAACGCTTCATGGTCCTTCTCGATCCGCCAGGCGGCGTACTCGGCCATCAGGGTGTCGATCTTATGGCGGCTCAGCACAATATCCTCGGGGGTGATGTCATAGTCGGTCAGTGACTTGTCGCTGTGCACGATGAGGTTGGCCAGCATGATCGCCTTGTTGTCCGAGTACTGGACCGTGGCCGAATCGCTGCTCAGGTCTTCCAGGAGAATCTTCAAGGCGCGTTTGGGTTGATTCATTTGGGTCGTCAGACCCTGCAATGCGTTGAGAAAGGCACTTCGATCCTGGGGTACGACCACGTCTTTCATATGGTGCCACAGGAATTGAAAGATTTTCTGTTCGTATTGGCGGAACAGCGGCACCGCCTCGGCAAAAGCGCTTTTCTTGAAGCGCCCCTCCAAGCTGAAGCACCCCTTCAATTTTACCACCAGCGCCTCGGCTTCCTCCCGGGCGATGCGGAAATCCTTGGCCAGAATCTGGTAATCCTGGTCCGTGAACTGGATCGGGTGGTGCACCATGCCGACCATTTTTTTGCGCGTGGCCGAACGCCCTTTGTAAAAGGAGACCATGCGATAGATCCGGCTGTCCACCGCCTCCCGGGGCGGTGTCTTGCCGGCCGAACGCTCGGTCCCTGTGTCCTCGACCACATGGATGTCGTCAATGACATGGTCTTTGACCTGATCGAGGCGAACTTGCAGGTTTCCGAGAAGCTCCTGGGTCAGTTGGGGCTCCTTGTTTCCCTGCCCGGCGGCATGGAGCAGATCCGACGACAGGTGGAGACGCTCTCCCAGCAGGAAGGTGTTGATCTTGGCAAAATCGTCGGCATAGACGCTTTTGATCATCTTGGCCACTTTTTGCGGCGACGCACCGGCCAGTTCCAGGGCCAACTGGGCGATACGGAGTTTTTCCGGTGAAACGATCTGGCTTTCGGATTCGCCGAGCAGCCATTTGATATTGTTCAGCTCGATGGGCGGCGATTTGACCTGGGCCCGCACTTTGGGCAGTTCCAGGGCCGCGTTGTAGACGCCGGTGTAGCGCCTGACTTTAGCGGAGGCGACCTGTTGCCGCATCCATTGATCCACCTTGTCCACCAGGCGCTCCATGGATTTGGCGCCGAGGCGGTTCAGGCCGGCCATCAGGGTCAGATTGGGGTCTGGATAGAGGTTTTCGTCGTTGATGATGGGGACCATCAGGCGTTGCCCATGGTCATCGACGCCGATGGGTTGGCCGGTCTGCCGCGACTGACGGAATCCGGAGAGAATCTTCAGGCACAGCCGGTAGTCGGGCAGATCGTCGGCAAGGCGATCGGAGAGGCGGATGAAGATATTGTTGACCCCGTAGTCGGCCAACAAAGTGGATGCTTCGAGCAGTTGGTCGGGCAATTTGGACCACTTGGGGCTGTTGCGGCGGGCCACGTTCGGGGCGATGGCGCTGTCGACCACATGATGGCCGAAGACCACTTCATAGTCGAATTTGTCCGGAATATCACTCTGGGGCGGGGCGCCTCGATAGCGAATCAGCATGCATCCCAGGTGCCCGGGCAGTCGGCCCATTTTGCCCAGGACCGCCGATAGCTGTTCGAACACCTTGCCCTCTTGGTTGTGGTCGGCGGAAAAATCCTCATTGACCAGGTACCGGCTGAGCAGGTAGGTCGCCTGGATCATCAGGATGCGAACGGCATCGTGTCGTTTTTGTTCGGCCAGCAGACTGTGCGCCAGATCCTCCATGCCCGTCGGGGAGCCGAATTTTTGATGCGCCTGCAGTCCGCCGAATTGTTCAAACAGTTGCTGGGCCTCCGGGTCCAGCTCGATGTCTCTCTCTTCTTCCATCATGCCACCCTCTTGTATTGCCACACCGCGCGGGGCCCGATGCGGGCGCCCGCCCTAACGATTTTTTGTGTTTGCACCGACCGATCCCTGCACGCGAGGATCGGATATAGGGATCATCGTGTAATATCGGCCCAAATGCGAAAAGGATTAATATGTTTCGGCAAAAAGGGCGGGTTGGAGTGACTGGATCAGGGGATGTCGAAACGGGCGGCGTCTAATTTCCCTTTTTCCTCGTCCACGAAATAGAGCAGGACCGCGCCCAGCAGAAACAGCACCAGCACGGCGATGATACTGGTGCGGGTGGCCAGCAGGCTCGTGCGGGCCATCTGCTCTACGGTGGCATTGGCCGGCAGCAGGAAACGTTTGACCGCCAGACCGGTGAATCCCATGAGCGCCGGACCCATAATGGCCGCAAACTTGCCCAGCATGTTATAAAAGCCAAAGAATTCGGCGCTCTGGCGTTGGGGAATGAAACGGGCATAATAGGATCGGCTGAGGGCCTGGATACCGCCCTGCACCAGACCGATGGCCGCGGCCAAGACATAGAATTCAGAGACCCGGGTCATGTTGGCGCCCCAGATGGTCACCAGCACATAGACGCCCAGGGCCAGATAGATCGAGCGGCGCACGCCCCAGTAACGTCCGAGCTGTCCGAAGAGCAAGGCCGATGGAAATGCGATGAATTGGGTCACGAGGAACGCGCCGATCAAGTCTTTGAATTCAAATCCGAGGGACATGCCGAAGTCCACCGCCATTTTGATGATCGTGTCCACGCCGTCGATGTAGCACCAGTAGGCCAGCAGGAAAAGAAATGCGGTTTTCAATTGGCGGATCTTTTTGAAGGTGACGACCAATTGCCGCCAGCCAGAGGTGATCTGTTGGGCCAGTGGCGGGCGAAGCCCGGTCGGGTCAGCCGGTAGCCAGGCAAAGGTGACCAGAGCGAACAGGCCCCACCAGATGGCCACGCTGGCGAACGAGAGGCGCACGGCGAGGGCCGGATCGGCGATGCCGAAAAGCTCCGGTTTCGTGGCCATGATCACGTTCAACACCAGCAGCAGGCCGCCGCCCAGATAGCCCAGTGCGTACCCCAGGCTGGAGACCTGGTCGAGGCGTTGGGCCGGTGCGATTTGGGGGAGCAAGGCATCGTAGAAGACGATGGCCCCGGCAAAACCGATATAGGCCAGGGCGTAGCACGCCAACGCCAGGGTCCATTGCCCTTGGGGAATAAGGGCCAAACCAGCGGTCAATGCCACGCCCAAGTAGGTGAATCCGACCATAAAACGCTTGCGTCGGCCGCTGCGGTCGGCAATGGCGCCCAAGATAGGGGCCATGAGCGCCACCAGCAGGCTGGCCGCCGCACTGCCCAACCCCAGGCGTGCGGTGCTGAGATTGACATCGACCCCCTGGCTCCACACTTGCTTGAAAAAACCGGGGAAAAAGACCCCCATCACCGTCGTGGCAAAAGCAGAATTGGCCCAGTCGTAAATCGCCCATCCCCATATCGTCCGTTTTTCATGCGGGTCCTGGTGCTGTCCGTGGTGCGGTGTGTTCATTCAGTTTCTCCTTGAGCACATCTCCGTATCATGGTGGAACGAACGGTCGTCGATGGTCATGCACAACCTGTAATTGTGGAGGGCAAAATCAGGGGGCGATATTAGCATGCCACCCCCAGGCGCCACAAGTGATAGCGGCGGTGCCGAGCGATTCTAACTGAATGCGATTCATTATACCCGGCGAGTATAGAACAGGTGGCCGATGCTGCAGGGCATTCAAAAACGACTAAAGCTCGTATCGGCGCCTGGCGATATTAAGGGTACCGAGCCGCGCCCGAGGCTGTGTTCCCATCGTGTTGCGGAGAGGGATGGACCTTACCTACAGAAGGGGGTTGCCGTGAAAAAGAAAGAGATCATTTTTTTTGACGAGCTTGGTTTTGGATGGGTCGTTGACAAGGCCATGATCCAGATGATCCACGATAAAAGCGAAAACAAGGAGGTGATTGTGGAAAAGACGCTGGCCGATCTGTTGCGGCGGCCCTGACCCCACGGAGCTGTATCTTTTCTGTCTTGCCGCCCGCCTTCTCCTCCCCCGCATTTTTCCTTGTTCCTGACATCCCGAAAGCCTGATGGTTTTTAGTCCGAAATGGATCGCGGGATGCTTTTTCCTTGCAAAAGTCGGCAATTCCGTTAGAAGGAATTTTTTAAACCTTTAATTACAGGACCTGAAGATAAATCGCGATGAAACGCAGATATGTTGGTTGCTGGATCGTTTTGGTTTTTCTTTTCGCCGGGTTTTCGAAGGCTTTTGCGGCCGACGATGATTTTGCCGCCCAGGCCAAACCGTTTCGACTCGTGCGGGCCGCCATGTGCGAATCGATCGAGGGATACGAACCCAAACACGTTGCCGCGGCTTTTTCCATCAATGTCGGTAGAATTTCCTGCTACAGCGCTTTTGCGGGCGTTGCTCAAACCACCTTTGTTCAGCACAAATGGTTTCGGCGTGATGAACTGGTCACTGCCAAGCGCCTGACACTCAAGCCACCCAGCTGGGCGACTTACAGCAGCGTTCAATTGCGCGATGACGACAAGGGGCCCTGGCGCGTTGAGATCCTGGATGCCGAGGACGAACTGATCCAGACATTGCGATTCAGTGTCGTTGATTGAACCCAGCGTTTTGTGGTTGCCTGCTATGAACTTCCTCTTTGCTTTCTTCCACTCCATCCGGTGGCAGGATATTGTCGATATCCTGTTGAACGGATATATCCTGTTTCGTCTCTATGTGCTGTTTCGGGGCACCAACGTCATGCGTGTGTTGGTCGGCATCGCCCTCTTGTGGATATTCCAGCGAATCGCCGTGACCCTGGGCTTGATCGTGACCAGTTGGGCCATGCAAGGCATCATCGCGGGTGCGGCGCTGATCATCGTGATCGTATTTCGCAACGAGATCAGGAACGTCCTCCAGGCCAAGAATTTGAAGGCCCTGCTGTGGGATTTTCCCCACAAAACCGTGCGGACCCCCATCGACAGCATCGTGGAAGGGGTCTATGAATTGGCAAGAACCCGCACCGGCGCGCTTATCGTGATCCCGGGCAAAGATGACCTGGACGAGATCATCCAGGGCGGTGTCACATGGGGCGGCCTCATCTCCAAGGAGATGCTCCTTTCGATTTTTTACAACGGGAATCCCGTCCACGATGGCGCCGCCATCCTCGAGAACAACCGGGTGACCCGTGTGGGGGCCATCCTGCCATTGAGTTTGAGGGATGATTTGCCCCAATACTATGGGACCCGTCACCGGGCGGCGGTTGGAATGGCCGAGCAGTCCGACGCGTTGGTCATCGTGGTTTCCGAAGAGCGGGGACAGGTGGTAGCGGCCAAGGGGCAGACTTTCGTTCCGATTTATGACAACTTGTCCCTCAAAAAGACCCTGGCGGCGCATGTGGGCGCGGGGGGCGCCAACAACCAGGGAATTCAGCGCGAGCGCCGGGAGCTGGCCGTGGCCGCAGCCATATGCTTTTTGTGCATGGCCGGGGTCTGGTTCAGCATTGCCAAGGGCATGGAGACATTGACCAGCGTCGAGGTGCCGCTGGAGTATTCCAATCGTGATTCGGGAATGCAGATCATTTCCACATCGGTCAATACCGTGCGGCTGCATTTGAGCGGTTCGAGTGCCTTGATCGGATCGTTGCGTGCCGACCAGGTCAAGGCCAAGCTGGATCTGAGCACGGCGGTCAATGGAATGAATCTTTTCAGTCTTTCCAGGGACAACATCACGCTGCCGCCCGGGGTGCGGTTGAACCGCATCGAGCCGCCTGAGGTGCAGGTGGCCTTGGATGTGCCCACCCGGAAGGAACTTCCGGTCCAGGTGGATTGGGTCGGTGCCTTGCCGGACGGGTTGATTCTCGAAAGCGTCTCGGTCACGCCGAATCGCCTGGCTGCCATCGGCACCAAGGGGCTACTCGAGAAGATCAGCACCCTCTACACAGAGAAGGTGAAACTGGACCGGCTCACCGTATCGGGCCAGGTCGACGTGCCGGTGGTGACCAAAACGGGCGTGCGTCTGGCTGGCGACTCCCCCGGCCAGGGCAAGGTGACCGTGCGGTATACCATCCGCCGTCGCGACGCATAGGACAGAGCCCCACCGGCGTATTAAGACACCCCAACACACAGCAATTCTAACTGAATGCGATTCACCTTTAAGGGTGCGCTTCCCAAAGTTTTTTGATTAAAAAAATCGCATGGCAATCGAGATGGCAGGCGTGGGTGGGGCAGGTGGCCAGGGCCACGTGAGCCTGCGGTCTTAGAGCCAGTTAAATGCAAACGGCGGACAAGCGGCCCAGACTGTTTGAGCGCAGCGAGTTTCTGGGCCGCCCGCCGTGCATTTTACTGGCTCTTGACCGCTTGGCGTGTGGCATCGGCCACCTGTTCCACCCACGCCGGGTTTAATCAATCAAGTTCAGTTAGAATCCCTGGCCAACGCATGATTCGCTTAACATGAGGGATATCTGCAGCGAGGGTCAGCTGCCGCTTTGGGCAGCACGCAACGGTTTGACTTGACGGACCTCGACCTGTTTTGGATGCTGTCGGATAAAGGCTTCGATCAGTCGATAGGCCTCATCGTCATTCACCTGCCGCGGAGGATGCTTGCAAAAATAGGCCGAAGGGCCTTCCAGAACGCCTCCTTCGCCCCGAGCCAGGGCCATTTTGGCGCACCGGATGGCATCGATGGCGACGCCGGCCGAGTTGGGTGAGTCTTCAACAGACAGGCGCAGTTCCAGATTCATGGGGACATCGCCGAACAGACGGCCTTCCATGCGGATAAAGCAAACCTTGTTGTCTTTCTGCCAAGCCACATAATCGCTTGGTCCCACGTGGATATTTTCATCGGTCAACCGTTCGGCGGTCACCGACTGCACGGCTTCTGTTTTTGATTTTTTTTTGGAAGAGAGTCGTTCTCGGTTGAGCATGTTCAAAAAGTCGGTATTGCCACCGGTATTGAGTTGATAAGTTCTTTCGAGTTTTACCCCTCGCTTTTTAAACAGGTCGGTGAGGACGCGGTGGGTGATCGTCGCGCCGAGTTGAGATTTAATGTCGTCGCCGATAATGGGCAGCCCCTTTTCCTTGAATCGACCGGACCACAGCGGGTCGCTGGCAATGAACACCGGAATATTGTTGATGAAAGCCGTGCCGGCGTCGAGAGCGCACTCGGCGTAGAATCGGGAGGCCTGCTCGGAACCTACCGGCAGGTAGTTGAGTAACACTTCGGCGCCGCTATCAACGAGTGTCCTGACGATGTCGGCTTTGTCCGGCTGGGGCAGGTCCGCTTCGAGAAAGGTGCGCTGCGCGTCATAGTCCCGCATGTGGTCGGAGATGCCATCCATGACGCGTCCCATCTGCACGATGGTGCCGCTGGCCGGGACATTCTTACAAAATGTGGCGGTGCAGTTGGGCTGGGCAAAAATGGCTTCGCTCACATCCTTGCCGACCTTGCGTCGATCCACGTCAAAGGCCGCCACGATCTCGATGTCGTGGGGGGTGTAACCGCCCATGTCCCAATGCATGAGGCCAATGGCCTGTTCGGAAGATGTATTGCCATAATAGGCCAGTCCCTGCACCAGGGCGCTGCAGCAATTGCCAACACCGATGATGGCAATCTTGATTTTTTCCATGAGGTCGTCTCTCCCTGCGCCTGTCGATCGAATCGTCGTTCTTTGCCGTGCCTTGAAGCTAGAATGGCATGCTGTTCATCTGCGTAAAGTGAAACTAATATTGGACAGGTTGCAGCTGATGGCAATAGCGTACGGTTCATTTGCTAAAGTATCGCGTCACAGGTGCCGATGAAGTGATCAGGAGGTGACCCGTTATGGTGGATATCATCGTAGGCACGGTTGCACCCGTGCACAGCGACCCGAACCAACAGGAGAAGAGGCGCCAACCTCAGCCGTCCAAAGCGATCCGGCAGCGGGATCGCCGCCAGAACCGGACCGATCGCCGCCAGAGCGTGCGGGATGGCGTCGTGGTGACGCTCTCCACCCGGAATGATCGGCGCAAGCGCCCGGATCGCCGCAAGGTCGATGCGGAAAACAGCTAAATCAGTTTCGCAGTTTGGCCGAGAGCATCCGCAGATGCATGCGTTCCGCCCGCAGGCAGAAGGCTTCGAGCTTGGCATGGATCAGCTGTGGGAAAGGCGATCCATCGCTCTCGATGGCCAGAAACGGCAGATCGTGCACATCGGTCAAGGCGGCCATGAGTTCTTCATTATGGGGTTCGGACGCCAGTTTATCTTCACCTTTCATGGCCTCGTTCAAAAGCGATTCGGCCAGGCGATTGGGCATGCAGCCGAACGGGCCGATGGCGATGACACCGCAGGAGACCGAAGCCACCTCTTTCAGGGAACTGCCCACGGTAAGAATGGCTTCACCGGCCAGATGGGGTGAAATATAAGGCCTGGCGGCATCCATGATGTCTTCGATGTCCGCCGAATGGGATGCCACCAGACCGGAGGAGGCCAGAATCGTCCTGATCCGCCGTTCGTCCTTATGCATGAAGTGCTGCTTGATACGGGCGCCGATTTTGTTGCGCCAGCCGATGGGCCCCCGATCACTCAATCCCTTGTTGACCAGGTAATTAGAATAGTGAACCCATTCGGCCACCGGTGCGCACACGGCGGCAAACCCTTTGTCTGCCAGTTGTTCGGTCAGATATTGCCGGGAGAGGCCGTCCCGGCGTACGAATATCTCTCCCATCAAAGAGATCACCGGCACCTCTTCCATCGGCCGCTTCAGCGGAATGCGCGCCAATCGGGCGGCTACCTCGGCCAGGGTACGTTCCAGGACCTCGAAGCGTCCCTTGCGGAGGGCTTCCAGTACGAGCGCGTATTGCCGCTCGAACAGGGACGTGGCCGTGTCCCTGGCCTGAGCGTTGGCCAGCAGCATGGCACGGATATCCTCGAAGATATCGGAGATCACCACCGCCCACCATCCCTTGCGGTGCAGACTGGTGGGCAATCCTTCGTAGCCGTCGTCCGAGGAGAGGGAGAACATGGCCACATCGGGGATTTTGAGTTTGCGCACCAGATCTTCCATGAAGATGTAATACTGTCCGAAGCGGCATGGCCCCGAGCCGGTGGGCATGAAGTAGAGCACCACTTCGTCCGGCTGTTTCTGGTGGTGCAGGTAATCGAGCAGGGTGCCGGTGGTGAGAATCAGCGGCAGGCACTCCTTGCAGGTGGTGTTGCCGCGGCCCAGCTTGAGGATCGCTTCGTTGCTGGGCGCGTGGGCGTGGGTGTGAAACCCACTGCCGGCAAAGACGGCGGCGATAGCCCGGGTGGCCAGGTCGCCCATGGATGGAAAGAGCAGCTTCACCCGGGGGTCGGTGTAGGGCAGCGTGCGGCCCTGTGCGTCGATGACGCTGAAAACGCCGTCGTGAACCATGGTGCGGGCCGGTCGATAGTCTTCGGCGTCCGAGGGTCGATCGGGTGCCGTTGCCTCCAGTTGGCGATAGGCGTGCACGATATCGAGAAAGGCCTCGATGCGTGTCTCCAGCCCGGCGTCGGCCGTGTGGCTGTCCAGTTCGAGGGTCAACGAGGGCTTACGACCCATCAGGTTTCTGAAATAGCCGACCAGAAACGAATCGGGGCCGCAGGAAAAATTGGTGATGTAGGTGCCAAAGAGCTGGGGATGGGATTTGATCAGCCTGGCACCGGCCATGATGCGTTGCCCCATGCCCCAGTACATGTGACGTTTGGTCGGTCGGCCGGACAGATCGAGAAAATCGAGCGGCAGCACCATGATGCCGCGGCTGGCGAATTTGTGGGGGATGCCCTTGTGGGCCTCTTCCACAAAACCGTTGTAGGGCCTTGCGAAAATGACCACGCCGATTTTTCGCGTGTCATTTGCCAGATCCGCCAGGGCCTGGCGGCCGATATCCTCCATTTCCGCCTGGCAGGCCGCCATGACGGCCAGGGCCTTTTCAAATGCCTGTTCCGCCATGGATTTGGATATTCCCATGGCCGTCGCCGTACCTACCAACGGCTTGCGCGCATCCTCCAGGCCTTTTCCCAGTTCGATCAGCGGCGCGAAAATTCGGGTGCCCTCGGATTCAAGGCGTTGGATAAGCGGTTTGAAAGTCGACTGCAGGTAAAACGTCTCGCCCTGGACCAGGGGACAGACCTGGGCGCTGAGCGTATCGTCGAGTCTCGGCACCGATTTGAAATGGGGCATGAAGATCGCCGTCAGCGGTAGATGGCGGGTCAACAGATCGTGGAAAAAGCCGTGGGCCAGCTCGGACGGATAGCAAAATGGCGCATTGCGCTGATCGATACCGGCCGGATCGGCCGTGTCGGGCAGCACAGGGGTAAATCCCAGGCGGCTGAAAAAGTGGGCGTACAGGGGGTAATAGGTGTTGACCAGGAAGCTGCGGTTCAACCCGATCCGGCCGCGGTAATGTGGCGCTGACGGGTCGGGCGGAACAGGCGCGTACTTGCCGAAGACGAGCTGTTGGCGCACGCGGACCAGATCGAGTTTGGCCACATCGAACCGCTGATTGCGGCGCATGTTGTCGTAGCGGTTGCAGGCGCCGCCGAATGGATAGGTTTTGCCTTCGATGATGATGCGGGTGATTTCACAGCGGCGATCGCATTTTCCGGCGCCACCCTTGCAGATAAATGACTTTCCGTATTGGGTTTCGCGATCGGCCAACACGGCCAGGTCGAAACGGCCTGGTTTCATCAATCCGTTGGTGATGCGTTTTTGAACTTCCAGGGCGGCCCCGAAGGCGCCCATCAGGCCGGGTTCCGGGGGAACGATGATGGGTTTGCCGGTCAAGGCGGCCATGGCCAGGGGAACGGCCTGATTGTAGCAGACGCCCCCCTGCATGAAGATCTTTCG
Organism: Desulfatitalea tepidiphila; assembly: GCF_001293685.1. NCBI lineage: Bacteria > Pseudomonadati > Thermodesulfobacteriota > Desulfobacteria > Desulfobacterales > Desulfosarcinaceae > Desulfatitalea > Desulfatitalea tepidiphila. Next base: position 381,421 of record NZ_BCAG01000005.1, on the reverse strand, counting down.
ACCCATGGGGCGGTTGCCCTTGACCCGGTTGTTGTAGTTCATGCAGATCGAATAGACCAGGCCGGCCAGTATATCTTCATGGGCAATGCCGTCATGAATGGCGTTTTTGATGTCCGACGAGATAAATGCGGCACATTGATCATTGAAATTGGGAGGCCGTCGCGCCCCCAGGGCCACCGGTGCGATTTGGTCCATGGGCACGCCCAGGGTCTCCAGGGCCGATTCTTCCAGAAACGATCCGGTGCCTGCCGAGCAGGCCTCGTTCATGGCATAATCGGACGGCACACCGTTGGTGATGTAGGTGTATTTGGCATCCTGGCCGCCGATTTCGAATATGGTATCCACGTCCCAGTCGAAATAGACCGATGCCGTGGCATGGGCGATGATTTCGTTGATCACGCCATCGGTCAGGGCGTGCAGGCCGGCGATCTGGCGTCCGGATCCGCACACCCCCAACCCGATAATTTCGATCTGATCGGGGTTGACCCGGCTTTGGACCTGTTCGAGAATGGCGCGGTAACAATGACGCGATGCGCCCACCGGATCGCCGTTGGTCCTCAGATAGACCGAGGCCAGCAGGGCATGGTCCTTCTGGCGCAGGAGCACGGCCTTGGTGGTCGTGGAGCCCACGTCCAGGCCGAGCAGGCAGACATCTCCATCGCGCACCGTGTCATGGGTCAATTGCTTGAAGGTGACTTGGTCTTGAAACTGCGCCAGGGGCGGCAGGATATCGAAACGGTTCTGCTGTTGGCCAAAGAGCCGATCCACGCCGGGAAAGGGCTGGGGTTGATTCTCCAGCGCCCACAGTGCCGCACCCAGTGCCTCGAAATAGGGGGCCTCGTCTGGAATGATCAGCCCCGGAATGGCGTCGCGCAGATACCGCACCATCATCTGGTTGCGGGCCGTGCCGCCCACGAGCATGAGATCGCGACGGTCCACTTTTTTGAGCAGTTCCAAGATCTTGTTGGCCATCATCTGGCCGAGTCCCGCCGTGACGCGTGCCTTGGGAACGCCCTTGTTGGTTGCGTGGGTACAATCTGATTTGCAAAAGACCGAGCAGCGCCCGGAGACATGGTAAGGCTCCGTGGTTTCGGCCCATTGCCCTGCCTCTTCCAGCGTCACATTCATGCGGCGCAGTTGCTGCAGGAAGAATTCACCCGTACCGGCGGCGCATTTGTTGCCGGTGAGCACATTGGTGATCCTGCCCGCTGGATTGAGCTGGTAGACCATGAAGGTTTCGCCGCCGGCGGAGATCACCGCCGGGCAATTGACATCGGCGGGTTTGAGGTGGTCGTAGGCATACTCGACCGCCTGGGGTTCGGGAATGGAGGAGAGGTTGAGAAAATGGCGGAATTTGCGGCCGGTTGCCGCCACCCGGTCGATGCCGTTCCAATCCATCGTTCCCATCAGTTTAAACAGGGTCTGCTTCGGGTCGCCATCGTGCGGTCTCACGATGTGGTCGATGATGACCGGGCGCCCATTTATTTTTCGGGACGATTCGGTCGTTCGATCGAGTTCAAGGCGAACCAGGGAGACCGAGGATGCGCCCATACACAAACCTAATGCTACGATTGGCTTATCCATCTCAGACCTCCGGCCGTGGCGGGTTGCATCCATCACGACGTTACGGCCGATCCGTTGAAGGGGGTACAATGCGCTAATATGTGGAATATCGATTGATGATCGTCATGCCTAATTTTGCACCATCGACGGCCGTGGTCAAGACCTTTGAGGTGCAGGGGCATTCACACAGGATGTAACAGGGGCACGTGCCCAGAGGGAGGCGGCTGGGCAACGGCTGCGCTTTCGCAGGCAGGGCAGCTACTTCTGAGTATCTTTCCTATCCTCCTGGCAAGACATTCTCGTTTGCAGCTCCTGTTGGATTTGCTTGAGTTGGCCCCCGATGGTGGCGCTTACCCAGAAAAAAGCAAATCCCAGGATGCCGGTGGCCAGATAGGCGAAGCCGAGCAGCAGGGCGATGGGAACCGGTCCGTTGCTGGTAGTGATGGCCGCCTCTACGTCGGCATGGACATCGTTGAGGGTGATCCATGACAGTACGGCCCCTGTCAGGCCCACGATCAACACGAGCCACGCGGCGCCGGGCAGCAGGCGCATCAGCGAGATGCCGGGCTGGAGATGGGCCTTTTGAGCCGCGTAAGCGGTCCATTCAGGTAGATCCCGGGGCATGCTGTCGCTATCGTTCTCGGTCATGCTTTGGCAAGCCGTATCGTGCGCCTCTGATTCTGCCGTCGGTTCGATCGTCATTGGATCGGAGGGTTCCAGATTGGCGGCTGCCATTGTCGGTGGGTCGGATAGCATCGTCGGCGGGGTATCCTTTCTGGGTTGTTTTTCCGAAAACAGGTTGTCACCGGGGGCCATTTTTGCAAGCGCGTCGGTCACCGAAACGGTCGCCTTGTTCTTGCGCCTGGAAAGCCGATCTTGGTCCGGGGCATGTTCCGAGGCATCACCGCCCATTTCGGGACGAACGACGCCGAACATCGTCAGCCTTCCATTTTTGAAGCCGTCGAGGTCAATCGTCGGATCTTTGACCCGGATGGCCGCTTCGGCCATGGTCCGGTCGTCCGGTTCCTTTTTTTCTTCCATCTGACGACGCTTCCATTCCGCCTGACGCTGGCGTACGCCTTCGGCAGCCAGACGCCGAGCCCGCTGGAGGGTTTTTTCGGTTCGTTCATCTTTTTGACGGCCGCTTTCCATTCGCTGCCGCAGTCGTTTTTCAACGCGCTCGCGAGCCCGCTTGAGGGATGCTTCGTGAACCGGGCTGGTTTTTTTTGCAGGCCCTGGATTAGCAGGTGTTACCGTCTCGCCGGGGGCTGATTTGGCGTAAACCACGCCGCAGGCGGGACACTCTGTCGCCGGTGCGAACTTGTTGTCGTTGGGCTGTCGCTCGTATCCGCATTTAGGACATCTCATCTTGGGCCTCGTTCATGGCGGTTGCAGTCCGTTACAATACGTCAAAAAGAGCTTAAGCAAAAACCGTGCCGGCAATAAAGTGTTGAAATCAGGTTTGGAAATCATCATAGTAAAATGGTGCAGGTCGCGGGTTGACCACCGGACGCGGTGTTCCACCGGCAGAAAAGGGGGGGACGCCGCAGGGCTCGCATGTGACAATTCGTGGCAAAAGGTTTTCAATCTTTTAACAGTCAAGTCGCAGGGGGAGTATCCGACAGATCCTTATGATGAGAGACAATCGATCCTTCAGGGGAATTTTACAGTCTGACGATGGTTGCATTATCAAGGTGTTGTCCAACGATGGCCGGCGTATCACCTTCCAGAGCGCATTCGGCTTGTCCCAGCACATGATCCGGCAACTCAAGGAAAACCCGGAGCACATCGTCTTCAGTGAACGTTCGCGCATCGCGCGGCTTGGGGTGCAGATCACCTCCGATCCGCCGTGCATCGACCATCTCGATGGCGACCTGCTGGTGTTGACCCAGACCGCATCGGCCGCCATTCCCGGCTATCCGGGGTTGGACCAGTTGGGGATGTTCTTCGACGAAGGTCTTCCGGTGGGACGCATGGTGTTTTGCGATCCCGACGCCCTACTCACATCCGAGGAGGTACTGGCCGCGGTCGACCGCGCCGAGCTCAAGCTACCGGCCTCTGCGGCTATTTCCAGCGACGGCAGTATCGTGATCGCACCCCACCGGGTGGTGTGCACGCTGCGCGAAGATGTGGACCAGGAGACCTTCGGCAGAATCCTGCTGCGCGAAGATGGCCGTGAAATGCTCAACCGCTATCAGCTTCAGAAAAAGGTGCCGCATCTGGTGATTCCCCCCGGCGAAGGGGTGATCACGACCTGCTCCATGTACCTGAACGAGCATTATGTCGTCTTGCAGAGTGGATTTTCGTTGGGACGCAACCTACCGGCCACGGTTCTCGATCCGATCAAGACGCGGGGGATATGCATCTACCTGGAAATCATCAACGGGACGCGCCATACGATCGTGAATCCCCTGATCAGCGCCCGGGTATACGGCACCCCTCAAAAAAGGACCGGGGAGCGGCGCAAGACATCGCCATCGGGCCCCAAAGGCTTGAGCCTGGCCGACCTGAAGCGGTTGCAAGCCCAACTGGATGCGCGTCCGAAAGGGACTTGTTATTTTACGGATCGTTCCGTGGCCATGGTCGATCCTTCCCAGGGATTGAAAAAGGTCGAGTTCTTCGCCAACGGTCCCAAGGAGAAATGCCCGGTCTCCAAGGCACAATGTTCGACGGCAAGGGTGGATTTTTCTACGCGGAGCCGCTGTTGCCACCAGTACGCCACGTCGCGCATCCATCCGGACCCTCAGCAGCCCGCCGGAGCTCTGGTGTTGAAGTATTTTCCCAATCTGGTCGAGCATCGCGACATCATCAACCTGGTGGTCAGGGAGAAGGTCCGCGCGCTATATTTTTTCGAAGCCTCATGTGAATTCGGACCCTTTCTCTCCCAGGAGGACCACTCCCGCCTGCAAGAGTACCACGCCTTTGGGGTGGATGTGTATTGGATCTGCAGCTTGAACCAACGGTTGATGGTCCATACCATGCGTGACGGGAAAGGCTATTTCGTGGCCACGGATCGGCTGGCCGATTTTCATAAGTCCATGCTTTTTGCATTTTATGGCTCAACGTTGCCTCTCTCCCCGGTCGCCACCGAACGGCTCGGGAAGCTGATGGATGCACTGGTCGCATTTTGGGGGAAGAGCATCGGCATCGTGACCGGCGGCGGCAGCGGGGTGATGGAGGCGGCCAACACCATGGCCCGACAGCGCGGCATCCTTTCAGGTGCCAATTTTTTGGACATCACCGACCAGGCCATGACCACGGACGTGGATTTTTGCCAGGTATTTCAGGCCACCTGCCGTCACAGCCGCCAGAAATGGTTCGAGATCGCCTCGTTTCCGATTTTCAACGTGGGCGGCCTGGGTACCCTGGAGGAACTGGGCATCACCCTGTGCAATATGAAGTTGTCGATCATTGAGAGGGTACCCATTATCCTGTTCGACACCGAAGGTGAGCGTGATTTCTGGAACAGCATGCGCCGCCAGATCGCCACCATGGTCCAGCATCAGCGGGCACCGGCCTGGATCAACGATCATCTGGTGATCACGGACGATCCGGCAGTGGTCATCGAGGCCTACCTCAAACAACTGCAGCTGTTTTGAGACGTGGCCATTGGTTCTTGATGATATCTTTGTTCAATGGAGAGTGGAACATGTCAATCCAAGTGTCTGAACTCGATGACGACCAGGGGCAAGCGCTGGTGCGCCTGGCCCGCAGAACGCTGACGGCCAGGCTGACCGGAAAAGATCCGGGCCTGGATGGGGGTCTGCAGGACGAACTGTTGTCCGCTCCGGCCATGCAGCGCCACAGCGGCACCTTCGTCACACTGAAGATCGGCGGCCAACTGAGAGGCTGTATCGGCAGCCTGGTAGGACATGAGTCCATTGTCGAAGGTGTTCGCCATCATGCGATTCAATCCGCGTTTCACGACCCGCGGTTCAAGCCTCTGGGTCGAGCCGAACTGGAGGAGGTGGACATAGAGATCAGCGTGCTGACGGAATCCCAGCCCCTTTCCTACACCGATGCCGATGATCTGCTGGCCAAGCTCAAGCCCCGTATCGAAGGGGTGACCATCCGTAAAGGCTTCGCCCAAGCCACGTTTCTGCCCCAGGTATGGGATCAGTTGCCGCTACCCGAGGTGTTTCTCTCCCACTTGTGCATGAAGGCCGGATTGTCTGCCGACGCCTGGCGGCGGGGGGATTTGCAAGTCGAAACCTACCAGGTCCAATCCTTCGAGGAGCACAGGGAAGCGGGGCGCTAAAAAAACCGGTGCACCGCCAACGAGCGTCGGCGGTGCACCGGGCGTCACGAAGGGGTGGAAGCTCTTTGTGGACGGGAACGGGCTCCAAGAAAGGAGTGTCCCGACGGCCACGGAGGGGTTGGGATCTGCCGGCCCGTCTTATCCGGCAAGCATTGGGGTGAACCGGAAACGCCGGGCCGGCAGGGTTGGGGCTTATTCGTTAACCGGTTCGATGCTGATGACCGTCAGGGTCTTGCCGGATTTTCCTTCGGCCAGCGTGCCGGTGGCTTTGACCGTCTTCCCGACCATTTCGGACAGGTCTTTTCCTTGGACCATGTAGGTGGCGCCATCGTCTGCCGAAATGACGATGCCCTGTTTTGTTTTCTCCACCGTACCGGTAATGCTTTGATCACCGGCAATGGCGACGGCAGCGGTCAAGAAGCCGATGACCAGCATGACGGCGATCCATCTCATACGATGACGTTTCATTTCTCTTTCCTCCCTCTATGATGGAACTGGTTTCCGCCGGGTAGCCTCCCTTCCCCCGAAGTATTGAGATCCCACCGGCGATTGCCAAATATAAAAGCAATCCACGTGCCAAAGCAAATGTCATTGAAATTATAAGTAAAATTATTTTAATTGAGAAGTACTAACGGTCACGGGCGGTGCAAACTTGCGGCGTGAGGGGTACAAAAATTGCGCACGGGACGATGGGGTCGCCCGCCTCAATCCGGAAGGCGGCCAGCAATTCTATCTCAATGCGATTCATTAAATCCGGCGTGGGAAGAGCATGTGGCCGACGCCACGCGCCAAGCGGTCAAGTGCCGGTAAAATGTACGGCGGGCGGCCCAGAAACTCGCTGCGCTCAAACAGTCTGGGCCGCTTATCCGCCGTTTGCATTCAACCGGCACTATCGACCGCTGGCTCACGTGGCCCTGGCCATCTGCCCCACCCACGCCTGCCATGACCGTTTTTATGCGATTTTTTTCAAATAACTTCTGGAATCATGCCCGTCTGGTGAATCACATTCAGTTAGAACTGCTGGAGGGTGGCCGACCCGACGGGAGGGAGATGGCGATCAGGGTAAATAGTCCGGACGCAATGGCGAGAACACTTCCAGGGCGACGCTATCTTCCAGGGCAATCGCCTCGTGGGGGGCATCCGGTGGAATACACCAGCTGTCGCCGGCATGCGCTTCCACCGTTTGATCGGCGATGGTCAGGCGAATGTGGCCCGACACCAGATAACCGGTTTGTTCATAGACATGGTGGTGGGATGGCAATTGGCTGCCTTTTTGGAGATCGAACCGGACCATGATGGTCTTTTCACCCCATGCAAGCGTGGTCATGTCGATGCCGTCCAGCATATGCCGCTTTTTTCCCGTGTCGTGTTGTGTAAACATCTTCTTACCTCTGAATGGCTGATGTGGATGCCGAGCCTTGCCGTCGCCCGACTGAATAGGGATGAAATTCCATCTCCGGTGTGATAAAAGGGCATTTTTTTAAAAAAGACAACGAAAATCAACGTCCTTTGCACGAAGGGAATACCAGATGGTTGCATTCGATCGGGATATCGAGAGCCGACCGATAGACGGGATGCCTTTTGATTTTGCGGCCGAGATTTCTCCCAACTGGGCGATCAACGGACTTCCCAACGGTGGGTATCTCATGGCGCTCCTGGCCAGGGCCATGGAGCAGAAGCGAAACAAAAAGCGGATGGCCATCGTGACGGCCAACTATATCCAGAGAACGGCTCCGGGACCTGTGCGGCTCTCGTTGGAACGGATATCCGAGACAGCCCAGTTCGAACGTTTCGGCGCGCGGCTGCTGCAGGAAGACCGGGTGGCGGTGGCGGCGATCGCCACGTTCATGGATGACCAGATGGTGTGCCGGGTGGATCGCTACGAGGCCGGTGTGCCGGCCCTGGCGCCGCTGGATCAATGTGTGTCCATCCCCACCATCCCCAATTTCACACTTTTCGACCAGGTGGAGGTGCGATTGGACCCCTCTTGTGCCGGGTGGATGACCACCGGGCAGTTGGCGGATCGATCCGAGCATAAGGGTTGGATTCAGTTCAGGGATGGCCGGCCCTACGACGCCTTGGCGCTGCTGCTGGCGGCCGATTGTTTTCCGCCGCCGGCGTATGCCAGTCTCGGGTTGGGCGCATGGGTGCCGACCATCGAACTCTCCGTCAATATCCGCAAGATCCCCTCGTCCCGATGGTTAAAGTGTTTCTTCCATACCCGATTCATTACCTGCGGGCTGTTGGAGGAAGATGGCGAGGTTTGGGATGAGGGCGGGGAGCTGATTGCCATCAGTCGTCAGATTGCGCAGTATCGCTTGTAATACGGACGCCTTGGCGTCAATGCCGAAGGCGGCTCGAGAGCCGCCTTCGAACTAACGGCATACTGTTGGCGTTCTGTCAGGCGACCGCTGTCTTCAAGTTCTTTCCCGGCGTAAATTGGGGGACTTTACGGGCCTTGATTTTAATCGCTTCACCGGTCCTCGGATTCCGGCCGGTGCGTGCTTTGCGCTTGGATACCTTGAACGTGCCGAAGCCGGTGAGGGTCACCTTACCGTTTTTTTTCAATCCCTGGGTGATGGCATCGAGGAGACTTTCCAAAGTTGCCTCGGCCACCTTCTTGCTCTCCAGGGCGTTGGCCATTTCATTGATCAGATCGCTTTTGTTCATTCTTTTTCTCCGCTCCTTCCCATTTTGGGTGTCGTTGGGTGTTGTACCGCCTGCTGTCAGAAACCGGAAACCTTTTCAAATGCCTCCATCTGCGTCTTGCAGCGAATGCAATACGAGGTGACCGGCCGCGCCTTCAGGCGCGCAATCGTTATCTCTTCACCGCATCGATCGCAGATGCCGAACGATCCGTCTTCGAGTTTGGCCAAAGCGGTTTTAATTTTTTTGATCAGGTGGCTCTCCCTGTCCCGGATGCGAAGTGTGTAATTGCGATCATTGTCCAGGGAGGCTTGATCCAAAGGGTCCGCGGCCTGCGTATCGCAAAGAACCAGGGACCCGACGGTCTTTTCCGCCGTATTGAGCAACTCGTCCAATTGTCGGGTCAGGAGTTCCTTAAAAAAGGCCTTATCTTCGGGGAGCAATATTTCCATGTGTCTACTGCCTCTTGACGGATAAGGGGATGTCGCTTGGGGCCGCGTTATGCCGTTGATTCCGGCCGTTCAGGCGCTAAGGGTTGTCGATGATGTTAAACCGCTTGATGGTGATACTTCGGCTGCTTTTCCGATCACGCTTGATCTGGCCGCTCGCTTCGATGCATTTTTGCACCAGATCAATGAATTTGTCTCCGTTTTCGATCAGGTAGGCCTCATCATCCGTGGCGCTCAAGGCGACGGCGGTGATGCGATCATCAACATCCCACTCGACCGGCGTGATGATGCCGACGAGCGTCTCGTTGGATACCGGCGTCTTTTTCTTTGGCATAGGTCATCTCCTCAATGCCTGCGGTGTGACTATCGTGAAGGACAACCACGTGAAGCAAATCCATCGGTCCTGCAGGCTGCATCGGGAAGACTTGTCGATGTGTCGGCAATATCGTCTCGTTATTGGCTCAAGACCTTGTAAGAGATGACGGTGATGATTTTGATATCGTCTCTTTCTTCTACGGTCCCAGTGACTTCCACCTTTTCGCTGATGTGGTTTTCGGCCAGTTCGTTTCCTTCGGCCGTATCGGCGATATCGTAGGTCTGGTTTCCGACGATCAGTTGATAGTTGTCATTGATCTCACCGACCAGGGTTTTTTCCCCAGCCAGCGCCTGGCCGACGAAGAGGGCCAGCAGGGTCAGGATTACCATTACAGCTGTACACCCGTGGCGTCTTGCTTGATTCATAGGGATCTCCTTGAGTTAACGATGTTTCGAATATTTATCGGCCAATTCGGGCCGTCTTCAGGCATTTTCCGGGTTTATGAGCAATCGTTGTGCCAATATCGGAGAAATACTGAATGGTTTAATATTTCAGATAGATAAAATTCAGGTGGGATCCTGTGAAAGCTCAGGTGCGCAGTCAAAATCGGCTCCCTGCGCGGCGGTTAGTTTTTAATTCCTTGAAATAGTAAGAGAATTAAACAGGAAAAAACCGTTCCGGTTTCTTGGAAAAGGGAATTCAAGGTTCCGATTTATTACTGTAAAACAGGCGATGCTTTGCATAACTATTTGTGGTTTATACTAATTCTTCTTTCAGTAGGCAGCAGGCGATTTTATGGGCCGGCGAGCCGTCCGGCAGGTAGGTGATGTTGTGTGGTTGGATCAGCTTGTTCATGACACATCCCTCTGGAATGTCGAGTTTGAAGAGGTCCGCTTCGTTGATGGGGGACATTTCGATCAACCGGTCGTTTTCGAAGGCGAGGCTGTGCAAGGGGTAATCTTCGCACAGGGGGCAGCGATAGACGCGGCCGTTGGGAAAGATGAAATAGTTATCGGCCACGCGCCCGGCACATTCGAACGGCTCGTCCGGTTCCAGGAAAACTTTTGGATAGGTGACGCGAATGCCTTGGTCCGCCACTTGACGGGCCACGGGCAGGACGTGGTCTTGCCACTGGTCGCGCGTGACCTGAAGATCTTCCAAGGGGCGCTCGGCGCAAGTGGCCGATTGCCCCCGGAGGCCGATCACTTGAATGAAAAACCGATTGATCTTCAATTGGCGTAAAAGGGGAGGTACGGAACTGAGTTCATGGAGGTTGAGGCTGCTGACCGTGTAGATGAGGCTGGTCTGGAATCCCTTCTGGATGGCATTGCGGACGCCGGCCGTGCAGGCCTCGAACGAGCCCTTGCCGCGGATGGCATCGTTGGTCTCCGAAGATGCACCGTCCAGGCTGAAGCTGATAAAATTGACCGCTTCAGGGGTGATGCGGTCCAGGATGTCATGGAAGAGATATCCATTGGTGTCGATGGTGATCGAGCGGTATCCCAGCCGGCGGGCGGCATGAATAGCTTCGGCCAGGTCCGGGTGCAGGGTCGGTTCCCCGCCCAAAAAAATCAGGTCGGCCATAGGGGCGCGTCGGGCCAGGGTCTCGAGCCAGGACCGGATCGTGTCCAGGCTGAGGGTCTGCCGGCCGTGCTGCCCGGGGTTGATATAACAGTGGCGGCACTTCAGATTGCACTGGGTCAGGATATGAAAAAAGACATTGGCGGCGTTTCTGGCGAAGCGGACGGTCGGGGACATTAGAACTTTTCGATGTGACGCTTATGATCGTTTGTTTTCGGGGGATCGTCTTCCACAGGCATCTCTGCGGATGTGAAGCCTTTTTTGGCATCCCGTTTGGCCTTGACCAGCTCTTCATTGGTCAGCCGGAGGCGAACGGTGATGTATTCCGCAAAAATGCGGTAGAGCAGCAGAAGGAAGTCGAGGCGGGCCTCTTTTTCATCCGAGGTGGTGAGCCGATTGCCGGCCGAGGTGTCCACGGCCAGGCACACGGTTTGCCCGACGGCGTATACGGAGGCCGATCGGCTTTGGTCGTCGATGATGCGCATCTCGCCAAAGATTTCGCCTTTTCGGGATAGAACGCCGATCTCTTCTCCCTCTTTGGTAATCCGTATCTTTCCAGAGAGCAGAAAATAGAGCCAGGGGTCCATGTCCCCTTCCTGGATAATCTGCTCGCCATCTTCGTATTGCCTGATTTTGCTCAGGCGCAACAGCTTGCCCAGGTTGCGGGTTTCGAAATGTTTCAAGGCCTGGATCGACATCAGGCGTTGGATATTTTCGATATTCTCCTTGAGATACTTGGATTCGATCATCGATATGCTCCTGCGGCGGTAGTGACAAAATCGCCAAATGCATTGTAGACCCCGGCTGCACCAAAAGGCAAGCCCAAAGTCAATTGGCCAGGGATTCTAACAGAATGCGATTCATTAAACCCGGCGCGGGTGGAACAGGTGGCCAGGGCCACATACGCCTGCCATCTGCTTTGGCATGCGATTTTTTTTCAAACACCAACAATATTTGATTTGGTTGGCCGGGATCTTCAGGGTTGGTCGAGTTCCAGGCAGTTCTTGGACAGACCGGTATCGAAGGTGACCGGATAGCAGCCGTCGAAACAGGCCTTGCAGAAATGCTCTCCCGGGTCCTTGACACCCGTGGCGGCGAGCAGGCCTTCCAGGCTCAGGTAGTGAAGGGAATCCAGGCCCAGATATTGTTCCAATTCCTGAACCGACATGCGGGCGGCGATCAGCTCGCCCTTGGTCGAAAAATCGATGCCGTAATGGCAGGGGAAGCGGTGTGGCGGTCCCGCCACTCGCAGGTGGACTTTCTTGACGCCCATCTCGCGCAACGCCCGCACGCGGGTTCGGGCGGTCGTACCGCGGATGATGGAATCTTCGATGATGATGATATCCTTGCCCCTGAGCAGCTCTTTGATGGGGTTGAGTTTGACCCTCACCCCGAAGTCGCGCATGCTCTGGGTCGGCTGGATGAAGGTGCGTCCCACGTAGTGATTGCGGATCATGCCCATTTCAAACGGAATGCCCGAGGCTTCGGAGTAGCCCAGGGCTGCATAGGTGCCTGAATCGGGAAAGGGCATGACCAGATCGGCCGTCACCGGCCTCTCCTCGGCAAGCCGGCGTCCATGGGCCTTGCGCATCTGATAGACGTTGTGCCCCATTATCGTGCTGTCCGGGCGGGCGAAATAGATGAACTCGAAAATACAAAACGCGTGGCGCGGTGCTTGGGGAAGATAGAGGCTGCGCGGTCCCTTTTCATCGATGATGACGATCTCGCCGGGGTCGAGCTCCCGCACAAATTCGGCCTGCACCAGGTCCAGGGCGCAGGTTTCGGAGGCGAGCACCCAGTGGCCGTTGAGACGGCCCAGGCACAGGGGCCGAAACCCATAGGGGTCCCTGAGGCCGATCACTTCCCCGCGGCTGGTCAACACGACCATGGAAAAGGCCCCCTCCAATCGCGCGGCCGAGGCGCGCAGGGCTTCGTCGAACCCCAGGTGCAGGTTGCGCACCAGCAGGTGCAGGAAAATTTCGCTGTCCATGGTGGACTGAAAGATGGAGCCGCTCCTTTCCAGTTCTTCCTTGAGGGCGTGGGCGTTGACGATGTTGCCGTTGTGGCCCACGGCGTAGGTCTTGTGGCGGTGGCGCACCACAAACGGTTGGGCATTGACCAATATGGAGCTGCCCGTAGTGGAGTAGCGCACATGTCCGATTGCGCTGGGACCCGGCAACTGGTCGAATTGTTCCTTGCCGAAGACATCGGACACCAGGCCCATGTCACGGTGTTCGTTAAGCACGCCGTTGTCCACGGCACAGATCCCCGCGCTCTCCTGGCCGCGGTGCTGGAGGGCGTAGAGTCCGAAGTAACAGAGTTTGGCCGCTTCCGGGTGTCCGTACACGCCGAAAATGCCGCACGCTTCCCGGGGATGGTCCCCTTCCATGATGTCCAGCGGTTCGGCGTTGGTCGGGCAAGATGATCGCATGTCGAGTTTGGATGACATCAGCAATTCTCCGGTGTGTGGTAGGCCTGCAGGCAGCGTACGCCCAAGACCTGGGATTTGATCGCGGCCAGGGCTTTGCTCATGGCCAGTGCACCGGCCGCGGTGGTCACGTAGGGAATGGCATATTTCAGCGCGGCCCGCCGGATCACGTAGCCGTCCTTGCTCGATGTATTTCCCGAACCGGTATTGATCACCAGGTCGATCTGGTTGTTTTTGATGGCGTCTTCCACATGGGGCCGTCCCTGTTTGAGTTTGTTGACCGGCTGGGCGGCGATCCCCAGGTCGTTGAGATAGCCGCACGTGCCGCTGGTGGCCAGGATGCCGTAGCCCATCCGGACGAACGCCCTGGCCACGTCTGCGATGGCCGGTTTGTCCTCGTCCTGGACGCTGATGAACACCGTTCCCTGGGTCGGCAGTTTCTGGCCGGCGCCCAATTGGGCCTTTGCATATGCCGATCCGAAATCGTTGCCGATCCCCATCACCTCGCCGGTGGACTTCATTTCGGGTCCGAGCAGCGTGTCCACCAGCGGGAAACGGTCGAAGGGGAGCACGGCCTCCTTGACCGACAGATGTCTGGGGACGACCTCCTCGGTCAAGCCCAGTTCCTGAAGCGTTCGCCCCAGCATGATCTTGGTGGCCAGTTTGGCCAGGGGTACGCCCGTGGCCTTGCTGACAAAGGGCACGGTGCGCGAGGCGCGCGGGTTGACCTCGATGACATAGAGCCGATTTTGACGGATGGCGTACTGCACGTTCATCAAGCCGACGACGTTCAATTCGGCGGCCATGGCCTTGGTCGCCGCCGTAATTTCGGCGATCAGGTCATCACTAATGCTGTAAGGCGGCAGAACGCAGGCCGAATCGCCCGAGTGGACGCCGGCCGCCTCGATATGTTCCATGATGCCGCCGATCACGGTGGTATGGCCGTCGCTGATGGCGTCGACGTCCACTTCCACCGCGTTTTCTAGAAACTTGTCGATCAGCACCGGATGGCCGGGCGAGGCCTGGATGGCCAGCCGCGTGAAGTTTTCCAGTTCCGGTTCGGTGTAGACGATCTTCATGGCCCGGCCGCCCAGCACGAACGATGGGCGCACGATGACCGGATAGCCGATCTCGACGGCAATGCGGCGTGCCTCGGTAAAACTCATAGCGATGCCGTTGGCCGGTTGCACCAGCCCCAGTCTGTGCAGCATGGCCTGGAACTGTTCGCGGTCCTCGGCCCGGTCGATGCTCTCGGGCAGGGTGCCCAGAATAGGGACGCCGGCCCTGGCCAGCGGCGTGGCCAGGTTGAGGGGCGTCTGGCCGCCGAACTGCACGATGACGCCGAAGGGCTGCTCCTTTTCCACGATGTGGAGCACATCCTCCAGGGTCAGCGGCTCGAAGTAGAGTTTATCGGAGGTATCGTAATCGGTGGACACGGTTTCGGGGTTGGAGTTGACCATGATGCTCTCCACCCCCTCTTCGCGCAGGGCGAAAGAGGCATGCACGCAGCAGTAGTCGAACTCGATGCCCTGGCCGATGCGGTTGGGGCCGCCGCCCAGGATCATCACCTTCTTGCGGTCGGAGACCCGTGCCTCGCACTCCACCTCGTAGGTCGAATAGTAATAAGGGGTCGCGGCGCGGAATTCGGCGGCGCAGGTGTCCACCAGCTTGTAGGCCGGCCGGATGTCCTTGGCCTTGCGGAATCTGGCGATGCCATCAGGGTCGTCGCCCAGCAGGTGGGCCAGCTGGACATCGGAAAAACCGTTGGCTTTGGCCTGCCACAGCTCTTCACGGGTGATCGCGGCTTCCAGCGCCTTTTTGCCGCCGTGGCCGTCCGACCGCGATTGCCCCAGTTCGCCCAGGCGGCGCTCCATATCCACGATCTGCTTGAGTTGATAAAGGAACCATGGATCGATGCCGGTGAGTTGAAAAATCTCGTCGATGCTGCGTCCGGCCTGCAGGGCATAACGCAGGTAGAAGATGCGACGGGAGTTGGGCGTGGCCAATTTGTGGTCGATCTCTTCGGTAGACGGGACGGCCTCGTCCACATCCTGTGGGTCCTTACCGTCGGCGCCCAGGCCGTGGCGGCCGATTTCCAGTGAACGCAGCCCCTTTTGCAGGGCTTCTTTAAATGTGCGGCCGATGGCCATGGTCTCGCCCACCGATTTCATGGCCGTGGTGAGCAGGTCAGGCGTTTCGGGGAATTTTTCGAAGGTCCAGCGCGGGATCTTGACCACGCAGTAGTCGAGGGTGGGCTCGAACGACGCCAGGGTCTCGCCGGTGATGTCGTTGGGAATCTCGTCCAAGGTGTACCCCACCGCCAGCTTGGCGGCGATTTTGGCGATGGGAAATCCGGTGGCCTTGGAGGCCAGGGCGCTCGACCTGGAGACGCGCGGGTTCATCTCCACCACGATCATCTCGCCGTTCCTGGGGTCCACGGCGAACTGCACGTTGGAGCCGCCGGTGTCCACCCCGATTTCGCGCATGATGGCCAGGGATGCGTTGCGCATGGTCTGGTATTCGCGGTCGCTCAGGGTCTGGGCCGGCGCCACGGTGATGCTGTCGCCGGTATGCACGCCCATAGGGTCGAAGTTTTCGATGGAGCAGATGATGACCACATTGTCGTTGTGGTCGCGCATCACCTCCAGTTCGTACTCTTTCCATCCCAGCACGGACTGTTCGAGCATCACCTGGTGGATCAGGCTTGCATCCATGCCCGACTTGGCCACCACCTCGAGGTCTTCGGGGTTGTAAGCCACGCCGCCGCCGGTGCCGCCCAGGGTGAAGCTGGGGCGGATGATCAGCGGGTAGCCGATTTGCTCCGCGATGGTGCGCGCTTCTTCCATGGTGGTGGCGAAACCGCTCTCCGGCAGCCGCAGGCCGATGCGTTCCATTGCCCGGCGGAACTGGTCGCGGCTTTCGGCCTTTCGGATGGCCTCCAGTGAGGCGCCGATGAGTTCCACGCCATATTGTTCCAGGACCCCCATTTCGGCCACCTTGACGGCCGTGTTCAGGCCTGTCTGGCCGCCCAGGGTGGGCAACAGGGCGTCGGGACGCTCGACGGCGATGATCTTGGCCACGGTCTCCGGGGTCACCGGTTCGACGTAGGTGCGATCGGCCGTCTCCGGATCGGTCATGATGGTGGCCGGGTTGGAGTTGACCAGGATGACCTCATACCCCTCTTCCTTCAGGGCCTTGCAGGCCTGGGTGCCGGAATAGTCGAATTCGCAGGCCTGGCCGATGATGATGGGGCCGGCCCCGATGATCAGAATTTTGTGGATGTCGGTGCGTTTGGGCATGTTGCGTCGCTAATTGATCCTATGGTTTCAGTTGACTCGGGGCACCGCTGGGATCTGCCGCACCTGCTCGATCATGCGGCTGAATTCGGCGAACAGGTAGCGCGCATCGTGAGGTCCGGGAGAGGCTTCGGGATGGTACTGCACGGCCAGCATGGGCAATCTCCGATGGCGGAAACCTTCCAGCGTGTTGTCGTTCAAGTTGATGTGGGTCACCTCGATCAGGTCCGGGTCCAGGGTTCGGCTGTCGACCGCGAATCCATGGTTCTGGGAGGTGATCTCCACCTTGCCGGTGAGCAGGTTCTTGACCGGATGGTTGATGCCCCGATGCCCGAACTTCAGCTTGTAGGTCCGGGCGCCCACGGCCAGACCGAGAATCTGGTGGCCCAGGCAGATGCCGAACATGGGGCGATAGCCCATGAGCGCCCGGGCGGTTCGGATGCCGTAAGCCACCGGTTCCGGATCGCCCGGGCCATTGGAAAGAAAAATGCCGTCCGGCGCCATGGCCTGGATGGTTTCCGCGTCGGTAAAGGCGGGCACCACCACGATCTCCAGATCGTGGGTCGCCAGGCAGCGCAGGATATTGTACTTGATGCCGAAATCGATGGCCACCACGGACCGCCGTGTGTTACGGAGACGCCAGATGCGCTCGTCCAGAGGGTCGTGCCGGGCGTCGATGGGGGTGGGCCGGCCGTCGGTCCATCGATAGGGATGCTTCCCTGTGACCGTGCCGGCCAGGTCGAGCCCCGCCATGCTGGGCAATGCACGGGCTTTTGCCACCAGGGCCTCCCGGTCCGACACATCGGTGGAGATCACCGCCCGCATGGCCCCGGTGTTGCGGATATGGCGGGTCAGGGCGCGGGTGTCGAGGGCCTCGACCCCCAACACGCCGTTTTGGGTCAGATAATCGGCCAGGCTGGCGTTGGCCCGGTAGTTGCTGTATGCGGATTGATACTCGCGGACGATAAAGCCCGCCACCTGCACCCGGTCGGATTCCATATCCTCCGGGTTGACACCGTAATTGCCGATCAGCGGATAGGTCATGGTGACCAGTTGGCCGCTGTAGGAGGGATCGGTCAACACCTCCTGGTAGCCGCTCATGGCGGTATTGAAGACCACTTCTCCGCCGGTTTCACCGGGACCGGTGAACGAACGGCAATCGAAGGTGCGGCCGTCTTCCAATGCCAAAATCGCTCTCATATGCCTCAAACCCTTTTTTTGAACTGCGCCCAATAACCTATTCGGGCCTCAAAAAGCAACTCAAGATATGCATCCGGACGGCAAAGGCGCAACCCGAGAGCCTCCTTTTATCAGGATGGGGACCGCGTGCTACTCCAGGGGCGCATTTTCGATCAGATTCCATATGCCGCATGGACAGGCCCCGGCGCAGAAGCCGCATCCGATGCATCGATCGGCGGCCACCGTGTATTCGAATTTGCCGTCCGGGGTCTGAACCCGGCTGATGGCGCTTTCCGGGCAGACGGCCACGCAGATGCCGCAATCCCGGCATTGGCCGCACGAGGCGCATTGGCTGCCACAGTGGTCCATGTTCTCGTAGGTGACGACGCGCGGGTCATAATATTCCAGGCTGACCCGCTGGGCATCGATCACCGTGCGCGGATCGGCGGTCGGTCTTCGGCCGGCCGCCACATCATCGATGATCCGCGCCGCCCGGCGGCCGGCGCCGATGGCATCGGTCAACAGCCCCGGACGCACCACATCACCGATGGCAAAGACCTTGCGATGGGAGGTCTGATAATTCTCGTCGACCTTGACGAAACCGCGCTCGACGGCAATGTCGTCAGGCAGAAATTCCAGGTCCGGTGCATCGCCGATGGAGATGAAGACCGAGTCCGCCGGAATCACTTCGCCGGTATCCAGTTCGACCCCCTTCCTGGTGATGGCCCTGGTGAAGACCGGCCAGCGGAATTTGGCCCCGACCCGTTCGGCCTCCTCGCGCTCCTTGCCGAACGAGGCCGGCTCCTGAACATCGAGGAGCAGGATCTGTTCGGCGCCCAGGCGGGCTGCTTCAGTGGCCACATCGCACCCCACGTTGCCGGCTCCGATGATCACCACCCGCTTGCCTGCCCGCGCCTTGCCTTTCTTGGCCGCCTGGAGGAAATCGAGTGCCGTGGTCAGCCGTTCGTTGCCCGGAATGGGCAGCGTGCGCGGCTTCTGGGCGCCGGCGGCGATAACGACAAAATCGTAATCGGCGATCAGTTGATCGGTGTCCGCTTTTCTCAGGCGCTGCTGCAGATGGACGTGGGGAATGATCTCGGCCATGCGGTCGATCTCTTTCTCCAGCACATCCCTGGGAATCCGGCTGTCGGGAATCGACGCGCTGATTTTGCCGCCGAGCCTTGCGGCTGTGTCGTAGACCACCGCTTCGTGCCCCTTGAGGCGCAACTGCCAGGCCACCGAGAGGCCCGCCGGTCCGCCGCCGACCACGGCCACGCGTTTGCCCGACAAGGGCGGCAATTCGGGCGTCCGGGCGGCCACGCTGGCCTTGCCCAACTGGGTCACGTCCACCGGAGTCATGAAGGCGGCGTTTTTGGTGCACGACTGCATGCACAGGTGGGGGCACAGATAGCCGCACACCGTGGCTGGAAAGGGGGTATAGGCCAGGGCCATGTCAACCGCCTCGTCGATCCGCCCTTCACGCACCAGCCGCCAGCGCTCCTGCACCGGTATACCGGTGGGGCAGCTGGCTTCGCAGGGGGCCTTGTATTTATAGTTTTCCCACACCGGAACGAAGCGTCGCAGATCGCCCCGGGTGGTCAGCGGAATGGGGTTGCGGTCCAGGCTGGTGAGGTCGCCCACCAATCCGCCTTTGCCCAGTTCCTTGTCCCACACCTCCTTGTGGAAGGCCTGCATGGGGCGTTTGGTCCGGGCGATGCGTTCCTGGGGCGTGCGGGCCTTGAGGCACTGCCACCGGTCCTTTTCCGACATCAGGGTGTATAAGAATTCATGCTGCCCGATGGCTTCGAGAAACCGCCGCAGCCCCTGCACGAGCCATTGCCACTCCTCGGCATCGATGGGGGCGAGCCGGGCGTCGGTCTGGCTGAAGCCCATGTGGGGTCCCCGAAAGAAGACCTTGCCCCCCACCATGCCCACCAACGGCCGGTAGCCCAGCACGTTTTTGGGATTCTGGGCGTTGTGGCCGCAAACGACCGCGACGCCGCCGGCCATGAATTCTCCGAAGTAGTCCCCCACCGAGCCCAGGACCCACAACTCCGGGGGCTCGAAACGTGGGTTCTGCTTGGTCATGGTCATGCCGCGCGCGCCGATATTGCCGGCTACATAGACTTTGCCCTGGGCCATGGCATTGGCCACGCCGTTGCCGGCATTGCCGTGGACCACGATTTCGGCCCCGGCATTGAGCCATCCCACATCATCCGAGGCAGGCCCCATGACGTCGATGCGGGTGTTGGCCGATCCCATCGAGCCGACCCGCTGACCGGCCGGCCCTTCGATGTGGACGTGCACCTTCTGGTCCCCGGCCCGCCACAAGCGGCCGCCGATCCCATGCTGGCCGTAGGCGTCCACTCGCAAACGGGTCTGTCCCTGGGCAACGGCCGCCTGGATGTTCTCTTCCAACACCCGCGATTCGATGCGGTTGCCGTTGGCGTCGCGGCCGGGGATGATATGATAGTTTTTGAGGGTGGTGTTCATTGTGAAAATCCTGTGAAATCAGTTTTAAGTTTAAAGTGTTAAGTTTTAAGTGGTGGTAGGTGGTCTATTTTTGAATGACGCTTTGCTTCGCTTTAAACTTCAAACTTCCAACTTTAAACTTTTTCCCATTTTCTGACGCGTGCCCGCCAGTTGGGATTTCGATAAATGGCAGGCCCGATCCCGATTAAACGACATACTTGATCCCCAGCCGTTCGGCCGCATGATGGTCGCCGATGCCCAGGGCATCGGACATGCCTATGGGCAGGGTGGTCGAGCGGCCCAGGGGCGCCACGATCTTTTTCAGCTCCATGTCGAAGGCTAAAAAGGCATCCACCACCCGTTCGGCCACCATGTCCACATCCAGGCGGCGGTACAGTCTCGGGTCCTGGGAGGTGATGCCCTTGGGGCAGCGGCCGATGTTGCAAATGTTGCAGCGGTCGCTTTCCGATCCCAAACAGCCGGCCGCCGCCTGCATGATGTATTTGCCGATCTGAACACCGCTGGCGCCCAGCATGATCAGGGCCGCGGCGTTGGCCGCCAGGTTGCCGTTCTTGCCCACCCCACCGCCGGCGAACAGGGGAATCTCGTTCTGTTTGCCCAGCTTGGCTAGATTGAAGTAGGCGTCCCGGATGTTGGTGGCGATGGGGTGTCCCATGTGGTTCATGGAGACGTTGTAGGCCGCCCCCGTACCGCCGTCTTCACCGTCGATGGCCAGGCCGGCCGCATAGGGGTTGCGGGTCAGGTTGTTGAGCACTGCCATGGCCGTCGAGGTGCCCGATATCTTGGGATATACCGGCACGCGGAAGCCCCAGGTCATGTACATGGACTGGATCATCTTGGCCACAGCCTCTTCGATGGAGTATTTGGTCTGGTGGGTCGGCGGGCTGGGCAGACTGACTCCCACCGGCACGCCCCGGATGGCGGCGATCAATTTATTCACCTTGTGCCACATGAGCAGCCCGCCGTCGCCCGGTTTGGCGCCCTGGCCATATTTGATCTCGACGGCGCACGGGTCCTCCTGCATGTCGGGCAGGGCGTGGATGATTTCGTCCCACCCGAAGTAGCCGCTGGCGATCTGCAGGATCGTGTATTTCAGGAAGCGGCTGCGCAGCAGGCGGGGAGGACATCCGCCTTCGCCCGTGCACATGCGCACGGGCATGCCCAACTCTTCGTTGAGGTAGGCCACGCCGAGTTGAAGTCCTTCCCACATGTTGGGCGACAGGGCTCCGAAGGACATGCTGCCGATGATCAGCGGATAGATTTCGCGCACCGGGGGTATCCAACCGTTTTCCTTGTAGAACCGGATGTTGTCCTCGGGCGGCAGCATGCGCCCCAGCAGTGTGCGCAGCTCGAATTCGTGCCGGCCGGCGTCGAGGGCCGGATCGGTCAGCATGGAGATGCGGATGAATTTGATCTGATCCAGCAACCCGCCGGGCACGTTGCGCCGGCCGCCCCGGCTGCGCGGCTGGCCGCCCCGGTTGATGTGGAAACGCAGTTTGTCGGCCTCGTCCGAACGTATGGGAATGATGGCATCATTGGGGCACACCTGGTTGCACATGGCGCAGCCCACACAGGCGTAGGCCGGATCGGTCTTCTGGCGGATGCCGTGATAGACCTTGTATACGTTGGTAGATGGCCGCTCCGGTTCCAGCGACGCCGTGAACTCGCGTTTGCGAAATACACCCAGTTCGATGGCGTTGACCGGGCACACGGCCGTGCAGCGGCCGCACAGCGTGCATTTGTCTTTGTCCCACAGAACCTGCCAGAGCAGGTCCTTGACGCTCAGCGTGGAAGGGGTAATGGGTCGGTCTGGGAGCATATGGCGATCTCCTGGCGATCCGGACCGACGATGGTCGTGTCCAGATGCATGGGTTGGAAGTCCTTGCTTTTGTCTCGGTCCGGGATGGCGGCATCCAGGCCGCAGATTTCAGATGAAAAGGCCCAGCAGCCGGGTTTTCCGCCTACCACACCGGGGCGAAGCTTCTTGCGGTCCTGGACCATGAAGAGCGAATGGTCGGGCAGACAGCCGATGACGCAGTTGGGGCCGTCGATGGTCAACTGGCGGCAGCTGTGTTTGAGCTGCTTTAGGAACGCGCCGCTGGGATGCTTTTCCAGGGCTTCGTTCTGCAACGGGGTGATGATGTGCTTGTAGGTCTCCAACCCCAGCCCCAGGTGGTGGATCGTGTAGTGCAGGATGTGGGTGAAGACCTCGGAGTCCGACTGATAGCCGGTGTAGCCGAGGACCTGTCGCGACAGGAGATACTCCCGGATGGGCACGAAAGCCGTGTTTTCGCCGTTGGTCATCGTGGCATACCCCTGGATGAAAAACGGATGGCAGGCGTACAGGTTGATGGCGTAGTTGGTGTTCTGGCGCCCCTGGGCCATGATCACGCGGGCATTGAGCTCCTGGCGGCCGAAATTCAAGTGCCGGGCCACCTGCATGGGATCGCCGATCTCCTTGATCATGATCACATCGGGCCAGAAGGAGAAGACGATCATATCCTGCTCCTCCTCGCCCATGGCCCGCAACTGGAGGCGGATGCTCACCAGGCGGTTGTCGACCTCCTGTTTGGGTAGCGCTTCCCACTCTTCAGGATATTCATAGGCTCGAATCAAGTAGACATCGCGCTTGGGTGTGCCGGGCAGTTTGACCTTGGGCACCTTGATCGAGATTTTGTATTTGGTCATGAAACCCAGATCCATCATGTAGCGGTCCAGGCGTTTGATGCCGGCATCGGTGAAGATCCCCGACAGGATCGGGGCGTCTTTCATCTCCTCGAAGGGACCGGCCAGGTCCCGTAAAAAGAGGCCGACCCCCGAGCCGTCATGCCCTTCGCGCATCACATCCATGGCCTCCATGGCGATCATGGGCGACAATGGGGTCTTGCTGGTGATGGCAAATAAACGACACATGGTCTACCTTTCCTTCCTGGTCGCATAACAACATTTATGTAATTTTTTGGACTGAAAAACGACAAAAATGTCTTGTTTTTTGCTGTGAACGGCCTCGACGGTGCCCTTTTTTACCGGCTTTCAGGGCGTCTGGCCCTAGCTTCCAAGTCGACCGAATCGTGAAATAATTCGCTGCTGGTCCGATCTCTTGGCCTGTCTTCTGTTTTCTGATATCAAAGATAGCAATCGTCTGCACGCACGGGCAGTTTATTCATAAAACATGCCATTGATGACGACACCGTCCGGCAACGACCTTTGACAGAGCTATCACCCACAGAATACGTCAAAAAGGACCTCCATGTTTCTCCTGCCGTCTGAACTGAAGGCCGACACCGCATCGAGATGGAACGCCGTATTGGAAGCCATGACACGAGATGGGATCGATCCGTCCGTTTGGGCGGAAACGAACAGGGTCGTCGCGGAGGCGCTGACTTTTTCTGATTTTATCACCAAACAGCTCATACGCAACCCTCTATTGTTGCCCGACTTGGTTTCCAGCGGCGATCTGCATGCCGTTTACGGTCCCCATGGCATGCAGGCACGTCT
Source organism: Desulfatitalea tepidiphila (assembly GCF_001293685.1). Taxonomy (NCBI): domain Bacteria; kingdom Pseudomonadati; phylum Thermodesulfobacteriota; class Desulfobacteria; order Desulfobacterales; family Desulfosarcinaceae; genus Desulfatitalea; species Desulfatitalea tepidiphila. The sequence continues at coordinate 357,714 of NZ_BCAG01000005.1, read as the reverse complement.
GGAACGCATGTGGCAACAGCGTTTTTCGCAGCCGCTTGCACTGTCCGACGCGGGTGAGGTCCTGCCGGTGGCATCGCCGGCCGTCTCCAGGGATGCGCTCATGCAGTTTCTGCGCGGTTTCCGTCGGCGCGAGATGGTGCGCATCGCTTTGCGTGATATCTGCGGCTGGTCCGAGCTGGAGGAGACCATGGCCGACCTTTCGACATTGGCCGACGCCACCGTGGGTGCTGCCCTGGCGGCTCTGTATCGCCATGAGTGTGCGCATTGGGGAGCGCCCTGTGACCAGGACGGACGGCCCGTTCAACTGGTGGTGATCGGTCTGGGCAAGCTGGGGGCCAACGAACTGAATTTTTCGTCTGATGTGGACCTGATGTTCGCCTACGCTTCGGAGGGGCGGACCGCAGGGGGCGATAAGGGCAGCGACACCCACGAAGCGTTTTTTACCCGTCTGTGCCGGGCGCTGATCCAGGCCATCGGCGCCGCCACCGCAGACGGCTTCGTTTTCCGGGTGGACACCCGTTTGCGGCCCTATGGTGAGTCGGGACCGTTGGCCATGACCTTCGATCGCCTGGAGGATTATTATCAGGGGCAAGGGCGTGAGTGGGAGCGGTACGCGATGATCAAGGCGCGCGTGGTGGCCGGCGATCAGGCCGCCGGCCGGCGCCTGCTCGAACGACTCAAGCCTTTTGTCTTCCGGCGTTACCTGGACTACGGGGCCTTCGACAGTCTGCGCGACATGAAGGGGCGCATCGCCATGGAGGTGCGAAGCAAGGGGCTCCAGGACAACATCAAGCTGGGACCGGGCGGAATCCGGGAGATCGAATTCTTCGGCCAGATGTTTCAGTTGATTCGCGGGGGTGTCGAGTTGCCCCTGCAGATTCGTCCGATCCGAAAGGTGCTGACCGTTCTGGTTGGCAAACAGTATATCCCCGAATCGGTTGCAGAGGTGATGGACAGTGCCTACCTGTTTCTGCGCAAGGTGGAAAATCGGCTGCAGCAGTGGGCCGATCAGCAGGTGCATGCCCTTCCGACTGATAACGCGGGAAAAGTGCGCCTGGCGGCCGCCATGGGATTTGCGGATTGGGAGGCGTTCAAGTCGGCGCTCGACCGCCATCGCCATCGGGTTCACGCCCATTTCAACGAATTGCTGGCATCCAACGGCGCGGAGCATGCCGCCGCAGACCCTGGGAGAGAAGACCTGGCAAAATTGTCCGCCCTGTGGCAGGGGGTGGGCGATGAATCTCAAGGGGTCGAACTGCTTGTCCGGCTGGGATACCAAGACCCCAAGGCGGCGCTCCGGCATCTCCAGGACTTGAAGCAGGATCGCGTGCTTCAGACGCTGAGCCGGGTGGGGCAAGAACGGCTGAATCGGCTGCTGCCCATGGTGCTTCAGGCGGTGGGGCAGGCCGAACAACCCGACCTGGTGCTGGGTCGGGTGCTGGAACTGATTCGGAGCATTCAACGCCGCACTTCCTATTTGGCCCTGCTCAATGAAAACCCCTTGGCCATCACCCATCTGGTCGATCTGGCCGGTGCCAGCCCCTGGATCGCTTCGTTTCTCGGGCGCCATCCGGTTTTACTCGACGAACTGCTCGACGCCAGGACCCTTTACCGGCCCCCGCGCCGGGCCGAACTCGAGCAGGAACTGCGGCAGCGGCTGGCCGGTGTGGATGCCGAGGACCTGGAATACCAGATGGAGGTGCTGCGCGTCTTCAAGCAGGTCAACGTGCTGCGCGTGGCTGCCTCGGACATCATGCATGTGCTGCCCTTGATGAAGGTGAGCGATCATCTGTCGGACATCGCCGAGGTGGTGGTCGACCAAGTGGTGCATCTGTGCTTCGAGCGGCTGAAGGCCAGGTATGGGCAACCGGTCTGCCATATCGAACAGGGCCGTTGCGAACGTGGCTTCGCGGTGGTCGCTTACGGGAAGCTGGGCGGCCTGGAGCTTGGTTATGGGTCGGATCTGGACCTGGTCTTTCTTCATGCCGCCGAGCCGGGCGAAACCCAGGGCAAGGAACGAACGCTGGACAATGCACAGTTCTTCACCCGGCTGGGTCAGCGCGTGCTGCACATGTTCACCACCCACACCGGCGCGGGGACGTTGTACGATGCCGACATGCGTTTGCGGCCCAGCGGCGATTCAGGCATGCTGGTCAGTCATATCAACGGGTTTGCCGCCTACCAGAGTGACGATGCCTGGACCTGGGAGCACCAGGCGCTCATCCGCGCCCGCTTCATTTCCGGCGATCAGGCCCTGCGGGAGCACTTCGAGGTCATCCGTCGGGATATCCTGACGCGACCCAGGGACCCGGAACAACTCAGGCACGAGGTGTCCGATATGCGGGCGCGTCTGCGCCGCGAGCAGCGTGACTGGAAACCCACCGAGTTCGATATCAAACAGGACCCGGGGGGCATCATCGATATCGAGTTTCTGGTGCAGTATCTCATATTGGCCAACGCCCACCGCCACCCCGAGATCATCCGCTGGACAGATAACGTGCGGTTGCTCCAGGCGCTCAACGAGGCGGGCATTCTGGACGGCGAGACGGCCTTTCGATTGCGTCGCGCCTACCTTATATACAGGGCCACGGCCCACCGGCTCAATCTGCGGCAGCAATCGGCCAGGGTCGGCCGGGATCGGTTCGAGCGGTCGCGCCGTTTCATTATCGGGGTCTGGAACCGCTTTCTCTCTCCTCCGGAAATCACCTTTTCCTAAGTAGTGTCCGTCCGCAAATAGGCAAATTGGGTCGAGATCAAGGCGCACGAAAAATTTAACCGCAGGCATATTAGGTGATATTCCGAGGATTAAATTTTTTGCGCAACGCAGATATCGGGCAAATTGGACATTTGTGGATGGACACTAAGTAAGCCACCCCCTTTTGAGTATTTCCTAAGGATATGTCGGGGGCGGGATCGCCTCCGTCGGCGGAGCGTCATGCCGCGAGAGGATGGCGCCGCACAAATTACAAATTTGTATTAAAATAGTATTAAGCAAACAAAATTGTTATATAGAATTATAAATATAGATTTACTGAAAGATATTAAATATATTAAAATAACAAATACTTATTTTATCAACGGCCCTCTGGCATGCCCCTTGCTCAATACGTTGACAACGAGCTCGAATGGTAAACATCCAATCACGTTGAGGAGTATGCAGATGAAAAAAATCGAAGCAGTCATCAAGCCGTTTCGCCTGGATGAGGTTAAAGACGCCCTGAACCGGCTGGGGGTCTCCGGTATGACCATCAGCGAAGTCAAGGGGTTCGGACGCCAGCGGGGCCATAAAGAGGTCTATCGCGGCACCGAATACCAGGTCGACTTCGTACCCAAAGTGAAAATCGAAATCGTCGTCGCAGCGGAGATGGTCGACAAGGTCGTCGCGACGATCGCCGAAAACGCCAACACCCAGAAGGTGGGCGACGGTAAGATTTTCGTCCTGCCGCTGGAGCAGGCGGTGCGGATCAGAACCGGGGAATCGGGCAAGGATGCAATTTGACCCTATTTAATGACCATCCAGAGATCTGCTCTGTTGAATCGGCAATAATTCAAAGGATGCCATTTTATTCGAAATGTGGACATATCGAAAGGAGCGGGAAAGATGAAATCAATGCGAATCATAGGACTGGGGTTGATCTTTTTGCTTGGCGGTCTGGCCGGCGCCTGGGCTGACGAGCCCACGCCGATGAGCAACAAGGAGGCTATCGATCTGGTGCAGACCCATGCCAACTACATGTGGACCCTTGTAGCGGCGTGTCTGGTGTTTTTCATGCAGGCCGGTTTCGCCATGGTCGAAACGGGGTTTACCCGGGCCAAGAACGCCATCAACATCATGATGAAGAACCTCATGGACTTCTCAATGGGCAGCATCGCTTTCTGGGCCGTCGGTTTCGGCCTGATGTTCGGCGCCACCAAAACCGGATGGTTCGGCACATCGGGGTTCTTTTTCAGTGATTTTTCACCGGATGGCGATCCGTGGGTCCTGGCCTTCTGGATGTTCCAGGTGGTTTTCGCGGCCACGGCCGCCACGATCGTCTCCGGCGCCATGGCCGAAAGGACCAAATTTGTCGGCTACCTGGTCTACAGCGCCATCGTCAGTGCCGTGATCTATCCCATCTTCGGCAGTTGGGCCTGGGGCGGTCTGTTCAATGGCGGCGGCTGGCTGGAAGGTTTGGGTTTCATCGATTTCGCCGGGTCGACGGTGGTGCACTCCGTGGGTGGCTGGGCGGCCCTGGCCGGCGCCCTCGTTCTGGGACCCCGTATGGGCAAGTACGGAAAAGACGGATCGATCAAGCCGATCATGGGGCACAGCATGACCCTGGCGGCTCTCGGCGTCTTCATCCTCTGGCTGGGCTGGTTCGGTTTCAACCCCGGCTCCACCACAACGGCGGACAAGAGCATTGCCATGATCTTCGTCAACACCAACCTGGCTGCTGCCGCCGGCTGTATCATGGCCATGTTTACCTCGTGGATCAAGTTCGGCAAACCGGAAGTGGGCATGAGTCTGAACGGCGCCCTGGCCGGATTGGTGGGTATCACGGCTGGATGTGCCAACGTATCGCCCGGCAGTTCGATCATCATCGGCGCCGTGGCCGGTGTCCTGGTGGTGCTCTCTGTGGTCTTCTTCGATCGTATCCGGGTGGATGATCCGGTGGGCGCGGTTTCGGTGCACGGTGTCTGCGGGGCCTGGGGCACGCTGGCCGCCGGCCTGTTCAACATGGGCGGCACGAGCATGGCCATCATCGGCGTGCAGTTGCTGGGTATGGCCGCCTGCTTCGTGTGGACCTTTACGTTGGCTTTCACCATGTTCAAGTTGATCGACAAAATTGTGGGGTTGCGTGTCTCCCCGGAAGAGGAGCTGGAGGGATTGGATTTGACCGAGCATGGCGGCGTGGCCTATCCTGACTTCGGCGTGGCCTCCACCCATGGCGGTATCGCCCCGTTGGGCGGTGGACCGATGACCCCCGGCGCCGTGCGGGTCGGGATTCCGGTCAACCAGGAGTAGATGGCCGGGCGGTGGCATGACCCTGACCGTTCGGATTCATGTGTGACCCATTTTCAAGGCCGGAAGGTGGCGCGGGCCCCCTCCGGCCGATTTTTTTGCCGGAAGGCCATGGGGTACCGATCGCGGGTCGGGACCCCGGGTGGAATTTGTGACAAGATTGTATTTATTATGGAATAACATCGTACAAAAATGTAAGTACCAATATGAAATAAAAAAATCGTTCTATTTTATAATCTATTTGTATATATTGGTAAAAATTCACCTTTAAATGTCTGGCACACCTGTTGCGTTTAACTCATATCTAAAGCGCCGCTGGTTGAGGTCTGGGCATGCCGCCCGACAGCCGGCCCAAAGGAACCCCATGGCAACGATACCGTTACCCGATACGAAAGCAGTCAATGAACCGACCCGGGCATTTCAAGCGCGCCGCGCGCAATTGCTCGAGACCGTGAAAACCGTCGATGCCCGGGAGTTTCTCGAATCCCTTGCCGCGGCGGTGGACGAGTACTTTCGATCCAGTTTTGCCCAGAGTGCCGTGGGGCCCCAAATGGGCATCATGACCAACCCATACGCATTGATCGCCCTGGGTGGGTACGGTCGCGGCGAACAATGCGTCTATTCGGATATCGACCTGCTTTTTCTCTTCGAGAACAAGGTGCCGGCCGAGGCTGAGGCCCTGGTGCAGGAGATCATCTATCCGCTCTGGGACATGGGCCTCGAGGTGGGGCATGCCACCCGGTCGATCAAAGAGTGCATCCAGCTGGCGCGCCAGGATCTCGAGGTGCTGACCGCGCTGCTGGACGGCCGTTTCATCTGCGGCATGTCCCCGCTGTTTCACCGCTTGATGGAACGACTGCGCCACAAGTTGATCAGCGTCAACCCGTCCAAGCTGATTACCGCGCTGGTGGAATCCAACCAGCGGCGCCACGAGCGTTTCGGCGACAGCGCCTATCTGCTTGAGCCCAATCTCAAGGAGGGACAGGGCGGTCTGCGCGACTACCACACCATGCTCTGGGTGGCCCGCATTCAGTCGGATGCGAAGTCGTCCCGGGACCTGGAGTATTACGGATACCTCTCCAACGACGAATATACCGAGCTGCAGCGCTCGCTCTCCTTCGTCTGGTCGGTGCGCAACCAGCTTCACCTGTTCATGGGGCGCAAGCTCGACCAACTTCACCTGGAGCACCAGACCCGGCTGGCCGAGGTGATGAATGTGGCCCCGGTGAACGGTCACCTGCCGGTGGAGATGTTGATGGGCGACCTTCACGGACACATGGAGTTCATCAAGCAGTGCTACCGGATGTTCATCTATGAGTTGGACCAGCGCAAGCGTCTCAAACGCAAGAACAAGGCCCTCAAGGACACGCTCGTTCCGGGTCTCAAATTCAACCGGGGGCTGCTCAACTTCGTGTCGCCCGAGGCAATTTTAAAAAATCCGCTGCTGTTGATCTACATTTTTGTCGAGAGCGCGGTGCACAAGGCCCCCTTGAGCGCTGAAGCCCGCCGTCTGATCAAGGAGTTCGGCCACATGGTCGATGAACCCGGGTTCCGGCATTCCCCTGAAGTGGTGGAGGCGTTCGAACGGGTGCTGGCCCGTCCCGTGTCCGGCTTCAATGTCCTTAACGATATGCTGGAAACCGGCTTTCTGGCGCACTTCATCCCCGAGTTCAAGGGGGTGACCAACCGGATTCAATTCGATCAATACCATCTCTATCCGGTGGCCCGTCACCTGCTGCTCAGCGTCCGCCACCTCAAACACATCGTCACGGCCAGGGGAGACGGATCGGGCGATCCCCTGGGACCCAAAATTTACCAGGAGATCCGGCACAAAAAAGCGTTGCTGTGGGCGACCCTGCTGCACGATATCGGCAAGGCCGAGGCAGCCGGCGGCCATTCAGAACGGGGCGCCGAGATGGCGGCCCGCATGCTCACTGAGCGGGGCATCGCGGAGAGCGACGTGGAAACCGCCGCGTTTCTGGTGCGCGAGCATCTCACTCTTTTTGAAACCGCCACCCGCAGGGATATCAACGACGAAGAGACGGCGCTCTATGTGGCGCGGCGTATCGTCAAGCCCGAGCGGTTGAAAATGCTCTACCTGCTCAGCGTGGCCGATGCCATGGCCACCGGCCCCAAGGCCTGGAACGACTGGACTGCCTCGTTGATGCGATCGCTCTTTTTGAGAACCTTGAATGTCATGGAAAAGGGTGAGCTGGTCTCCAAAAAAGCGCTTCGCATCATCGCGGAGAAGAAGGAGCGCATTCTCGTCGCTTCCCGATCGGCCCAGGAGCGAGAGGACAACCTGCGGCTGATGGAGTTCATGTCGCCGCGCTACCTGCTGCACACCCCGTCGCAGGAGATTCCGCAGCATATCGAGCTGTTCGGCCGGCTCGGAGAGCATCCTTTCGTGTGGCGAATCGACAAATCGGCCGACGGCAAGACGCGCACTATCACCCTGTGCGCCAAGGACCGGCCCGGCTTGCTGTCGCGTGTGGCCGGCGTGTTGACCCTGAACAGTATCAATATTCTGGATTTCCGGATCTTTACCTGGCGCAACAACGTGGCCCTGGACATTTTCGATGTGCAGGCTCCGCCGGACCTGATTTTCGAGGACGAGCGCTGGCAGCGCGCCGAACGTCACCTGCTGGCGGCTTTGAACGACGAACTGGACCTCTCTTCCGAACTGGCCAGCAAGCAGGGCGGCTTTCGCACCCTTCAGGCCAAGGAGATGACCAAGAAGCGCCCCCAGAAAGTGATCATCGATAACGAAACCTCCAGTTTCTTTACCATTATCGAAGTGATCGCCTGGGATTTTCCAGGATTGCTCTACCGCATCACCGACGCGATCTTCAGGTGCCGGCTGGATATCTGGGTGGCCAAGATCGCCAACCAGGTGGATCAGGTGGTTGATGTTTTTTACGTCCGCAGTTTTGATGGCGAGAAGGTGGATTCTCCCGAAGAGGAATCCCATATCCGCGAGACCATCGGCGCGATCTTGCAATAGCGCCGGCGAACATTGTGCAAACCGAACGACTCAGGCGAGGATTGAAGGAGGAGTAGGCTCATGTTTTCAAAATTGCTGCAGTTTTTCGTTCCCTTGACGCTTTTCACGGCGGCGCCCGCATTTGCATCCGACGCGTTGGACACCGGCAACACGGCCTGGATGATCGTCTCCACGGCACTGGTGATGATGATGACCCCAGCCGGTCTGGCCCTGTTTTACGGCGGGATGTCCCGCTATAAAAATCTGCTCAACACCTATGCCATGACCTTTGCGGCATACTGCCTGGCCAGTGTGGTGTGGGTGGTGTGGGGATACAGCCTGGCCTTCGGCCCCGACAAGGCCGGGATGGTCGGCGGATGGGATTATTTTCTGCTCTCCGGCATCGGCGTCGACTCTCTGTCCGGATCGATTCCCCAATATGTCTTCATCGTGTTCCAGATGACCTTCGCCGGCATCACCCTGGCCCTGGTCATCGGCTCCATCGTGGACCGCCTGCGATTTTCCGCCTGGATCGTCTTCTCCGTGTTATGGGTCACCCTGGTCTACTGCCCGGTGGCCCACTGGGCCTGGGGCGGCGGCTGGATGGCCAAAATGGGGGCTCTCGATTTCGCCGGCGGCACGGTGGTGCACATCAACGCCGGTGTGGCCGGACTGGTGCTGGCCCTGGTCCTGGGCAAGCGCATCGGTTACGGCAAAGAGGCCATGTTTCCCTCCAGCGTGACCCTCACCGCACTGGGCGCGGCGCTGCTATGGTTCGGCTGGTTCGGATTCAACGCCGGCAGCCAACTGGCGGCCGACGGTCTGGCCGGTTCGGCTTTCCTGGTTACCAATACGTCCGCGGCCGTGGGGGCCCTGGCCTGGATGCTCGCCGAGTGGTCCATGGAGAAGAAACCGACCCTGCTGGGTATGGCCTCGGGGGCCGTGGCCGGATTGGTGGGCATCACCCCGGCGGCGGGTTTCGTAGGTCTGGGCGCGGCCTTGATCATCGGCATCGGGGCCGGTGTGCTGGGGTTCGTGTTCGTCGCCAAACTCAAGCGTCGGTTCGGTTATGACGATTCGCTGGATGCCTTCGGCGTGCACGGCATATGCGGCATCTGGGGTGCGCTGGCCACCGGCATCTTCGCCAACCCGTCGGTCAACACCCTGGGAACTGGATTGATCTACGGCAACCCCAGGCAGCTGTGGATCCAATTCCTTTCGATCATCGGCACGGCCGCCTATTCGGCCGTGGCCACCTTGATCGTGATCGGTCTGACGCGGCTGGTCACAGGCCCCTTGAGGATCGACCCCGAAAGTGAGATTGTGGGTCTGGATGGCGCATTTCACGGTGAGCGCGGTTTCGAGATTCAGTGACCGGCTGCGGCGCCGAACAACGGATTATCATAGGAGGAGTATATGAAAAAGATCGAAGCCATTATCAAACCGTTCAAACTGGATGACGTCAAGGAAGCGTTGAACGAGATCGGCATCCAGGGCATGACCATTTCGGAAGTCAAGGGTTACGGGCGCCAGAAGGGTCATAAGGAGATCTACCGCGGTGCGGAGTACGTGGTGGATTTCATCCCCAAGATCAAGTTGGAGATTGTGGTCGAATCCGGCTGGGTGGACAAGGTGGTCGAGACCATCAAGTCTTCGGCCCACACCGGCAAACTGGGCGACGGAAAAATCTTCGTCTTCCCGGTCGAGCAGGCGATCCGCGTGCGTACCGGCGAAACCGGCAACGACGCCCTGTAGGTCGGGCATCGAAGCAAAACCCGTGGATGCCGCCGCGGGGCCGATATCAGCGGCAATCAGAAGTGTTTCAGCGGCCGAGGAACGAACCGTTTTTAATTGGATAACGACTTGAATGTGATGTGAAAGGAGCAATCATGACACCCAAAGACGTACTTAAGATGGTCAAGGACACCGGCGCGAAGATGATCGATATGCGCTTTATGGATTTCCCCGGGTTGTGGCAGCATTTTTCGGTGCCGTCTTCGCAACTGGACGAAGGCAGCTTCGAAGAGGGCTTCGGCTTCGACGGTTCCAGTATTCGCGGCTGGCAGCCGATCAACGCCAGCGATATGCTGGTGATCCCGGTGCCGGAAACCGCCAAGATGGACCCTTTTTTCAAGGATCCGACCCTGGTGATGATCTGCAATATCGCCGATCCTATCACCCGTGAGCCTTACAGCCGTGATCCGCGCCACATCGCCGCCAAGGCCGAGGCGTATCTGAAGAGCAGCGGCATCGGAGACACCGCCTTCATCGGTCCGGAAGCCGAATTCTTCATCTTCGATGACATTCGTTTCGATTCGGGACGCAACCACGCCTTCTACGAAATAGATTCCATCGAGGGCGTCTGGAATACCGGCCGCGACGAGTGCCCCAACCTGGGCTACAAGCCGCGCCAGAAAGAGGGCTACTTCCCGGTGCCGCCTATGGACAAGTTCCAGGATCTGCGTGCCGAAATGGCCCTGACCCTGATCGATCTGGGCATCGACATCGAGGCCCAGCATCACGAGGTGGCCACCGCCGGCCAGTGCGAAATCGACATGCGCTTCAAGCCCCTGCTGCAGATGGCCGACCAGCTGCAGTGGTTCAAGTATGTGCTCAAGAACGTCGCCTATCGCAACGGCCACACGGTCACCTTCATGCCCAAGCCGCTCTTCGAGGACAACGGCACCGGCATGCACACCCACATCAGCATCTGGAGGGACGGAAACCCCCTGTTCGCCGGCGACAAGTATGCCGGGTTGAGCGAGATGGGCCTGCACGCGATCGGCGGCATCCTCAAACACGCCCGAGCGATCTGCGCTTTCAGCAATCCGACCACCAACTCCTACAAACGGCTCGTGCCCGGCTTCGAGGCACCGGTGAACCTGGCCTACTCCAGCCGCAACCGCAGCGCGGCCGTGCGCATCCCCATGTACTCTGCTTCGCCCAAGGCCAAACGCCTCGAGTTCCGCACCCCGGATCCCTCGTGCAACGGCTACCTGGCCTTCTCGGCCCTGCTGATGGCGGTGATCGACGGCATCGAGAACAAGATCGATCCGGGCGATCCGCTGGACAAGGACATCTACGGCCTGCCGCCCGAGGAACTGGCCTTGATTCCCAACGCCCCCGGCTCCCTGGAAGAGGCCCTGCAGTCCCTGGCCGAGGACAAGGAGTTCCTGACCAAGGGCGACGTCTTCACCGAGGACGCTCTGGACATGTGGGTCAAGTACAAGACCGAGAAAGAGGTCAACCCGGTCAAACTGCGGCCGCATCCCCACGAGTTCGCCCTCTACTTCGACATATAGTACCGCCGCCGATAGTTTCGGTGGGCACCTGTGCAATTCCTGGCCGGGTCCGGCTTCGTGCCGGCCCGGTCTTTCACTTCGGAGACCCCGAAACGCTTCGACGGCTCCGGTTGCCACTGCATTTCGGACTGAAAGTATTTCATCTCGGCAGGCGTGGGCGGGGTGTGTGGCATCGGCCGCCTGCCCCTCCCGCGCCGAGTTTAATGAATCGCATTCAGTTAGAGTCCCTGTTCTTCCCATTCCCATGTTGCGTTTGACTGGGAAAAATGGCACCTTACCCTGTAATTGTTACTCAAATGGGGGTTGTGATCGACATCGTCCAGAGGTGATTCATGTGTGGCATTGCCGGCATCGTCAATTTTAGCGCGCGCGAAGATCGGGTGCCCCTGCTCGATCGCATGCTGCGCGCCATGTCCCATCGGGGGCCCGACGCCACCGGGCTCTACCTGGCCGACGATATCGGCCTGGGGCATGCGCGCCTGAGCATCATCGACCTGAGCGGCGGGTACCAGCCGATTCATAACGAGGATCGAACCGTCTGGGTGATCTTCAACGGTGAGATCTTCAATTATCCCGAGCTGCGCGCCGAGCTGGTCAAAAAGGGGCACCAATTCTACACCCAGAGCGATACGGAAACCATCGTCCATCTCTACGAAGCATACGGCGCGGATCTTTTTACCCATCTCAACGGCCAGTTTGCCATCGCCCTGTGGGACCAGCGCCGACGAACCTTGCTGCTCGGCCGCGATCGCATGGGCATCCGGCCGCTGTTTTACCACCAGCAGGGCGACCGCCTGATATTCGCCTCGGAAATCAAGGCGTTGTTGGCCGATCCCCGCACCCCGCGCCGTCTCGACCCCCAGACCCTGTCGGACGTCTTCACCTGTTGGACCCCGGTGGATCCCCTCACCGCTTTCGACGAGGTGTATCAGTTGCCGCCGGGCCATCTGGCCCTGTTCGATGCCGACGGCCTGAACATCCGGCGCTACTGGCAGTTGCGCTTTGACGATGCCCATCCCGATGCGCGACCCGAGGCGGAGTGGGCCGAAGAGATGAGGGCGCTGCTGCTCGACGCGGCCCGCATCCGGCTGCGGGCCGATGTGCCCGTGGGCGCCTACCTGAGCGGCGGAATCGATTCCACCTACATCAGCACCCTGGTGCGCAACAACTTCAACAACACCCTCAACACCTTTTCCGTGCAGTTCGCCGACGCCCGCTTCGATGAATCGCGCTTTCAACAGACGGCCCTGTCGGCCATTCAGACCCGGCATCGTGCCATCCAGTGTTCGGATCGGGATATCGGCCAGCTGTTTCCCCAGGTGGTATGGCACGCCGAGGTGCCCATGATCCGCACCGCGCCGGCGCCGCTCATGATGCTCGCCGGGCTGGTGCGGCAGAGTGACTTCAAGGTGGTGCTCACCGGTGAAGGGGCCGACGAGATTTTCGGCGGCTACAACATCTTCAAGGAGGCCAAGATCCGCCGCTTCTGGGCGCGCCACCCGGATTCGGCCTGCCGGCCCCATTTGCTCCGCAAGCTCTATCCCTACATTTTCAATGCCGACACCGGCCAGCCCAACGCCTTTCTCTTCGGATTTTTCAAAAAGAATCTGACCGACGTGGCATCCCCGGTCTATTCCCACATGGTGCGCTGGCTCAACACCAGCCAGTTGAAAAGCTTTTTCATGCCCGGCCGGCTGCCCGAACAGTCAAAAGAGCTCTCCGCCTTCGTGGGGCGCATCACCGACCGCCTGCCCGAAGGTTTCGACCGCTGGTCGCCGCTATCCAAGGCCCAATACTTGGAAAGCACGTTGTTTCTGTCCAACTACCTGCTTTCTTCCCAGGGCGACCGCATGGCCATGGCCCATTCGGTGGAGGGCCGCTTTCCGTTTCTCGACCACCGCGTGGTCGAACTGGCCGCCCGGATGCCGGCCAAGCTGCGTCTCAACGGCTTGACCGAGAAGTACCTGCTCAAGCAGATCGCCCGGCAGCAGGTACCGGCCGAACTCATCGACCGGGCCAAGCAACCCTATCGCGCGCCCATCAGCCGGTGTTTCATGGGCGACGATCCGCCCGAGTACGTCACCGACCTGCTGTCGGAAAACGGCATCAAGACGGCCGGGTATTTCGATGCGCAAAAAGTCCAGCGCCTGACGGCCAAGTGCCGGCAGCAGGATGGGCGTCTGGCCAGCGAGCGGGAGAATATGGCACTGGTGGCCATCTTGTCGACCCAACTGCTCGATCATCACTTCATCCGCTATTTTCCGAACTACCCGGACGAAGCCCTGGCCCATACCGTGATCGAACGACAGGCCGGGATATGATGCGCGGCGGCGCTTTGCGGACCATCAGGCCGTAAGAAAGGCGGCTTCCGACACCGATGCCCCACTCGATCACCCGCGCGGTGCGCCAGGCCCTCTCCCACCTGGGGCATCTGGTTTTTCGTGAACCTGCTCCGGAGGCGGTTTTGGGGCATATAGAGCGATTCCTGCTCTTCGGCATCGGCATGGTGGCTGTCAAACTCGTCTCGGCGGGCGCCCAGGTTTTCGTGGGGAGGGTCCTGGGCCCGGCCGGTTACGGCCAGCTGACCGTGGTGCTGCTGCTTGCCGGCTATTTCGCCGTTCCCATCGTCGGCGGCTGGGGATTGGCCTTCACGCGCATCGCCGCCCAGGAAACCGAATTCAAGGCCCGTCTGGCCGCGCTCAATTCCCTGCTGATCGTTTCGCTCGTCGTGTGTGTTCTGGTGTGCGGTGTGTTGATCGCCCTGCGCCGCTGCCTGGTTATCTGGTTGAGCCTCGACCTGCGTCTCGTGCACTGGACCATCGCCACCACGTTGCTTTACGCCTGGTGGGTTCTGGCCCGACAGATCGCCCAGGCTTTCCAGGCGTGGCGAACCTACCTGGCCATCGAGATGATCCTATCCGTGAGTCTCCTGGTCGTTGTGCTTGCCCTGGTCTGGGGAGATCGCGCCGGCCTTTTCCCCGTGCTCATCGCGTTCTGGGCCGCCTATGCGCTGGCCGGCCTGGGTGCGGCCGGCTTCATGGCCAGGGCCGTCCGCCTGGGCGCGGTGCTGACCCACATCCAACCGATCTTGCGTCACGGCGGGTTCATGCTGCTCACCGGCCTGGTGACCCTGTCGACCTACAGCCTGGACCGCATCATCCTCCACATGCGCCTCGGTCCGGAGAGCGTGGGATTGTACCAGGCCCACTTCATGGCCACCTTCGGTATCGTCAGCGCCCTGCTGGCTATTGTGCTCACCTATCTTTTTCCCCTCTTTTGTCGGGATGACAGCGGCGGATGGCGGCGCAGCGTGGGGCGGCTCAGCCTGCTGCAATATCCGGTCACCATGGTCATCTCCGTCATCGTTGGTCGATTCGCCATGTGGTTGTATGGTTATCCGCTGTCGGGACCGTTGTTCGTTTGCCTGGTTCTGTTCAGTGCCGTTCAGTTTCATGTGCAGGTAAAGGCCTGGTATCTGTCGAGCAAGGGCGCCGGCGCGTCCCTGGTGGCCCTCGGCTCCCAATTGACCTTCCTGTCGCTCAACGCTATGATATTGCTTTTTCTGGTGAGCCGCCTGGGCATCTTGTCCGGCGGGGTCGCGCTGCTGGCCGCCGCCCTTGGATCGCTGCTCTACCTGGTGTGTTCGGAACGTTTCTATCGCTGAACGGTTTTGCTGTTCGCATGGGAAGGGAGATCTTCATGATTGATCGAAGCAAACGCTATCAACGCACGTTGGTGCCGCTGGAAAAGCTGGACGTCCTGGCGGGCCGGCGCATCGAATTCGACGGTATCGCCGAAATGGTGGCGGTGCGCGCCGCCGAATCGCCCGATATTCCGATGGTGTACTTCTATGACGAGATGGTGACTTACGCCCAGGTCAACCGGCGGGCCAACCGGGTGGCTAACTTCCTCAAGGACAAAGGGGTCGGCCAGGGCGACATCGTCTCCACCATGGTGCTCAACTCGCCGGAGATCTACTACACCATGTTCGGCACCCAGAAATTGGGGGCCGTGGCCGGCGCCATCAACTACATGCTCAAGGGTCCGGAGATCGCCTATGTGCTCGACGACTCCAGGCCCAAGGTCGCTTTCGTGGGCAGCGACTTCATGGACGAATTCGCAAGGGGCGTCGAGATGGCCGCGCATCGGCCGGTCGTCGTCGAGGTGGTGACCGAGATTGTCCACCAGGCCGATATCGCCGCATGCACCCTGGCCCAGGTCCTGGCAAAACACCCGGCCGACGAATGCCTGGTCCCCACCGGGCCGGACCATCCGGTCATGCTGCTCTACTCGTCGGGCAC
The DNA here is from genome assembly GCF_001293685.1 of Desulfatitalea tepidiphila. Classification (NCBI taxonomy): domain Bacteria; kingdom Pseudomonadati; phylum Thermodesulfobacteriota; class Desulfobacteria; order Desulfobacterales; family Desulfosarcinaceae; genus Desulfatitalea; species Desulfatitalea tepidiphila. The sequence continues at coordinate 342,126 of NZ_BCAG01000005.1, read as the reverse complement.
CACCGGCATGCCCAAGGGTATCCTGCTCTCCAACCGCAACGAGCTGTCCATTTGCAAAGGCAAGGCCGTCCTGGGCGTGAGCCGGCCCGGGGACGTGATGATGATCATCCTGCCTATGTTTCACACCAATCCCCTGTGCGTGTGGAGCTATCCCACGATCTACATAGGATCGTCGTTGTGTATCCGCAAGAGCTTTTCGCCCAGCGACTTCTGGCCGTCGATCCTGCGCTACGGCATCACCACGGTGCAGGGGGTGCCGGCCATGTACGACTATATCTACCGGGCGGCGGACCCGGCCACCATCGATTACGACCGGCTGAAGCTTCGTCTGGCCTACTCCGGGGCCGCCCCCATGCCCGTCAACCTGGTCCAGGCCTTCAAGGAGAAGTTCAGTGTGGAGGTCATCGACGGTTACGGCCTGACCGAGGCGTGCGGCGTCTCGTCCACCAGCACCAGCCTGCCGCCCAAACCCGGCACCATCGGCACCCCCTTCCCAGGCCTGGAGATCGAGATCATGGACGCCGAAAACCGTATCCTGCCTTACGGCGAAAAGGGCGAGATCTGCGTGCGCGGCGATGCGATCATGCTCGGCTACCTGAACAAACCCGAAGCCACGGCCGAAAGCCTGAAAGAGGGCTGGCTGCATACCGGCGACATGGGATACATGGACGAGGAAGGCTATCTCTTCATCTCGGGCCGCATCAAGGAGATGATCAACCGCGGCGGTGAAAACATCTATCCGAGGGAGATCGAGATCCCCTTGGAACATCATCCTAAGGTGGCCGAAGTGGCCGTGGTCGGCATGCCCGACCCGGCCCTGGGCGAACGGGTGCGGGCCTGCATCATCCTCAAGGAGCCCGGCAGCATGAGCGCCGACGATGTACGCGCCTATCTCAAGGACAAGCTGGCCAAATACAAAATTCCAGAAAGGGTGGATTTCATGGACGCCTTTCCGAGAAATCCCACCGGCAAGATTTTAAAGCATCAGCTCAAGAGCATGGGGCTGTGATCCTCCCTTGCAAGGTCACATGAAGGAGTACTCAGATGGATTTTGATCCGTTCGGCGACCGTCTCGCGAGGGATCTGCGCAACTACCTCTCCACGGCTTTCGTCGCCCAGTTGACCGGGGAAACCCCGGACGCCCTCTCCTTGGAGGTCGGCCGATGGCAGGCCCAGGATCTGGCGCCGGTCTATGACAACTATCTAAAAGAGCGTCAGGCGGCTTACCTCAAGATGCTCGACGACATCGACAAGAGCGGGTACACCGACCCCAGACACCAGGCGGTCCTCCTGTGGAACGCCGGCCTGCTGTTCGAACTGCACGAACTGCTGGAGACCATCTGGCCAAAGGCCAGGGAGCCCGAACACACCGCCCTGAAGGGATGGATCCAGGCCGCCGGGGCCTTTGTCCATTACTTTCGCGGCAAACCCGATGCGGCCCGCGGCCTGGCGGAAAAAGCCCGGCAGAACCTTCAGGCCGGCGCCGAGGCATTGGGCTACCTCATCAACCTGGATGAATTGATTCAGGACCTGCAAGATCTGCCCGACGTGCCGACCCGGTTAAAGCTTGACGTGTCGAGATGAAGCGACTCAGCTTAAGCAATGCGAAAACCAAATCCAACATCAGGAGGTGCATCATGGCGGGAAAGGTCGTCATTTACGGAAAGGCCGGGTGACCCTACACGTCTCAAGCCCGTGAGGCGTTCAAGGATCACGACTATGTCGATGTGAAGCTGGATACCGGCAAGATGGAAGAGATGCTCAAGCTCTCCAAGGGGCAACGCAAGGTGCCGGTCATCGTGCAGGACGGGGATGTGACCGTCGGTTTCGGCGGCCGTTCCTGAGGGGTTTAGCGCCGACCCGGTGGGTCGGTATCGTATTTGGCGTAGGAAGCGTCGTGGGAACTGCGATGGATTTGCCGGTTGCGGAAAGGGAAACGGCCTTCGGCACGGTCCTGGAAGTAGCAACGCAGCGTCTTTTCGATGGCGCGGAAAGCGACGGCATCCCAGGGCACGTCCTTTTCGGCGAACAGGGCCACCTCCGAGCTTTCGTGGGTAGGATGGAAATTGGGGGATTCCAATTGCCCCAGAAACATCAAGTAGATCTGACAGATGTGAACGATATCGAGGAGCAGATAGGTGTGCAGTGAATTGACCACGGCCCCGGACTCCTCCAGCGTTTCACGAATGGCGCCCTCTTTTACCGTTTCGCCGTTTTCCAGGTAGCCGGCCGGCAATGTCCACAATCCCTTCTGCGGTTCGATGTTCCGCCGGCAAAGCAGGATCTTGTCCTCCCATAGGGGGATGCAGCCCACCACGACCTTGGGATTTTCATAATGAACGCGGCCGCAGGCACTGCAGCGGTATCTTGGCCGGTCGTCCCCTTCGGGGATTTGGAGCACCAGTGGGGCGCCGCAGTAGGGGCAGAAATTCATCGGTCATATCTCCATGCGTGTGATCGAAATCCGGCCGCCGAAACAGATATCCACGTCGCTGCCCGGTGTTCGCGGCCGGTCGTGGATGATGCCTTCGTAGTGGTAGGCGTCGCCCTCCTGGCGGTAACGGTACTTGTGCGGGTTTTTATCCAGCGGGCCGAATCCGTGTGCGACCGTGGAATCCATGGTGATGGGGCTGGGCAGGTTTATGTTCCAGAATTGGCCCTGCCTGAGGGCCTCACCCATGACCATGGGCAGGATCTCGGCCAGTTGTCGGGCTGCCGCCGGCCAGTCCACGGTCCAGCCGGGCGCGATGTACTGGGAGATGGCGATGGCTCTGACGCCCAGAATGGCGGCTTCGCGGACTGCGGCGATGGTGCCGGACTGGTAGACGTCCGAGCCCAGGTTGGCCCCGGGATTGATGCCGGCCAGGACCCAGTCTGCATCCGGTACCAGCGCCTTCAGGGCCAGCCGGGTGCAATCGGCCGGCGCCCCGTGAACCACGTAATGCCCCTCCCGCCGGCCCCGCGTCACCCGGATCGGCGTTTTCATGTTGACCTGGTGGCCCAGCCCGGATTGGGGGGCGGAAGGCGCCACGACCATCGGCCGGCCCATGGGCCGGATCACGTCGCTCAGGGTTTCCAGCCCCGGTTCGCCGTAGCCGTCGTCATTGGTTAGAACGATTCGCAATGTCACTCCGTTCCCGGGTTGATCAAAAAAAGGAAACGGCGATGGAACGCCGCATCTACTAAAATTCTTTATAAAACATGACGTCCCATGAATGCAACCAGGGTGCAGACGATTCAGGGATTCTATCTGAATGCTGTTCTTTGAACCCAGCGTGTGTGGAACAGCTGGCCGATGCCACACGCCAAGCGGTCAAGAGCCAGTAAAATGCACGGCGGGCGGCCCAGAAACTCGCTGCGCTCAAACAGTCTGGGCCGCTTGTCCGCCGTTTGCATTTAACTGGCTCTAAGACCGCAGGCTCACGTGGCCCTGGCCACCTGCCCCACACACGCCTGCCATCTCCGTTGCCATGCGATTTTTTTATTAAAAAAATTTTGTAAGGCGCGCCTTTCAAGGTCAATCTCATTCAGTTAGAATTCCTCCAGACGATTCAGGGATTCTGACAGATGTTCAAAACGCGTGCCGGATCGGGTGGTGTTCTTTAAGCGTTTGTGATAACAGTTCAAAAGCTCGATTTGCGACCGACAGTCGCTGGTGAATTAAATACAATACTGTAAAAAAAATTTTTAAACGACAAAAATGGCATCGAGGGTGACGCTGTGGCCGAGATCAAAAGCACGTTGGATCTGGTAATGGAAAAGACCCGTAACCTGACCTTCAGCGCCGAAGAGAAGCGCGCTGCAAGGCTCGAGGAGGCTCAGAAGATCTTCAACGGCCTGTTGCAGAAGCATCTGGATCAGGAGTTGACGCTCGAAGCGTTGCAGGAGGGGCTGGCCGATGTCGCCCGCAAACATGATCTCGGCGATGCGGGTGTGCTTCGCCACGTGGTTCTCGATCGTCTGCACCTGGAAACGCTCCATGCGCCGCTGCTCGACGTGCTCGAACGGGTATTCGGCTGCAATATCGAGCCATTGAGGGTCCTGGCCAGGGATTATCAGGCCGAAATGACCCAGCGGGCGGATGACCGCCGCCGGGATCTCGCTGGATTTTTGAAGACGCAGCGGGAGGTTTGGGGATCTGCGGTCACCCCCAACCTGGAGAGCGACCCCAAGTGGCGGGACGAAGCCGCCACCATGCAGGAATTGTTCACCATGAAGCTGGAACAGGAGAAACAGCGGCTATAGATAGCTCAGGTAGGCGCTGTCAAGGCGCTGAAAATTGCGTTGGACCTCCTGCGCGCCGGAGATCGTGTCGCCGTGTCCGGGCAGGAAATGGTCCACCTCAAGACCCGCCATCCTCTGGATGCTGTGTTTCAACTGCCGGCCGTCGCCGCCCGGCAGATCCGTCCGTCCGACCCCTGCCTTGAACACCAGATCCCCGGTCACCAGGACTTTCCCGAGAGGCCAATAAAAACAGACCGAGCCGGGCGAATGACCGGGGGTGTGATAGACCATCAACTGGGTATCGCCGATGTTCAACTCGCCCTCCTGGAGCAGCAGGTCGGGCGTCAGGGCGTCGAGCGAGAAGCCGCCGGCTGCCTGGAGATGCGGTGCCATCTGGCGGACCAGTTCCCAGTCCGCCGCGTGCAGCCCGAACAGGGCGCCGGCCTCTTTGAACAGCTGCACGGCCTCGATGTGATCCGGATGGGCATGGGTGCACAGGACCACGTCGATATCGGCAACGGTCAGGCCCAGTTCCCGCAGTCCGCTCTCCACATGGTCGAAATAGGCGCTGTGGCCCGGATCGATGAGGATGCGCCTGGATCGGTCGATCAGATAGGTGTTGCAGTTGTTGACCGACATGGAGCGCCATATGAATGCGTGCAGTTGCTTGTCCAGTTGCAAGGGTGCCTCCTTGTCCGCGCCGGGAGTTGGATTTTCCCGGTGGTTTTTCAATGCCTATAGCGCATCTGCGTCCGGGCTGGCAAGGGGAGTGGGGTTGCCCGGCTTGACAAATACCGCCGAACCACTAGAGTTTTTCTAAAGACGACACGGCGCCTGAAAAGGGGCCGCCCTGAACACCGGCACCACGTTCCCCGTTCTGACTTCCGCTTTTTCCATCCAGGTCCCCCAGGCCGGTCCCGCGTGATTCTTTTTCAGGCGAAACGATGCGGCGTCGCGTCGCTGCCGTGCGTTGCAAGGCGTGACAGGCGCATGATGGTCCGACGATCAGATTCAGAGAGGAGGCACCATGAGTTCATCAACCTATGACATCCCCGAAGATATGCGCTGTGAAGAGGTGTGCGCATTGGAGTGGGTGCGCTGCGTCGAGGAGGAAGGCGGCGCAGCCATATGCAAAACCCGCGAGCGCAATTGTTTCAACGAATGCAGCTGACCGCCGATCTGATCGGTCCTGCGGCGGCGGGTATCGCCCGCGCCGAACAGGCGCCCATCGAATCGAGGCGGCGGCGACAGGTATAAAAGGAGATCCAACATGAAAAAGATGCCATCGAGAGATACCAGTGGAAAGTGCAGGGGTGAATGCCGGGACCGTGTTTTCGAAGGCGAGCAGGAACGGCAGCGCACCATCAATAAATCGAACATGGCCTACAGTTCACCGGCCGAAAAGAGTCCTTCCTGGACATTCAGACGAAATGACCCACCGGGGGGCCTCGGCGGCCGTATCTGATGCGTCGGTCGTCCATGACATTCTAAAGTGATCATCCATCGTGGCGGAGATTCGCTCTCCGCCACTTTTTTCTTCCCTACGCCCACCGGGAGAAAAGCCGCAGCTTCAAAACAGACAGAAAACAGGGCGATTGCCGACTGGATAACCAGCGGTCTGAGCCACAATCCGACACCAAAATCGATCCTTGCCGCTGAATCGAGTGGGTGGCGCACGTCCGGAGGCATCCCGTGGCTGAAACGGATGATGGCCCTGAAACAGGGCGAGGCGGCGGCGCTGATCTGGTCATTCCTTTACTTTTTTTCTCTGTTATGCGGCTATTACATCATCCGACCCATGAGAGACGAGATGGGCATCGCCGGCGGGGTGGATAAACTGCAGTGGCTCTTCAGCGGGACGTTTGCCGCCATGCTTGCGGCGGTCCCCCTGTTCGGCTGGATCACCCGCCGATACGCACCCCACCGGTTCCTGATCTTTGTCTACGGTTTTTTTATTTCCAATCTTCTCGTTTTCTTCGTTCTCTTCAAGTCGGCGCTGACCGATGTCCATGTGGCCCGCATCTTCTTCATATGGACCAGCGTCTTCAACCTGTTCATCGTCTCGGTGTTCTGGAGTTTCATGACCGATATCTTCAATACCGAGCAGGCAAAACGCCTTTTCGGCGTCATCGCCGCCGGCGGCACGGCCGGTGCGCTGACCGGCCCGGCCCTTACAGCGATGCTGGTGATCCGCACTGGCCCGACGAACCTGCTTCTGGTCTCGGCCCTCTTTTTGACGGTGGCGGCCCTGTGCGTCCAGCGCCTGGTGGCCTGGCGCCATGCGAAGGACAAGAAGGGCGATGGTTCCTTCGGGGCCGGCCGCGGCAATGCCCATGACCCCGGGGAAGCGGACCGATTCATTGATTCTGGAAACGATTCAGCCAAAGATGCGGCCATCGGCGGCGGGGTGCTGGCCGGCATACGGCTGGTCTTCACTTCCACCTATCTGTCCGGCATCTGCTTGATGATCTTTCTCTTCTCTTCGCTGGCGACCTTTCTCTATTTTCAACAGGCGCACATCATCCGGGATCGGTTCGATGATCCGGCCGTCCGCACCGCTCTGTTCGCCGGCATCGATTTCGCGGTCAATGCGCTGACCCTGACCCTTCAACTCTTTTTGACCGGCCGCATCATCGATCGCCTGGGACTCGGGCGGGCCCTGGCCCTGATCCCGGTACTGCTCGGTGCCGGTTTCCTGGTCATGGGGTTTGCGCCGCTGCTCGGCGTGCTGGTGCTCGTCCAGGTGCTGCGCCGGGCCGGCAACTACGCCATCACGCGGCCGGGCCGTGAAATGCTTTATGTCGTACTGACCAAGGAAGAGAAGTACAAGGCCAAGAATTTCATCGACACCGTGGTGTATCGCGGCGGAGACGCCTTGAGTGCCTGGCTCTATGCCGCCATGCAAAGCATCGGATTGACGCTGTCGGCCATTGCCTTTCTCGCCGTTCCCATGGCCTGCCTTTGGGCCTGGGTCTCCTATCGCCTGGGCCGTCGACAGGCCGAACTTGCGGCGGACGAACTTGGTGGTCGGGCGCGAAACCCGATTTAGAAGGGAGGATGTTATGACGACAACGATTACAAAGCCGATCAGACTGAGTCGCCGCGCCTTTATGGGCTCATTGGGATTGATGACCCTCGGCGTGGCGTTTACCCCGAGGGATATCCTGGCGATGGTTCCCGAACCCCTTGAACGCGCCATACCGTCCAGTGGCGAACGGATTCCGGTCATCGGCATGGGCACCTCGCGCACCTTCAATGCGGGCAGCCATCCGGACGAGATAGAGCGGCTGGCCGACGTACTCTCGATCTTTTTCCAACAGGGCGGCACGGTCATCGATTCATCGCCAATGTATGGTTCGGCGGAGAGGGTGGTGGGCCGCTTGTTGAGTCACTTGAACGCGGATGGCCTTTTTGCCGCCACCAAGGTGTGGACCGACGGCCGCCAGGCCGGCGAAGACCAGATGCGGCAATCCATGCGGTTGATGGGCGTCGAAGTGATGGACCTGATGCAGATTCACAATCTGCGCGATTGGCGGACCCACCTGGAGACCTTGCGTCAATGGCGCTCCGAGGGGAAAATCCGTTACATCGGCGTTACCACCTCGCACGGCCGCGATCACCGGGAGCTGGAAGAGATCATGCGAACCGAACGGATCGATTTCGTTCAGTTTTCCTACAACATCGAAGACCGCGTCCCCGAGGAACGGCTGTTGCCGCTGGCGGCCGACCGGGGGATCGCCACCCTGATCAACCGTCCGTATCAGCGCGGCGGGCTCTTCGTCAGGGTCAAGGGACAGGCGGTGCCCGAATGGGCCGGTGAATTCGATGCCCGCAGCTGGGGCCAGTTTTTCCTGAAATTCATCCTGGCCCATCCGGCGGTCACCTGCATCATACCGGCCACATCCAAAACCCGTCACATGAAGGACAACATGGGCGCCAATTTCGGCCGAATACCCGATTCAACCGAGCGCAAAAAGATGATACAGTACGTCGAGTCGATTTAATCCACACCGAACCACGGCGGACCCATGGCAGAAGCGCAGCAGGAACACTATGGACAGCAGGCCGAAATGCTGGCCAACAAGGTCAAAAAACGCTATCGCCACCTGCGCAAGCGTTTCGAACGGGAGCACATCGAGGTTTTCAGGCTTTACGACTGGGACATTCCCGAGATCCGGGCGGTGGTGGACTGGTATGCCGGGCATCTGGTGATCGGCGAGTACACCCGCAAGCAGTCCACACCGGAATGGTTGCCGCTGATGGGGGCGGCCGTCGGCGAGGCCCTGGGCGTGCCGCCCGAAAACATCCACCTGAAGGCGCGCTACTACGGCAAAGCCGAAGGACGGCGATACGAGCGTATAGACCACACCGACCGCACGATCACCGTTTCGGAACGAGACTTCAAATTTATCGTCAATCCCTGGGATTACGTGGATACCGGGCTGTTCGGCGACCATCGCAACACGCGTCAGATGGTTCGCGAGATGGCCGCCGGCAAGGAATTTCTGAACCTGTTTTGTTACACCGGCACCTTCTCCTGCTATGCGGCCCGTGGCGGCGCCCGTTCGACCGTGTCCGTGGATCGATCCAAGAGCGCCATTCAATGGGCCCGCCGGAATTTTGCGCTCAACGAGGTGCCGGAAAAGGAGAACCGGCTGATCCAGGCCCACGCCTTCGAGTTTCTATCGGCGGCAAGGGGCAAATCCCAGCGCTTTAACCTGGCGGTGGTCGATCCCCCCTCTTTTTACACGATCGAGAAGGAAGGCGAATCCTTCGACATCGTCGCGGATCACCTGCGGTTGCTGACCGATGTCGCGGCCCTCGTGCGGCCGGGTGGCACGATTCTTTTTTCTACCAACCACCAGAGTTTTACCGATCAACTGGCGTTGTTGAATGCGGCCGAGGTCGAGGAGATCACCGGCCGCACCATACCCGAAGACTACCTTCACAAACGCAAGCACATTCACCGCTGCTGGCGCATCGTGCTCTGAGGCCGCGCCAAACCCTGCCCGGCCAATAGGATCCCTCGAGGCTACATCGAGCCGGCGCGGACGATGACGGCCTGCATATTTTCCTTTTCCTTGAAATCGGCCAGCGTTTCGGAGGCCTCCTGGTGGCCGTCGAACTGCCCGAACCGCACCATATAAAACGAACGCCGGCGTGCATCGGTCACTTCAAACAGATAGGCCGGATAGCCCCGCTGTTGCAGGTCGGCCATTTTGGCGTCGGCATTCTCCTTGTTCCGATAAGCCCCCACTTGGATGGTATATCCTTGGAAAGTGGATACTTGGGTCGGAACCGGCGCCTTTTCGTCTGTTTCGGCAGGGGCGGCCGCTGCTGGTTCAGCTTCGTTCTCCTCGCCGGCCGAGGTGGAATCGTCGGCCGATGCCGGCGGGCGCTCCCGGGACGGGGTGGGCTCTTCGGCCGCCGTTGCGCCTTCGGTCTGTGCGGCGCTCTCGGATGAGGCCGGTGTAGCCGGCGATGTTTCAGGTTTTGAAGGGGTCGAGGGTGTCGATGGGGCGACGGCGGCCAGTGGCGGCTTTGCCTCGTCTTTTACATTCGACTCGGCCGAATCGGCGCCGGCATCGCTCTCTCTGGCCGATGCTGCCGAACCGTCGGCGTCCGGGAAGGCGTCGTCCTGAACGGCCTCGGGTGCGGTGCTCTCCTTGGTTATGTCGCCGGCCGCTGTGCCCTGGGCCGAATCTCCTGCCTCCTCATCGGTCGCGGGCTGCGGCCGGGTCTCCGGCACTTGCGGTATCTTGGCCGTCACGATGGGTGGGGGCGCCGTGTGGGGCGTCGGCTTGGGCAGCAGCAGCAACGTGACCCCGGCCGCCACGATCAAGAGGGCCAGGCCAATCAACCATCCCCATGGGATGGTGCCTCTTATCTCTTGGGGTATCGTTTTTCTCTTCAACGCAGCTAACCTCCACGCTTGGCAAATAAAAGAAACGACTATTTTTGGACTTGCGGTATCGCAACCGCAGAATATACCCCTTTTCAAAGCGATGTAAAACCCATATTGCGGGTGGCGGCAATTCTGACTGAATGTTATGCCTTTGCATTAAACCCGGCCCGGGTGGGACAGGTGGCCGATGCCACACGCCAAGCGGTCAAGTGTCGCTAAAATGCACGGCGGGCGGCCCAGAAACTCGCTGCGCTCAAACAGTCTGGGCCGCTTGTCCGCCGTTTGCATTAAAGCGACACTAAACCGCATGGCTCAAGTGGCCCTGGCAACCTGCCCCACCCGGGCCTAGTCGCCTTTCCCTAACGAACCAAAACAAGATCTGATTTTCGGCAAATTCGCTCAGATGCATGCGGCCATGGAAATAGTCGAAGCTATTGTTTCGCTCAACTTAGGCCTAATCAACGCGAAGGCTGTAGCGTCTGCAGCGAAAAACGTAGCAGACACGATCCTGTAAATGGGGTTTGGGTATTAAAAAAATCAGTTATTACATTGACATAACAAAACTGTGGCGATAATTTGCAGGCTGCTGACGATCAAAATGCAATCAAAGTGAATTCATCTAAAGGAAACATATGGCTTGGGTCATTCTGGTTGTTGCGGGACTGTTTGAGACCGGCTGGGCGATCGGGTTGAAGTACACCGACGGATTTACCCGGCTGTGGCCCACGGTCTGGACCGTCGTGGCGATGATGATCAGTCTCTGGTTGCTGGGCCTGGCCATGAAGTCGCTGCCGGTGGGCACCGCCTATGCTGTTTGGGTCGGCGTGGGCGCTGTCGGAACCGTCTTGCTGGGGATCGTTCTGCTGGGTGAAGCTGCAAATGCCGCCCGGCTGATCAGCGTTGGGTTGATCATTGCGGGGATCGTCGGGCTGAAGATGGCTACACCGGGGTGATGGTAAGCGGGATGACGGTAAAAGGGGGATTTCTGACTTTTTTGCGATTATAGCAGATATGAACAGCGAAACAGACGAACAGAATGCGATCATCATCAACGAAGTGCAGCTCGTTCTGGCTGAAAAGCGCACCTCTCTGGCGGTCATGCGCACAGGTATAGCCGTTCTGGCCCTTCCGCTGTCGGTGATGAGTGTGTTGATTGCCACGTCGAAATATTACGATGTGCTTCACGTCCTGCATTTGCTCATCCCTCTGGGCGCGCTGTGCGCAGCCCTGGTCGCTTTCAGCGCCTACCTGATCATCCGCTCGATGATCAGGATGCTGCGCTATGATCGTCTGATCCATGAAATCAAGCTGCAGCACAGTGATCTGGGGAAATTTATCGCCTGACGAAACAGGCCGGCCGGAGATGGCGGTCGGGTCAAAAATAGGGGTTGATCTCCGTTTGGGTTGCCTTCTATAGTGCCCGAACCGCCCGGCAAGTGTGAGGCCGGATATGATCGCTGCGGACACAGATCGACACGAACCGTGCAGGTGGATCGCAGATCCGCCTTGAATGAGAGCGAACGCCTTGCAAAAGAGACCGTTGACACCCGGATACCTGTTTTTTTACCTGATTTTTCTGCCGGACACGTGGCAGATCCTCATTGCCTTCATCACCGCGGTGATCGTCACCCCCCGGATCCTGACGCCGGATGTGGGCGCGGCGGGATCGGCCATCGTGCATGTGATGGTGGCCGGCAATGTCTATGTGATTACCCGACCCATCGGAAGGCGCATCAGCGCCTTTTTGAAAAAACTCGTTCTGAAACGCCAGGGCTCCCGTTGAACGGGGCGCCGATGCGTGACGGCGGCGCTGCAATAGAACGAACGTTCGTTTTTATGCGTTGACGCCCTCCTGCCGAACTGGTAAATTCTATCCACTGAACACCGTTCAAAAGATAACCCTGCAACCGGTTCAAACCACCCGTTGGATCAATTGCCGGTCATCTCTCCTGCTGGTTGTGCGCGCCGTTTCATCGGCAGGGGACGTCAGGGGCGACCGAATCCTCGAAAGGCAGATGCTTTGGAACCTTCAGAATGGATTGCCCGTTGCCGTAACGAAAACCGACGCTCTCTCGATGAGGCGGAATCCAAACAGATCCTCGGCCATTACGGAATTCCCGTGGTGCCGGAGGTGATCGTCACCAGTGACACCCAGCTCGTTTCCGCCGCCCAATCCGTGGGGTACCCTGTGGTGCTGAAAGGGCTGGGCAGCAAACTGACCCACAAGACCGAATTGGGTCTCGTCAAGATCAATCTGCAGACGCCGGATCAGCTCAGGGCCGCCTTTGACGACATCAAAGCTGCCGCCGGGGACGCCTGGGAGGGGTGCCTCGTACAGCCCATGATCGCCGGCCGGCGCGAGTTCGTCGCCGGGTTGACCCGCGATCCCCAATTCGGGCCCGTGGTGATGTTCGGCCTGGGCGGCGTGTTTGCCGAGGCGCTCGGCGATGTGGTGTTTCGCATCGCGCCCATCGATGAACGGCAGGCCCTGGCCATGATGGACGAGCTGGCCGCGCGCGCGCTCCTGGGGGATTTCCGGGGCGAGGCGGCTGCCGACCGGACGGCGCTGGCCGCCGCCCTGACGGGACTTTCCAGGCTCGGGCTGGAGTATCCGCAAATCGCGGAGGCGGACATCAATCCGCTGATCGTCTCCGCCGACGGCACGGTCACGGCGGTGGATGCCCTGGTGGTCCTGGCCGACCCGGACACCGCCGCTCCGGCCCTCGATGCACCGGAAGTCGAGGAGCGGGTCGCCCGTCTCAATGCCGCCCTGGAGGTGATGGCCCATCCCCGATCCATTGCCGTGGTGGGTGTGGCGCGCACCCAGATCGGAGGATTTCCCGGCATTTACCGCTGTATCCGCAATTTCGGCTTCGAGGGGCGGCTCTATCCCATCAATCCCCGGGCCGACGAAATCGAAGGCATCAAGGCCTATCCCACACTGACCGCTTTGCCCGAACCCGTGGACCTGGTGGTGATCTCCGTGCCGGCCCCGGCCGTGCCGGCGGCCCTGAAGGATTGCATCGCCGCGGACTGCCGGAACGTCCACATCTTCTCTTCGGGATTCAAGGAGACCGATGAACCCGAGGGCATCCGCCTGCAGGCCGAGGTGCAGCAGATCGCCGTAGACGGCGGTCTGAATCTCATCGGCCCCAACTGCATGGGACTCTATGTGCCGGCCTCGCGCCTGGTCACCTGGGTATCGGCCCCTGCGCCCAGCGGGCCGGTGGCCATGGTGAGCCAGAGCGGCGGCAATGCCCAGGATTTCACCAATTACGCGGCGGATACCTACGGCCTTCATTTCAGCAAGGTGTTCAGTTACGGCAATGCCGTGGTGCTGGACAGCACCGATTTTATGGCCTACCTCGCCGGGGACGCGGACACCCGCATCATCGCCATGTATCTGGAAGGGGTTAAAAACGGCCGCCGGCTGCTCGGGCAGGTGCGTGAGATCAACCGGGACAAGCCGGTGGTGATGGTAAAAGGCGGCGTGACCGAATCCGGAGCCCGCACCGTGGCATCGCACACCGGCTCCCTGGCCGGCGGGGTCAAGATCTGGCAGGCCTTTTTCAAGCAGACCGGCGCCATCCAGGCCGACTCCCTGGAGGAGATGGCCGATGTGGTCCTGGCCTTGCGCCACCTGCCGCCCTGGCAGGGCCGTGGCCTGGCGATCCTGGGCACCGGCGGCGGTATCGGCGTGGCGGCGGCCGACAGCTGCGCCAAGGCGGGGCTGGAGATGCCGGCCCTGACGCCGGCCCTTATGGCCCGGCTCAGGGAGATCATCCCGCCGGCCGGCAACATGATCCGCAATCCCATCGACGCCCACCTCCTGCTGACCAATCTCGATTTGCTCGGGCCCACCCTCGGGCACCTGTCAGCCGAGCCGAACCTGCACCTGTTCGTCATCTCCCTGCACCTGGACTGGCTCTTCGGTTTGGAGCAGGGCGCGCATGTCGAACGCATCGGCCATTACATCGCCGGGGAGGCGCGCCGGCACACCAGCGGCAAGCCCGTGGTGGTGGTGTGGCGCCAGTATCAGCCCCAGGCGGCGATTCAACAGACGCGGATGCGACTGGAAAAGATCTTTCGCGACGCCGGCGTGCCGTTTTACCACGGGCTGGACAGGGCCGTGACGGCCCTGTCCAAGGTGGCGGCTTATCACCGGTTTCAGGCGGGCGCCTAAATCCAGCCCATGGCCAGCACGGCCCGCCATGCCCAGAAACAGGCCATGCCGCCCACGATGGTGAGCAGCAGGTGCCGGCTCAGCCAGCCGATGGCGAGGGTCGCGCCGGCGCCGACCAGATAGGGATTGGCAAGGGAAAATTGCAGGTTCTGGCCGTCGGGGAACAGGGCGAAGGGTACCACGATGGCCGTGAGAACGGCCGGCGGCACGTAACGCAGCGCCCGCCGAAGACCGTCGGACAACTCGACGCGTCCCGAAAGCGGCAGCAGCAGGTAGCGGATGAGAAAAGTGACCAGCGCCATGGCGCCAACCAGATAGAACGTCTCCACGTCACGCCTCCGGGCTCGGGGTGTCATCCGTGGTCGAAGCCCACCGTTCGGCCAGCAGGCCGGCCCCCACCCCGATCAGCGAAGCGGCCAGCAATCCCAATTTATGCGGCAGGCCTTGAAAGACGATGGCGCTCGCCCCGGCCGCCAGCATGGCCGCGTAATTGGGGCGGTCCTTCAGGTAGGGGATCAGCATGCCGATGAAGGCCGCCAGCATGGCGAAATCGAGCCCCCAGTCGGCGATACCGGCCAGGAGCCGCCCGGCCACCAATCCCACGATCGTGCACAGGTTCCAATTGACGTACATGAAGAGCATGGAGCCCAGCTGGTACCAGTGGTCGTCCGGTCGGGTCCCTGGCGCCTGCCAGCGCCGCACCGCCACGGCAAAGGTCTCGTCGGTCAGGCCGAAGGCCAGCGCGGCCTGCCACCTGCGGGGCAGGCGCTGCAGGTAGGGCAGCAGGGTGGCGGTGTAGAGCAGGTGGCGGAAATTGACCACCAGGGTGGTGAGGGCGATCAACGGCCAGGCCGCGCCGTTGGCCAGCATGCCCAGGGCCACGAACTGGGCCGACCCGGCGAACACGAACAAGGACATGCCCAGGGCGCCGGCTGCGCAAAGACCGGCGCTGCCCGACAGGGTGCCGAAGATGATGCCGAACGGAATGGCGCCGATGATCAGCGGCAGCGTGTCGCGCATGCCTTCGTAAAAGGATCGGCGCCGGCTAGGGCTGATGGTTGCCATGGGCCTCTGGAGATTCTCGGATTTCTGATGCGCTAGCGGCTCGATGGCCGGGTACGCGGTCGGTCGTCCCACACCTTGTAGGGGCCGCCATGCAGTACATACATGTATTCCACGGAATAGAGCAAGGCAAGGGACGAGTAGAACACCCAGAGCAAAATGATGCACACCGAACTGAGCGACCCGAACAGGACGTTGATTCGGGTGACGTGCTGGATATAGAAGCCGAAGACCACGCGCGCCAGAATCCATGACCCGGCGAAGAGGGCGGCCGCGGCCACGCGGTGATGCATTTTGATGGGCGTCGACAGGAACAGCCGGGCGGTGGCGAGGAAAAAGAGGATCAGGATCAGGGCGGAAACGATGTTGTACTGGTTGAAGGTGACGTAGTCGATGGCCGTGGCGTAAATATCGTGGATGTAGGGGTCTTGCGCCAGGACTTGCTGCAGCGGCCGGACCGTGTCGGCGGCCAGGGTCCAGATCAGGTTGGCCATGAAAAAGAGCAGGATGGCAAAGATGCTCATGGCGGCATAGGCGATATGTCCCTTGAGCAGATGGCGCCGCTCCAGGTGAAAGATCCGGCGGAACGCCTCTTCCAGGGATTTGAACAACAGGCCGCTGACAATGGGCAGCATCAGCAGGTTGATCGTGGTGAACGAGCCCAGGCCGACCGATTCGATGAGGTGGGTTTGAATCCAGCTCCGTGAGACGAAGGGGATGACCTGGGTGATATCCTCCACGAGGATGTCCACCATGTTGTCCGGCATCATGCCCGGCAGAAAGAGATCCTTGAAAAAGTTGAGCAGAAAGAGGAACAGCGCCGAAAAGGGAATGATCGAGAGCAGGAAGACAAACGAGATCGAGGCGGAGACGGTCAAACAGTCATCCCACACGAAGTTGCGGGCGGCGATGCCGAAGGCATCGCGATAGAACCGACATTTTCGTTTCAACATGTACACGGCCGCTGTCCCGCTCAGGTCATCACGCAATCGTCTCTATTGTATCGTATCGATCAGGCCCACCGCCTGTTGTTCAATCCATCCGATCTTATCGGCCGAATAACGGATTTGATAATGATTTTTTTGTTGCTTGACCACGCGTACCTTTGCACCGGCATGCAGCACGAACAGTTCGGTATCGGTCGGCTGGTGGCCGGAACGCACCGATACGGCTTCGGGCAGGATGACGGCCTGTCGTCGCCGGCCGTCGTCGTAGAGGTTGGCCGCAGCGGTCAGGATGAGGACGAGGGCGGGGACGGCCACGAGAAGGGCGGTCCGGAAAAACCCTCTTCGCCGGGTCAGCCGCCAGGCGATCATGAGCAGCCAGAAGATCAGGTTGCCGGCCAGTCCCGTGACGGCGATGGCGCGTCGGCTCAGCTGGTAGTTCCAGAAAAAGAGGATGCGGGCCAGGGAAATCGCCGTATCTTCCGTGCGGTCCCGGGTCAGGGATCGGGCATAATCGAGGTTGAACCGAAGGTCCGGATCGTTGGGCCGCAGCCGGGCGGCCCGCTCATACCAGAGAATGGCCGGGCCCAGCCGGTCGGCCTTCAGGCAGGCGTTG
This sequence comes from Desulfatitalea tepidiphila, assembly GCF_001293685.1. Lineage (NCBI taxonomy): Bacteria > Pseudomonadati > Thermodesulfobacteriota > Desulfobacteria > Desulfobacterales > Desulfosarcinaceae > Desulfatitalea > Desulfatitalea tepidiphila. Next base: position 325,192 of record NZ_BCAG01000005.1, on the reverse strand, counting down.
CCCAGGTTGTAGAAGAGCTCCGGGTTGGCGACGCCGCTGCGGACGATCTTTTCCCACTGGTCGATGGCCTGCTCGTACCGTCCGGCCTGGTAGGCTTCCAGGCCCGCCAGAAACTGCCGGGCCAAGGGCGATGCGGCCGATGTCGCCCACCACAGCGCCAGGGCGGCGGCCGCCCAGGCGAGGATGCGAATCGATCGGATCATGGGATCAGCCTCCGGATCATCTGGCGCGTGCCGACGAGCAGCCGCTCGCGTTCCTCCCTGGATATCCGCGCGCCGCTGAATTTGCTCGATTCGATTTGGGTGAGCAGTTCGGCCGCCTGCCGGGACAATTCCGGATCCACGCCGTGGCCGCACAGCAGCGTTTCGGCCTCTTTCCATGCCAGGGCTTCGCCGCTCCGGCCGATGCGTGCGAAGATGGCCGAGGTGAGGGCCTGGTACAGTGCGGTCAAAAAGGCCGAGGCGTCGGCGGCGATCTGGACACGGGCGGTTTTCATGGCCTGGCGTGTCCGGTTGCGCATGCGCGCGACCGGGTGGCGGTCCATGCGCCGGGCACGCTGGATCAGGACCGTGGCCCCGAAGCCCGCGGCCGGCAGCAGCAGACCGAGCAGGAGCATGGGCCAGGTGAGGGGACGATGCGGCGTCAGGGCGGTCAGGCCCTCCTTGGGCGGCAGAATGTCCCGGCCGGTAAAGGTCACCGCCGATTTTTCGGGTTGCGCAGCCGCCGGGCCGGCGGCCGGGGGAAAGGCCGGTGCGGCTTCGCCCGGCGCCACGGACAGGGCGGGCAGGGGCACGGTCAGGGTGCGATAGGTCTCCTGAACCACGTCGAAATAGACCATTTGCGCCCCGGGCAATGGGACGTCGCCGGCCTGCACCGGCACCAGCGCCGTGCGGAAGCTCTTTTTCCCCTGGTAACCGTCGGCGGTCAGTTCGATCTGTTCGTCGGGTGCGTCGGCGTAGGTCTTGATCGTTTCCGGCATGGCGATCGGCGGGGGCGCCGCATCGGCGATGTTGCCCCGGCCCTGGATGGAGAGGGTCAGTGTCGTGGAGTCGCCCACTTTGAGCCGGGTGTTGTCGATGGCGGCCGTCATGTCGAACTCGCCGATCAGCCCCGAAAACGGGAACGGGCCGTCCCAGGGGGGCAGGGGGCGGACGGTCACGGCCAGGGGCTGGCTTTTCAGCACCCGGGGCTCCACGCGGCCGCGAAGAATAAAGGGATCGTCGAAGAAGTCGTCGAAGGGGGTACGGCGTCGCTGCCGGTCCGGCCTCACGATACCCAACTGGAGGGTGGCCGCACCGATGGTGTGCGCGCCGGGCGCAAGGGGCACCAGTACATAATAGATCTCGGTGACCACGTACTCCCGGCCGTCGATGGTTTCCCGCCGCGACGCGCGGTCTGCGATCTCCTTGGCTATAAAACCGTCGAACGCCGGCGGTTGGAGGGTGGCGTCGGTCACCCGGACCGATTGATAGAGCGCGAAGCGGTAGGTGATCTGCTGGCCTGCATATGGATCTGGGTCGGAAACGGTCGCCGTCACCCACACCTCGCGGGCGGCCGGTTCGGCGGCAACGGCCGGGGCCACCGATATCAACAGCCACAGCAGGCCTATGATCCATCGCCGTCGGTTCATCACCAATCCTTTTCCACCTGGCGCCGTTGATACCGGGGCATCATGGCCCGGCCGGGTTCGTCCTTGAGCCGGTTGAGCATCTGGACGGCGGCCGGGGCGCCGGATTGTCGGTCCCGGCCTTCGGCCGCCGGGTCGTTTCCGGGGGAGGTTGGCGCATCTGCCTGGGGCGATGCCTCGCCAGATTCCGGCGCCTCGGGCCCTCGTTGTGCTTTATCCTGCTGTTGGTCCGGGTCGCGGGACGATGGGCTGCCCTGGGTTGTCGTTTCGTCCGATCCAGTCTGTTTTTCGGGGGGCGGTGCGCCGTCCTGCCCGGAAGAGGCCGCCGGGTTCTCCTGTTTCTCTTCGGCGCCCTCACCGCCGTCCGCTTTTGGCGGTGGTTGCCGTTTCATCTGTTCGCGGACGAAATCCAGGTTGGCCCGGGCCTGTTCGTCGCTGGGATCGACGGCCAGCGCGGCCTGGTAATGGGCGACGGCCTCCTCCAGGGCCTGGCGGCGGTAGGCCGTGTTGCCCAGGTTGTAGCGCAACTTGGCCTGCAGTTCCGGCGGGGCCTGGGAGAGGGCCCGGTTGTAATAGGCTTCGGCGGCATCGTAATCGCCGCTTTTGTAATAGGCATTACCGATGTTGTACAGCACCCGGGGATCGTCCGGTCGATGGACCTGCCCCTGCAGAAACTGTTCGAGGGCCTGATCGAATTGTTCCTGCCGATAGGCCTCATACCCCTTTTGCAGGGGACCGGCTGCCGCCGGACCGGGGGCTGGGCCGAGGAGGATCAAGGCGGCGCACAGCGCGGCCGCCCCGGTTCTGGCTTCGGGGATGGCCCAGGCGGCCAGCAGCAGGATCAACGCCAGGGAGAGGGGCCACTGGAACCGGTCGGCCCACACCTGTTTGCGTCCGCTTTCCAGCGCGGCGTCGGCCATGGTGCCGCGAATCTGTTCGCGGTAGATGCGATCCAGGTCCATATCCCCCGCCACCGAACGGACGTAGGCGCCGCCGGTGGCCAGGGCCAGGCGGCTGAGCAGCGCCTCGTCCAGGCGGGAAATGACGATGCTGCCGGCCGCATCTTTCTGGAAACCGCCCTTGGCGGCCGGTACCGGGACGCCCGAATCTGCGCCCACGCCGATACAGAACAGCTTGACGCCCGCCTTTTGGGCCGCCAGGGCCGCGGCCTGGGGATCGGTCCGGCCCGTGTGTTCGCCGTCGGTGATGAGGATAACGGCCTTGTCGGCCGGGTCTTGGGGATCGAAGGCGTCGAGCGCGGCCTGGATGGCCGCTCCCAGATCGGTGCCGCCTACGGGCAGGTAGTCGGGGGTCAGGACATCGAGGAAGAGGTCGAAGGCGGCATAGTCCAGGGTGAGCGGGCACTGCAGAAAGGCGGTCCCGCCGAAGGCCACCAGGCCCACGCGGTCGCCGCGCAGCATGGCCAGCAGATCGATGATTTCCCGCTTGGCCCGGTCCAGCCGCGTGGGTTGAATATCCTGGGCCAGCATGCTGCGTGAACAGTCCAGGGCCACGATCAGGTCTACACCCCGGCGTTCGACCTTTTGCCAGCGAAAACCATACTGGGGGCCGGCCATGGCAATGATCAGCAGCAGCGCGGCCGTTACAATCAATCCGGCCTGCAGCCGACGCCGCCGGTCCATGCCCCGGGGTGCGATCGTCTGCAGCGTGGCGGGGACGCCGAAACGCGCCATGATCCGTTTGCGTCGCCGCCAGCCATAGGCATAGACCAGCAGCAGCAAAGGGATGGCCCACAACAGGAACAGCATGTCGATGTGCATGAATGTCATCGTGTCACTTGCCCGATTACGGAATATCCAGATACCGCGTATTTTTTAGCACAATCCACAGTGCCAGCAAAGCCAATGCCGGGACGAGCAGATAGCGGTACAGCTCGTTGTGTTCGGCGAAGCGCGCCACCTTGGCCTCGCTCTTTTCCAGGGCGTCGATGGTGGCGTAGATTTTTTCCAGTGCCGCCGTATCCTGGGCCCGAAAGTAGGCGCCGCCGGTGGCGTCGGCGATCTGTACGAGCGTCTCCTCGTCCAGATCCACGTTCTGATAGACGTAGCGCTGCCCGAAGATGGGATCGTCGACCAGAAAGGGCGCCCGCCCCTCGCCGCCGACACCGATGGTGTAGATTTTGATCTCCTTCTGGCGCGCGATATCGGCCGCGGTCTGCGGCATCAGCTCGCCGCTGTTGCTTCGGCCGTCGGTGAGCAGGATGATGATGTGGGTGCGGCTTTCGATATCGGCCAGCCGCTTGATGGAGATACCGATGGCATCGCCCACGGCCGTGGCGCGGCCGGCCGCCCCGATCTCCAGCCGATCGAGCATAGCGGCGATCGTCTGGTAGTCGCGGGTCAGCGGCAGCTGGGTATAGGCCTGGCTGCCGAACACCACCAGGCCGATGCGATCGCCGTGTCGGCGGGCGATGAAATCGTTGACCACGCGCTTGACGGCTTCCAGGCGGTTGACGATGCGGCCCTCCTGTTTGAAGTCGAGGGCGGCCATACTCTCGGACAGGTCAACAGCCAGGATGATATTGATGCCCGTTTCACTGACCGTGGCGCGCTCGATGCCGTACTGGGGGCGGGCCAGGGCGGTGATCAGCAGGAGCAGGACCAGATAAAAGAGCAGGGGCAGCAGGCGATGCACCCACAGGCCGGCGCTGGGCGGCAGGTCGCCCACCGGATCCACACCCGAATGCCCCAGGGCCGGTGCCGGGTGCCTGCGGCGATATGCGGCCACCAGGGGGATCAGGATGATCAGGAGCAATGCATAAGGGGTTGCGAAACGGAACATGGTCGTTCTACCCATCTTTCCCGTTCGATGCCGCTTCCACGGCTGCCGGCGTGGTGCGCTTCACGAACTCCCCGGCAAACACCAGGTCCCGTGCCATGTCATCTTCCCGCGCCGGCGCGTCGGCAAACTTTATCGGCTCGCAGCGTCGGCACAGCGCCTTGAACTCCTCGCGCAGTTCCCGGTCCACCGGTAGCCGGTCCACGCCGGGCAGCAGCTCTTCGAGGGTCATCTCCTCGGCCGGCAGGGTGAACCGCCGTGCCACGTAGCGGCGCAAGATGGCCGAGAGTCTGAAATAGAACAGCTTGCCGCCGAGGCCGATTTCGGCCGCGAGCCGTTCCAATTCGGCCAGGGCCTCCTCTTCCGGAGGGATGGCCGGTGCCGAGTCCGGCGCTCCATCGGCTTTCCGGCGGAGTCGCCACCACCACCATGCCAGCAGAACGGCCGCCGCCGCGCCGAGCGCCACCAGGCCCCAGACCCACCAGCGCCAATCCGGCCCCATCTCCAGGGCGGGTTTGATGTCGTAAATATCCTTCATCGCCGGCGTCTTTCCCGTACACGGAAATAGCGGGCCAGCACATCGGCGGTCGATGCCGCAGTGCTGATGTCGATGCAATCCATGTTGGCGGCCTTGAATTCGTTTTTGACGTGTCGATGAGCCTCTGTGCGCCGCTCCTCGTATCTGCGGCGGGTGGGGCCGTGGGAAGCGTCCAGGCGCACCAGGCGGCCGCTCTCCAGTTCTCTCACCGTCACGATACCGCCTTCCGGCAGGGTGAATTCGCCCGGATCGCTGATCAGGATATGGATCAACTCATGCCGGCGGTTGACCGAGCGCATCTGCCGATCCACTACGGCGTTGCCGCCGGTGAGCAGAAAGTCGGAGATGACGAAGGCCACCGAACGCTTGCGGCAGACGCGGCCCAGAAAGCCGACGGCACCAGAGATGTCGGTGCCGACGTGTTGCGGCGTGTGGGTGAAGATCTCCTTGATCACCCGCCAAACATGGCCGCTGCCCTTTTGTGGCGGTATGTAGCGCTCCACCTGGTCGGTGAAGAGAATTGCCCCCACTTTGTCGTTGTTGCGGATGGCGTTGAACGCGAGGATGGCCGCCGTTTCGGCTGCGACCGCCTGCTTGGGGGCCGCCTGGGTGCCAAAGCGGCCCGAGGCGCTCAGATCCACCAGCAGCATGACGATCATCTCCCGTTCTTCGCGGTAACGCTTGACGAACGGCCGCCCGAGCCGGGCCGACACTTTCCAGTCGATGCTCTTGACGTCGTCTCCGGGCGCGTATTCGCGCACCTCCTCGAATTCGATGCCCGCGCCGCGAAAGGCCGATTTGTACTGGCCGGCCATGAGGGTATTGACCGTCCGCCCGGTGCGGATGTGAACCTTCTTGATCTTTTGGATGATGTCGGCTGGCACCATGTCGTCGATCCGTTGTTGTGGGTCCGGTGTCGTGCGTCCGGGGTTCTCGCCGCTCGGCCTTACGGTACCGGCACGGCCTCGAAGATGCGGGCGATGATCTGGTCGGTGGTGATGTCCTCGGCTTCGGCCTCGTAGGTCGGTATGATGCGGTGCCGGAGCACCGACGGGGCGATGGTTTTGACATCCTGGGGGGTGACATAGGCGCGGCCGTGCAGAAAGGCGTAGGCGCGGGCGGCCATGCTGAGGAAAATGGTGGCCCGCGGAGAGGCGCCGTACTGGATATAGGACTGGATATCGATGCCGAGCCGTTCGGGTCGGCGGGTGGCAAATACCAGGGCCACGATGTAGTCGCGCAGTTTGTCATCCATGTAAACGGCAAGAATCAATTGGCGGATGCCCTCGATCTGGTCGGGCGTGAGCACGGCCGATACCTGAGCCGGCGATTCGAAGCCCACCCGCTGCATGATCTGTTTCTCCTCGGCCGGGTTCGGGTAGTCGATGAGCAGCTTGAGCATGAACCGGTCCACCTGGGCCTCGGGCAGGGGATAGGTGCCCTCCTGTTCGATGGGATTTTGAGTGGCCAGCACGAGGAACGGATCGGCCAGCTTGAAGGTGGTCTCCCCGATGGTCACCTGGCGCTCCTGCATGGCTTCGAGCAGCGCCGATTGCACCTTGGACGGCGCGCGGTTGATTTCGTCGGCCAGGATGATGTTATTGAACAACGGGCCCTTTTTTATCACGAAATCGCCGGTTTTGGGGCGATAGACCTCGGTGCCGATCAGGTCGGCCGGCAGCAGGTCCGGGGTGAACTGGATGCGCTTGAAATCTGCCTGCACCGTATCGGCCAGGGCCTTGACCGCGCTGGTCTTGGCCAACCCGGGCACCCCTTCGATGAGGATGTGCCCCTTGGTGAACAGACCGATCAGCAGACCTTCGATCAAGGCCTGCTGGCCGATGAGGACCTTGCCGATTTCATTGCGGATCTGATGGATCAAGGCATGTTGCGCTTCGATGCGGCGGGTCAACTCTTCCACGATCATGATGCTCCTTGTGTCAAGTGCCGTGACGCTGCGGTTCCGCAGCCTGGTGGATGATGGCTTGGCTAAGTTAGAAAGATCGCCCGACCTTGTCAAGTGATCCATCTTTGTCACTGAATTGAGACATCTCCTTCCTTTGTCTCATAAATTATGAAACATATAGCGCACTTTTGCCTTGTGTTGGGTGCCGTCTTTCCAGTATGTTGCCCATCGTTTGATGGAAGGTATCCCATCACTGGACCGATTCCATTATCAAGGAGAGCTCCTTTAGTGACACCACGCTTTCACAACGTTGCCGAACAGCGGGACCTGGCCGTCGATCTCTCCGCCCCCCTGGATCTCATCCTGCAGCTGCAGCAACCCGATGGCGCCATTCCATGGTCGATCGGAGACAAAGTCGATCCCTGGGATCACGTGGAATCGGCCATGGGGCTGACCATCTGCGGCGCCCTGGACGCCTCGCGCCGGGCCTTCGATTGGCTGCGCAACACTCAGATGCCCGATGGGAGCTGGTACGCCGCCTACACCAACGGCCGGCCCTCGGATCGCACCCGCGAGACGAACCATGCCGCGTATGTCGCGGTGGGTGTCTACCATTACTATCTGTGCACCGCGGACCTCGACTTCGTGCGCCGGATGTGGCCCACGGTCCGACGGGCCATCGACTTCGTGCTGCACTACCAGATGCCTTCCGGCGAGATCTATTGGGCGATCAGCCCCGAGGGACGGGTCGATCGCATGGCGCTGGTCACCGGATGCAGTTCTATTTGCTTCAGCCTCAAATCAGCGCTGGCCCTGGCCCGCCTGGTGGATGTCGATCAACCCCGGTGGCGTAAGGCCCTCGCTTTACTTCTCCAGTGCCTGAAGGAAAAGCCCCATCGATTCAACACCACCAAGGCCCGGTTTTCCATGGACTGGTTCTATCCAATTCTCAGCGGTGTGGTGACCGGTCCGGCTGCCCAGCAGCGCGTCGACAAATACTGGAAGAAGTTCGTGGTCCAGGATTTAGGGGTGCGTTGCGTCTCCGACCGTCCCTGGGTGACCATCGCCGAAACCTGTGAACTGGTGTTGGCCCTCGAGGCCATGGGCAATCATCAACAGGCCGACATCCTGTTCCGCTGGATTTGCGACCACACCTTCGACGACGGCACCTTCTGGTGCGGGTTCACCTTCCCCGACATGGTGATATGGCCCGAAGAGAAGATCTCCTGGACCAATGCGGTGGTCATCATGGCCGCGGACGCACTGTATCGTTTGACCCCCGGTGCAGACATCTTCTCTCATGACCACTGGCGCGATATGGATGTTTAGTTGCCGTGCGTAAAGATTATCGACCATATGCCCTGAAAAAGGGGTGGTTGAAGTTTCAGAAATTCTACACCCACCATTTTCTGGAACCTCAATTCAATTCGCTGGGCAAGGGATTCGCTTTTCTCGGACCGTGGCATGTGCAGCTGTTCGGCGGGCCGATTGACGTGGGGGCCTATTCGACCTTCATCGCTACGGCCGATCGAAAGGTGCGGCTGTCGGTCTGGCCGGAAAGCTACGACAAACAGGGGCACATCCGCATCGGCGATTATGTGCTGATCTGCCCGGGCGTGCGGATCAGTGCCGCCCAGGAGATCATCATCGAGGACAACTGCATGCTGGCCAGCGGCGCCTATCTGACGGACAGCGACTGGCACGGCATCTATGACCGCGTCACGGTGGGTCCAGCCCAGCCGGTGCGGTTGTGCAGGAACGTCTGGATCGGCGACAGCGCCATCGTCTGCAAGGGCGTGACGATCGGCGAAAACAGCATCGTCGGGGCCGGCGCCATCGTGGTTTCCTCCATCCCCCCCAACAGCGTGGCGGCGGGCAATCCGGCCCGGGTGGTCAAAACACTCGACCCAAACGAAACGTTCAAAACACGCCAGGACTGGTACGCCGATCCGGCCCGGCTGGCACGCGAGTTTGTCAAATGGGAGCAGGCCGTTCTCAAAGGCAACACCTTTTTCGGCTGGCTGCGACACCTGGTGTTCCCCCGGCGGGATGGATGACGCCGCCGGCGAAGGACTACTCTTCCCGGATCATTTCGCATCCTGCGCCATGGGCGCGAAGAGAAGCCTGGTTGAAAATCATGACCGGCGGCTGTCCGGAATCTTAAGCTCTCCTCCATCGGGATGACGGCTTCGGAACCTTTCGTACGCTGCGAAAATCAAACCACCCACCAGAGCGGCCACCCCGCTGAGCGCAAAGAGGCCCTGGGCGCCGAGGGTCTTGTACAAGGCCCCACTGAGAAAGAATCCCGCCATCAGGCCGAGGCCGTAAGTGACGGCATTGTTGACCGCCTGGCCCAACGTCTTCGCATCATCGGGCGCGAGCGAGTCGATATGCAGCACGCTGGCCATGTGAAAGGCGCCGTAGGTGACGGCATGGAGCAGTTGCAGGGCCAGAATGGCGACCATGGATTCGGCTTCCCACAACCCGAACCAGCGGATGACCGCCGCGGCGAAAGAGACGAGCAGCACCGTTTCGTAGCGAAACCGTCTGAAAAGGCGTTCGGAGAATAGCATGGCCAGAATCTCGGCGGCCACCGCGACCGCCCAGGCCACGCCGATGAAGAAGCTGTCGTAATTCAATTCGGCCAGGTGGATGGAGAAAAAATTGTAGTATGCCCCGTGGCTGAGCAGCATCAAAAAGGCGCATGCCAGAAAAACGCCCACCTGATGGTTGAGCAGGTGACGCCAGTTGCCTCCCCCGGGGTGCGGGCGCTCCGCCCTGGTTTTCGGAAATCCCAGGGCGACCAGGGCTTGCAGCCAGGAGCCGGCCAGGATCAAGGCGAGAATGATTTTGACGCCATATTCGTCGATGATCCTGCCGAGGATCAGGACGATGATGATGAAGGCGATCGATCCCCACATTCGCATTCGGCCGTAACGCTGCTTGTTGCGGCCCAGCACCTCCATGGCGAACGCTTCGAGGAAGGCGATGAGGGGGGCGTAGAAGATCCCGTAGAGGACCGTGATGGCCAGCATCCACCAGAAATCGGTGGTCATGAGAAAGAGACCCCAGGCGGCGGCGCTGATGAAGTTGCACCCGATGTAGATCCGGCGCCGGGCGTGGAGGCGGTCGGCCAGAACGCTCCAGAAGAGCGAGAAGACGATCAAGGTCACCGATCGCATGCCCGAAAGGGTTCCGATTTGAAAGCCGCTGAAACCGAGCTGGTAACAATAGAGATTGAAAAAGGGCAGGTGCATGCCCATGGTGCCGAAGTATAAAAAGTATTGAGAGGCCAGTATGCCGCGGCCGTTTGCGTGTTTTTCCATGGGGCGCATGATAAGCAAAGCGAGTTGAAAGTGCAACAGCGGATCACCGGCACCAGGGACGCTTAATGGATGGGGATTTTATGCGAAGCAGGTCATCATACCGGGCGGTGTGCAGGACGGGCGCCACCTTGACCGCCGGGCACCTTCATTGGAGGAGAGGTGCCCGGCCGCGGACGATCAGGTGATTGCACGACCGGGCGATTAATCGATACTGACGTTGATTTTCTTTGATTTTTCTTCTTCGGGCTTGGGGATGTGAATGGTCAGCACACCGCTTTTGAACGACGCCTTGATGTTCTCCGGCGCGACCGGATAGCGCAAGTTGAAAGAACGAAGGAAGGTGCCGCACGTCCTTTCACGGCGATAATATTTTTCCTCGCTGACGGTGGGTTCGACCTGCCTCAGGCCTTGGATGGTGAGCAGGTTGTTCTTGACCTCCACGGTCACATCGTCTTTTTTGACGCCCGGCAGGTCCACCTGGATCGCAACGCCATCGTCGGTTTCAAAAATATCCACCAATGGCCGCCAGGCGCAGACCGACAGGTCTTCCTGATCGGTCTTTTGGGGAAAGGCATCCTCGAAAAGCCGATTGATGCGATCTTGTAATGCGGACATGTTTCTGAAAGGATCCCACCGTATCACCGTCATGACCCCACCTCCTTGTGTGTATCGCCAATTGCTTGAACATGTGCCCATTTTAATCACCTCGATCCGGTTGTCAACACGACCCTGAGGCAGCGCAACTACCGGTCATTTCGGGGGATTACCTTTACAAAGCAGCGCGGCGATGTTATTTTACGGTCGTTTTCGTCGATTGTCTAAACGTACAAGCGTTTTAAGTCCTCAGCAACCAGGTCGCGGTTTCCAGCCAGGGCGTGTGAACGCGCTGCAGGGCGCGACCGACACCCGCACCGTTCACGGAAGGAGTCAACCATGGACTATGTCAAAATCCGATTTGGTGATGAGTTCAACCGCATCGGGTCACAGCTTGAAAGGACGTTGCAGGATATCTTCAGGACCCGCTCGGTGGGTCCCATGTTCGCCTGCAAAGACTGTGGTTGGGTACCCCAGGTGGATATCTACGAAACCGGTAAAGAGGTCTTTATCTGGGCGGAATTGGCCGGTGTGGAAAAAGAGGACCTCGAGGTGGAAGTGAACAGCAAGGCGGTGCGCATCTCGGGTCGGCGCAAGGAGTTGACCAAACCGGCCGACGGGGCCTATCGCCTCGCCGAAATTCGTTATGGAAAATTCGAACGCATCCTGCACCTGCCTTCCCCGGTGGATACCGAAGTCGTTTCTTCGCATTTCTCCAACGGTTTTTTGAACGTGCGCATGCTCAAGCTTCAAACGAACAAGACGCATAAGATTCCGATCAGCGATGGATGATCGCAACGAATCGTCAATAGCAAGGCGGGCCGGCAGGTTCGGTCCATGTCCAGCGGAAAGCAGGTGAACTTATGAAAGCACGCGCACCCCACGCCGACGATAAGGAGGTTTTGATGGCCGACAATAAGCCACCCGTTGATTATAGCGCAGATAACCTACCTACAACTTTGCCCATATTGCCACTTTACGATGCCGCCTTGTTTCCAAAGATGGTATTGCCGCTGGTGGTGATGCAGGGGGAATCGATCAAATTGGTGGATGAGGCCATGTCGCGCGACCGGATCATCGGATTGGTCGTCTCCGCCAAGAAGGAAAATGCCCGTCCCGATAGCGAGGAGGACCTGGCCGGGATCGGATGCAGTGCCTTGATTCTGAAAATGGCCAAGACCGAAGACAACCGCGCCCAGATGCTGGTGCAGGGTCTGAGCCGTTTCCGGATCAAATCCTATATCAAAGAAAAGGTCTATCTGCAGGCCGAGGTGGAGCACTTCGACGACATCGAGCACCAGGACGATGAATCCCAGGCGCTCATGGCCAACGTGGTGAAACAGTTCGCCCGCATCGTGGAGCTCTCGCCGGGTCTGCCGGCCGAAATCGCCCAGATGGCCAACACCATCAAAGAGCCGGGCACATTGGCCGACATGATCGCCTCGACCATCAATGCCACCGCCGACGAAAAACAGCGGGTTTTAGAACTGCAGGACGCCACCCGGCGTCTCAAGCTGGTGACCAAGCTGGTCAATCACCAGCTGAACATTCTGGAATTGGGAAACAAGATCCAGTCCCAGGTCAAGGGCGACATGGACAAGCGCCAGCGCGAATATTACCTGCGCCAGCAACTCAAGGCCATCAAGGAAGAGCTGGGGGAAACCGAAGAGACTGGCGTGGAGATCGAGGAATACCGCACCAAGATTCACGAACGCGGCCTGCCGGAGGTCGCCGTCAAAGAGGCGGAACGTGAACTGGACCGTCTGGCCAAGATGCATCCCTCATCGGCCGAGTATACCGTCTCTTCCACTTACCTGGATTGGCTCACCGAGTTGCCCTGGAACACGAGCACCGTAGACAATCTGGATATCAAAAAGGCGCGCAAGGTGCTGGACGACGATCACTATGGCCTGGAAAAACCCAAGCGGCGCATCATCGAATATCTGGCGGTGCGCAAGCTCAAGCCGGACTCAAAGGGCCCGATTCTCTGCTTCGCCGGCCCCCCGGGCACAGGCAAGACCTCTCTGGGAGCATCCATAGCCAGAGCCCTGGGGCGCAAGTTTCATCGCATCTCCCTGGGCGGCGTGCGCGACGAGGCGGAAATCCGAGGGCATCGGCGCACCTATGTGGGCGCCCTGCCCGGGCGGATCATCCAAGGGTTGCGGCGCGTGGGTTCCAACAACCCCATCTTCATGCTCGATGAAATCGACAAGGTGGGCAGCGACTTTCGCGGCGATCCCTCTTCGGCACTGCTCGAGGTGCTCGATCCGGAACAGAATTTCTCCTTTTCGGATCATTACCTGGACGTGCCCTTCGATCTGTCCAAGGTGATGTTCATCTGCACGGCCAATGTGCTCGATACCATTCCTTCGGCCTTGCGCGACCGCATGGAGGTCATCCAGCTGGTCGGTTACACAGAGGATGAAAAGATCAACATCGCCCAGCGTTATCTGGTCCCGCGCCAGCGCAAGGAGAACGGGCTCAAAGCCAACCAGATCACCTTTGCCGTGGGGGCGATCCGCAACATCATCTCCGGATACACCCGGGAGGCGGGGCTGCGCAACCTCGAGCGCGAAATCGGCACGGTCTGCCGGGGCGTGGCCACGAAGGTGGCCGAGGACAGCATCAAGAAAGCATCGATCAAGGCGTCGGATCTGGCCGAATACCTCGGGCCGGTAAAATTCACCTCCGAGGTCAAGGCACGCATGAGTACCCCCGGCGTGGCCATGGGGCTGGCCTGGACGCCGGTCGGCGGCGACCTGCTCTTTATCGAGGCTACGGCCATGAAAGGCAAGAAGGGCCTCACGCTGACCGGCCAGTTGGGGGATGTCATGAAAGAGTCGGCCACGGCCGCACTGAGCTTCATCCGTTCCCGTGCCAAGGAGCTGAAGATCGACGATGATTTTTTCGACAGCCATGACATCCACATCCATGTGCCGGCCGGTGCGATTCCCAAGGACGGCCCCTCGGCCGGCGTCACCATGCTGACGGCCCTGGTCTCTCTGCTGACCAACAGGAAGATCCGCAAGGACCTGGCCATGACCGGGGAGATCACCTTGCGCGGCCAGGTGCTGCAGGTGGGCGGCATCAAGGAAAAGGTGCTGGCCGCGCACCGCGCGGGCATCAAGACGATCATCATGTGCAAGGAGAACGAGAAAGACCTGATCGATATACCGGAGAAGGTGAAAAACGACATCACCTTCCATTTTGTGTCGAAAATGATGGATGTGCTGAAGATCGCTTTGGAAGAATGACACGAAGACAGTTTTAAGTGTAAAGTTTTAAGTGAAGGAATGATAGCGATTGGACGATTTGAGTTGCTTTGAGCGGCGTGACGTCGAATGGGGTAAGGTGTATTCGCCATTTCACATGCAATTGCGACGTGCCGTTTTAATCCTGGCGTTGATAGTGCCTCTGGGGCTGCAGGCGTGTTCCACTTTGCCGTCGCCGTCCCAGAGACGTCCGACGGAGGTGCCCGGCCAGCCCAAGCCTTATCGGGTCTACGGGGAATGGTACCAGCCGCTTTCCCATGCCCGCGGATTCGAGCAGGAGGGGGTGGCCTCCTGGTACGGCCACGAGTTTCATGGCCGCAAGACATCCAACGGCGAGATCTACGACATGCACGCCATGACGGCGGCGCACAAGACCCTTCCCCTGGGCACCTTCGTTCGCGTGCACAACCTGAACAACAATCGCACCCTGGATGTGCGCATCAACGACCGGGGGCCGTTCGTGCGCGGGCGCATCATCGATCTCTCCTATGCGGCCGCGAGCGAGCTCGGGGTGGTGGGGCCGGGAACCGCGCCGGTCAAGATCGTGGCTCTGGGCGCGCCGGTCGAATCATCGGCTTCGGGGCAAGCCACCGCCTATCGGCCCATGGACTACTATTCCGGCAATTTCACCTTTCAGGTGGGGGCATTTGCTGAGCGGACCAACGCCGAACGGCTGGTTCAGCGGCTGGACCAGATTTACAAAAACGCCCACATGGTGCCCTATGACGATGGCGTGCGCACCTTCTACCGGGTCCGGGTGGGCCTGAGCACCGAACTGGCCGAGGCCGAGCAATACGAACAGCTGTTGCGGCAAAACGGATACCCCGAAACCTTTATCGTCGCGGAATAGGAGGTTGGCGATCGCCGCACAGCTCAAAAAGGTGATTTTCCTGGACCGCGACGGCGTGATCAACCGTGATTCGCCCGACTACATCAAAACCTGGGACGAGTTCCAATTCCTGCCGGGCAGCCTCGAGGCCTTGCGCCTGTTGAGCCAAGCCGGTTTCCGTCTGATCGTCATCACCAACCAGTCGATCATCGGTCGGGGCATGGTTCCCCTAAGGGTGCTCGAGGAGACCCATCGGAAGCTGAAAGCCGCCGTGTCCGCCACGGGCGGCGACATTCTCGATATTTTCTATTGTCCCCACCGGCCCGATGAAGCCTGCGATTGCCGCAAACCCGCGCCCGGTTTGATTCAACAGGCCTGCCGGCGATACGGCATCGACCCGGTCGACAGCGTCATGATCGGCGACAGCGTCAAGGATATGCTTTGCGGTTGCAATGCCGGCTGCGGCACCACCATTCTGGTGCGCACCGGCAACGGCCTCCGGGCAGAAAAGGAGCTGGCCGAGCTGCATATCCGTCCAGACATGGTGGCGGCCGATCTCCTGGATGCGGCCCGATACCTTCTTGGCCGCGCCGTTTCACCGGACGGTCGGCGATGACCATGCCAACCCCACCCGCCGCCCATCTGGAAGGCCAGATCGAGCGCGTCACCTTCCGCAATCCCGACAACCATTACATGATCGCCCGGTTTCGTCCTTCGGACCATGGCAACCTGGTGACCATCCTGGGCCATCTGCCCGAGCCCAGGCCGGGCGAAACCCTGCGACTCACCGGTACCTGGCGTCACCACCCGCGTTACGGTGAGCAATTCAACGTGTCACAATTCGAGGTGCTGTTGCCTTCGGGGATCGAGGAGATACGGCGCTACCTCTCGTCCGGGTTGATCCAGGGCATCGGTCCCAAGACCGCGGAGCGTCTGCTGAACCACTTCCAGGCCGATACGTTGACCGTCATCGAAAACGATCCCGACCGACTGGCAGAGGTGCGCGGCATCGGACCGGAGACCGCCCGCCGCATCGGCGAGGCCTGGCGCGCCCACCATCATGTGCGGACGTTGATGGCATTTTTACAAACCCACGGCGTCAGGCCGGCCTACGGCGCCCGCATCTACAAGACCTACGGCCAGGAGGCGCTCTCCATCCTGCAATCCGAACCTTACCGGTTGGCCGCCGATTTGCCGCGCATCGGGTTTTACATCGCCGATGCCATCGTGCGCGGTTCCGATCTGACTGTGGACGAAGCCGAGCGGGCCAGGGCCTGTCTCAATTTTCTCATCGAGGAGGCGGCCGAAGAGGGCCACATGTTCGTCCCTCGCCAGGCGTTGGTCGAACGGTGCTGTACCGCTTTCGACCTCGATTTTCACACCGTGGCGTCCGCCTTGACCGAGATGGCGGCCGACGAGCGCCTCGTGGTCTGCACCGACGCGCCGGATGAACCGGTGTACCTGGCCCCGCTTTATGACGCCGAGGTACAGATCGCCCGCCGGATCCTGGCCAGGCGCGACATACCGGTGTCCCCGCCGCCTGTGAATGCCGACCAGATCATGGAGACCGTCGTCAGACGGATGGCCATCCAGTTGTCCGACACCCAGTTGTCCGTGCTGCAAAGCGTCATGAACCAGCCCGCGGTCATCATCACCGGTGGTCCGGGAACCGGTAAAACCACGTTGATACGCGCCATCGCTGCGGTTTTCGAAGCCGTGGGCCGGGACTATCTCCTGGCCGCGCCCACCGGTCGGGCGGCGCGCCGCATGGCCGAGGTGACGGGACGGCCTGCCGCCACCCTGCATAAGCTCCTTGGTTTCAATTTGAGCGAGGGGGGATTCGAGCGCGACCAGGACGATCCCCTCGACACCCAGGCCCTGATCGTCGATGAGGCCTCCATGGTGGACGCCCTTCTGATGGGGCACCTGCTCAAAGCGTTGCCCCTGCAGGCCCGTATCATCCTCGTGGGGGATGTGTTCCAGCTGCCTTCGGTCGGGCCGGGAACGGTCCTGGCCGACCTGATCCAGGCCCATGCGGCCGCCACTTATGAGTTGAAAAGCGTGTTCCGGCAGTCCGCGGAAAGTCCGATCGTCGCCGGCGCCCACCAGGTGCGCCTGGGCTGCATTCCCCGATGGGACCCGGCGGCCTCGGAAGCCACCCTCCAACCCTTTACCTTTATCGAAAGAGGCACGCCCGAGGAGACCGCCCGCACCATCGTCGATTTGTGCGCCCGCCATATTCCGTCACAAACCGGATTGGACGGCGTGCGCCAGGTGCAGGTATTGACCCCCATGCACAAGGGCGTGGCGGGCACCTTGCATTTGAATCAGGTGCTCCAGGCGGCGCTCAATCCGGGTGCGGCCCAAGGGCAACCCATGGGCGGCCGTTTTTACCTGCGCGACAAGGTGATGCATCTGCGCAACAACTATCAGAAGGAGGTATTCAACGGCGAGATCGGCACCATTTGCCGGATCGATGCGGAGGCGCGGCGCTTGACTGTCGAATATGACGGCCGCGAGGTGGATTATGATGAGACCGATCTGGATGAGCTCTCCCTGGCCTATGCCATCTCCGTGCACAAATCCCAAGGCTCGGAATATCCGGCCATCGTGGTGCCGCTGGTGACCCAGCATTATGTCATGCTGCAGCGCAATCTGCTCTATACCGCCCTGACCCGGGCGCGGCAGATGGTGGTGCTGGTCGGGTCGCCCAAGGCCGTGCGGGTTGCCGTCGAAGCCGACCAGCCGCGCAGACGGCAGAGTCTTCTGTCATGGCGGCTGGGCGCTGTGGAGAATTCAATCGGATTCTGATTCGGAAGAGGACGGGGGTGCAGGTTTTTCTTCGCCGGCCGGGAACTTAAAGAACTGGACACCTTCCTGGCGCAATGTTTCCTCCTCCTGACTGGTGCTCACGCCGCGGATGTTGCGTGGCTCGGTGACGCCATAGTGGATCTTGAGCGCCTCCTTCGCGAAATCGGTGCCCACATTGTCGAAGTTTTGTTCCACATAATCGGAAATGGCGCGCATGATGATCTCGGCCTCGGCCGGCGTTTTGGATTTGAAGGTCGTCGGTTGCGGGTTTTTGATGCCTTTGATGGCGAAGGTCGACGGCAGGCGGGTGATGGCCGTATCGTTACACATCGGGCAAGCGATCAAGGCCTGTTTGTTCTGTTTTTCAAAGGTCTTGGCATCTTCAAACCAGCCTTCGAAACGATGGCCGTTTGAACATTGCAAATCGTAGGCGATCATCCGGGTTCCCTTTTGTACTGAAATTAAAAATAAATTAGCATAATATGGGCGCTAATCAAAGAAATTATTGACAGAAGCTCAATTTTCATCAAAGAATACGGACCATTCCGGCCCTCGCCGACCACCAGCCGAAAAGGGGCAACAAGGATGCCAGCCGCGGCTAAAAAACCCCAGGGGAGTATGATCCAATGAATCGATCGATGACAGCAGGCCTTTGCGTCCTGCTCTGCACCTTGCTGAGTGTCTCTCTGGTTTTTGCAGATAACCGATATGTGTCCGAGGAGTTTGAAATTACCCTGCGTACAGGACCGGCCACGGATCGCAAGATCATTGCCCTGGTGCCCACCGGTTCGCTCGTGGAGCTGCTGGATGAGGGCGATGAATGGTCCCAGATCCGGTTGGCCAATGGCAAAGAGGGTTGGGTGCAGAACCGCTTTCTGACAGCGACACCTCCCGCCGCACTCCGATTGGAACGCCTGCAGCGCAAACATGACGAAGCGATCGCCCAGAACAAAGCGCTCGAACAGAAGATTGCCGATTTGAGTTCCGGAAACCGCTCGGTCGGAGATGAGCTCAAACAGACCCGGGACGAACTGAACAAGGTGCAGAATGCCTACGATGCATTGAAGCGTGAATCGGCCGAATTTCTCAAATTCAAAGCCACCTATGAAAAAAACGTGAAGGAGCTTCAGGAGGCGCGCGCCAAAGCCGAAAAATTTGAGAGCGAATTCAACAAATTGGCCAACAACAAGATTTATGAGGGGCTGCTTTATGGCGGTGGTTTGGTGTTTTTGGGGATGATCGTGGGATTCATTTTGAAAAAACCCAAACGCCGGACGGGGTTGTTGTAGGAACAGATAGTTTAAAGTTGAAAGATTTAAGTTTTAAGTGAAGGAAGATGGCCATTTATAAGGAACCTTCATATTAATGGATTCGTAAGAAGTCGTAAGGGCGTTGTGCCGAACTCTGGTCTATGGTTCGGGCAGGACTTGAAACAGCATATAGAACCTACCGAAATCGTTGGACCCCGGTTTCCTCCGGTATGACGGTAAATGGTAATTACTGATTTTTCACGGCGCCCTCCAGCAATGAATTGTTGCAGGATCTTAAAATATAATCGACAGAATACCACCACTTTAAACTTTAAACTTAACACTTTAAACTTTTTTCTTTCCTCTACCGCCATGACAAAATCCCCACTGTCTTACTTTCTAAATTTTTAAACCGAGAATCGAGAACAACGACATGACCGATATTAAAACCGATGTCCTGGTAATCGGCAGCGGTGTGGCCGGATTGATGTTTGCCCTCAAGGTGGCCGAGCAAGGCACGGTGGCCCTGGTGACCAAGAAGGCGGCCATGGACAGCAACACCAACCTGGCCCAGGGCGGTATCGCCACCGTTTTCGGTGCGACGGACAGTTTCGACCTGCATATCCAGGACACGCTGAATTCCGGAGATGGGCTATGCAATCCGGATGTGGTGGAAATGGTCGTCAAGGCCGGGCCCGAAAGGATCAACGAATTGATCGGGTTGGGCGTGCATTTCAATTTGAGACCCGAAGCCGGCCCAGCCGAGGATGCCGGTACGGCTTTCGATCTGGGCCGCGAAGGCGGGCACAGCAAGAATCGCATCGTGCACGCCCACGACATGACCGGTAAAGAGGTCGAGCAGGTGTTGGTGGATCTGGTTCGCAACCACCCCAACATCCAACTCTATGAGGATCACGTCGCCATCGACCTGATCACCCACTCGGCCCGCATCAAACGCGGCCTGGTGACGACCACCCATGAAGATTTCTGCTGCGGTGCCTATGTGCTCGAACGGGAAACCCAGCGGGTGAAAACCTTTGCGGCCCATATCACCCTGTTGGCCACCGGCGGCACCGGCAAGGTCTACCTCTACACCAGCAACCCGGACATCGCCACCGGAGACGGCATCGCCATGGCCTACCGGGCCGGCGCCACTGTCGCCAATCTGGAATTCGTTCAGTTTCATCCCACTTGCCTGTTTCATCCGGATGCCAAGAACTTCCTGATTTCCGAGGCGGTGCGCGGGGAGGGCGGTATTCTCATCGATTCGGCGGGGCGCGCCTTCATGGCCGACTACGATCCCCAGAAGGATCTGGCCTGCCGCGACGTGGTGGCCCGGGCCATCGATACCGAATTGAAAAAGAGCGGCGACCATTCGGTATTTCTGGATATCACGCACAAGCCGGCGGACATGGTCCGCGAGCGGTTTCCCAATATCTACGCCAAGTGCCTGAGCCTGGGGATCGACATGACCCGCGACCCCATCCCGGTGGTGCCGGCCGCTCACTACATGTGCGGCGGGGTGGTGACCGACATTTTCGGCCGCACCGATATCCTCAACCTCTATGCCGTCGGGGAGACCGCCTGCACTGGGTTGCACGGCGCCAACCGCCTGGCCAGCAACTCCCTGCTCGAAGCCCTGGTATATGCCGATGCCGCCGCCAAGGAGGTGATTCGCCAGTTGCAGACCAACCATTTCAGTCCGCTGCCCGAACCACCGGCCTGGGACGACGTGGGAACCAGCAACAGCGACGAGATGATCGTGATCACCCACAATTGGGACGAGATCCGGCGGTTGATGTGGAACTACGTGGGGATCGTGCGATCGGACAAGCGGCTCGAGCGGGCCCGCCGTCGTATCGACATCATTCAGAGCGAAATTCAGGACTACTACTGGCACTTCAAGGTGGTGCCCGATCTGATCGAACTGCGCAACATCGCCACGGTGGCCGAATTGATCATCAAATGCGCCACTCACCGCAAGGAGAGCCGCGGCCTGCACTACAATATTGAGTATCCTCGCCGTGACGACCGACGGTGGCAAAAGGACACCATATTGAGGCGGCAGGTGGTGAATTAGTGCCATTTCAGATGGCCGAAAACCCGAATAAGCCAACAAACCATCCAGATGGGGAGGTGCCGTATGAAAAAACAAACCGTTAACGCCGGCAGGTGGGTTTCCCTTTTTCTCTGCGCACTGCTTTTCACCGCTTGCGGCGGCGCGCCGTTGAAAGTCGAACCGGTCGAACGCACCGGCAACCCCAGCGAAATGATCGCCCAATTGGGCCAAGAGCTGCAGGACGCCAGGGGTGAGCAGGTGGATGTGCTGTCTCCCACATGGTTTACACGGGCCGCCGCCTCCCATAACGCCGCCCGCCAGGGCCTCGACAAGGGTTCGGAATTAAGCGGTATCCTGAATCATATCGCCCAGGGGCGGGCCGAGCTGCAACAGGCACGGGTGGTGGCCCTGCGGTCGCGCGATCAACTGGCCGAGGCCATAGAAAGCCGCCGGGCAGCCCAAGCGGTCAATGCCCAACAGTTCGAAAACGCATATGCCAAGGCGGAGAGCGACTTTTTAAAACTGACGCGAGCCATGGACGACAACGATTTTCAGTATGCACGCGATCGCCAGAAAGGGGTCAGCGACCAATTCCGTGAGCTGGAGTTGCAGGCCATTCGCCAGGCGGCGCTCGGCGACGTGCAGCAGATGCTGGCCAGGGCCAAGGAGATGGATGTCGACGACATCGCGCCTCACTCTTTTAGAGACGCTCAAGAGGCATTCGCCCAGGCGGATACCCATATTGCCCAGAACCGGTATGATCAGCAGGGGATCCAGCAGAAGGCGGCCGACGCGCGCTTCATGGCCGAAAGAGCGATGGTCATCGCTGATGCGAGCCGTCGGCTGGATGAGATGCCCCCCGAAGCGGCCGCCTTGTGGATCGAATCGTTGTTGTCCGGCGTCAACACCAAGCTGAAGCTGACCGATCACCGCAACGCGGCCTTCGAAGATCAGCAGACCGGTATCCTCGCCGCGATCGGTGCCCTCCAGAGCGAGTTTGCGTCGGCCTCCAACAGTGTCGATGAGAAAAACCAGTTGATCCGGCGGCTCGGCGACCGGTTGGGGGAATTGGAAGGCACCTCCCAGAGGGTGAAATACGACAAGGAGCGACTGGCCGAGGAGAAACGCTTCAACGAGCAATTCGTCACTGTGCAGGGCTATTTCACACCCGATGAGGCCGAGGTTTACAAGCAGCTGAACCAACTGGTGATTCGGCTCAAGGGCATGCAGTTCCCGGTGGGACAGGCCGTGATTCTACCGGCCAACTACGATCTGTTGAGCAAGGTGCAGAAGGCGATCGTCACTTTCGGGCAGCCCGATGTGATCGTCGAGGGACACACCGACAGTACTGGATCCAAGCAGAGCAATCAGATTCTGTCCGAAGAGCGTGCCGAGTCGGTGCGCCAATATCTGGTAGCCAACGGCACGTTGCCGGCCAGAAAAATAATGGCCATCGGCTACGGTTTTTCAAAGCCGATCGCGCCCAATGAAACCGCGGAAGGCCGGGCCCAGAACCGACGCATCGACGTGATCATCAGCCCGAGGATGGCGACCCAGAAATAGGGGATCGTTCCTCTTTTATCCGGGGTTCGGCTGGGACGAGGCCACGCTGGCTTCCTGTTCGGAGAAGGGGCGCACCTGGAAAGGGATGTTGGCCGTGGCCGCGTGGCCGTTGTTGTCCAGGACGTAGACGAAGAGGCGATATTCGCCGGCCGACAGGGGCGCCGAGAGGTTGAGCTCCGGCGACTGGTCCTGGGTGATGCGGGCCAGGCTGGCCGGCCGGGGTTCAAACGAGCCGCCGCTGCCCAACACCGAGGGCTCTTCGAGCAGCTCCCACACATAGGTCAGGCGATCGGCTTCGGGATCGCGGGCGTTGACCCATGAGCTCAACGCTTCTCCGGGGGCAACGACGACGCCCTGTTCGGCCGGAATGCCGTTGATCAGCATGTCGAGCACCTCGGGAGCGCGGTTGGCCGGCCAGGAGCCGGTCCAGTTGTAGTGCATGGCGTCGACCGCGGGGCTGAACAGGCCGGCCTGGGCGATGCCGGGCAGCTCTTCCAGGATCATGCTGTACCAGGTGGGGGTGCGTTCCTGTTTTTGGCCCCAGAGAAAGACGTAGGCGCCGATGCACCGGTCCCGGTTGGCCAGGATGTCGCGTTCGTAGCCGGCCAGCTGGAAATCGGCCTTCCACGCGCTGGTGGGCTCAAGGGGTCGGCCCCAGGCGGTGTGCTGGGCCTCCCAGTGGCCTTTGACGCCCCATTCGGTGATCATGTAGGGCCCCGTGTAAGGGGAGCTGTCCACCATGGCCCGGATGTCGGCCAGGGTTCCGTAGGCATTGATGCCCACGGCATCCAGGGCCGGTGCGAAAATGGCGATGTTTTCCAGGGTGTCCGGATTGCAGGCGATGACCGAAACCACCGGATGGGCATCGTCGTGCTGCCGGATGAGGCGGGCCAGGTCATCGACGAATCGCCAGGCCGACTCGGTGTCGGCGCCCTCGAGGTTGATCTCGTTGCCCAAAGCCCACATGAGCAGCGCCGGATGGTTGCGATGGCGTTGCGCCAGGTCTTGCACCTGGTCGATTTTCATCTGGCGATAGGAGGGGTCTTCGTAGTCCGCCGGGTCGTGGGAGAGCCAGATGCCGAGCATGACGGTCATACCCAGTGTGTGGGCGCGTTCCAGCACTTCGTCCGCATCGCCGGCGTCCCAGGTGCGCACCGAATTGGCCCCCGCGGCCGCGGCACCTTCCAGGAAGCGGCTGCCGCCGATGCCTTTGATGTAGTAGGGTTCGCCGCCGCGATAGAGAGTGAACCCCTCATCCCGACGCTGGATTGTGACCCGGATCGAACCCCGGACTGAACCCTGGACCGAACCTTCGATCAGATCCTGGACCGATTCTTGAACCGCGGCAACCGACCTTGGTCTTTCGATCCCCGGGTGTTCCGTCTTCTGATCCGGCGCCCGGGCGGTCACATGATCTGGCGCCTGAACGCTGGCCGGATCGGGCGCCTGCCCGATCGTCTGGTCAATCGTCTGGCCTATCGTCTGATCTGGTGGTATCGGTTGCGCCTGGCACGGCGCAGGCCAAGACCCGGCGAATGGCAACAGGATCAGCGCGATAACAAACCAGCATCGTCTAGTGGCAGCAGAGAGGATCAATACGGCAAACTCCTTTTGGCATCATTATAATCATTATCGAGCCGTTGCGAAAAAAACTTGAGCATCTCTGAAAATGCAGATAATTAGCGGCTGGAAAGAAAATACCGATCCGTCATGTCACATCCATATAGGGTGCGTATCACGTCTATATTTATAGAGCCGCTCCATAAATGAAAACTTCAAGTGTCATCATTGCCATCGCCGTCGCCATATTGGCCGTGAGCATCTGGGCCGTGGCCAACCGTCCGGAGCAGGAGCCGCCCTGGCCCACCCGTATACAGGGGTTCTCCTTTTCACCGTTTCAGGCCGGCCAGAGTCCCCTGGCAGCCCAATATCCCTCGGAGGCCCAGATCGAAAGCGACCTGGCCCTGCTCCAGGGCAAGACCCACGCGGTGCGAACCTACAGCGTGGAACATGTTCAGGCCAAGATACCTGAACTCGCATTGAAATACAGAATCAATGTGGCCCTGGGCGTCTGGATCGGCGCGGACCTGGAAAAAAACGAGGCCGATATCGAGACCATGCTGCGCATCGCCAATACCAACCCCAACATCGTACGCATCGTCATCGGCAACGAGTCGATCCTGCGGGCGGATCTGCCCGTCGAGACGCTCATCGGATACCTGGACTCGGCCCGTAGAAAACTGGGCATCCCGGTCAGCACGGCCGAGCCGTGGCATGTCTGGACCAAATATCCGGAGCTGGCTGATCACGTGGATTATCTGGCTGTTCACATGCTGCCGTATTGGGAAGGGGTGCATATCGACGCGGCTGTGGATTATGTGGTCGAAAAGATTGACCTTCTAAAGGAAATGTTTCCCAAAAAGCCGATCGTGATCGCCGAGGTGGGGTGGCCGAGCAACGGCCGCACCCGGCAATCGGCCGTGGCGTCGCCGGCCAACCAGGCCACTTTCCTGCGCCGCTTCCTGGCGCGCGCCAGCAAGGAAAAATATGTCTACTATGTGATGGAGGCCTTTGATCAGCCGTGGAAAAAGGATACCGAAGGCTCGGTGGGGGCCTAC